>JAZUOM010000010.1:0-95801 GCA_045604645.1 Ruminococcus sp. | reverse complement strand
ATGCTACCGAATAAATATGCAACTAAAGCGGTAATCAATACTCTGATAATAATTGCTACTGTCATTTGTCTCCTCTTTCTCTGATGGCTATTCTAATAGGTGTGCCTTCCAATCCAAACGCTTCACGAATTCTGTTCTCTAGATATCTCTGATATGAAAAATGGAACAGCTCGGCGTTGTTGCAGAAAAATACAAATGTAGGCGGTTTTGTAGATGCCTGTGTCATATAGTAAATCTTAAGGCGTCTGCCTTTGTCGGTAGGCGGCTGTACACGCATAGTAGCCTGAGCAAGCAGTTCGTTGAGCATACCTGTTTTTATACGCATAGCGTTGTTGTTAGCTACCTGAACAATAAGCTCAAACAGGTTATTTAAGCGCTGACCTGTCTTGGCAGATATAAACACAGACGGTGTATAGGACATAAAGGCAAAGTCGGTTTCTATATCCTTTTTGAAGTTAGGCATAGTTTTGTCGTCTTTGTCGATAGCGTCCCACTTGTTGACTGCCAGTACACAACCTTTGCCCGCTTCGATAGCCATACCTGCAATCTTGGTATCCTGCTCAGTGACACCTGTTTCGGCATCAATCATAATAACGCAGACATCGCATCGCTCGATAGCCATCTTAGCGCGCAGTATAGAGTATCTCTCAATATTATCAACAATCTTGCTCTTTTTACGCATACCTGCTGTATCGATAAAGTTGAAAGTACCAAACTCGTTTTCTATCTTAGTGTCGATACTGTCGCGGGTGGTACCTGCGATATTAGAAACAATGCAACGGCTCTGACCAGTGATTTTGTTAATAAGTGATGATTTGCCAACGTTCGGTCTGCCGATAACAGCAACAGAGATGACCTCAGGGTCGTCCTCAACATCGTCGAATTTCGGCAGATGCTCAAAAGCCGCATCGAGTAAATCGCCTGTGCCGTGACCGTGTACTGATGACACAGCGATAGGGTCAAGTCCCATGTTGTAAAACTCGTATAAAGCAGGGTCAGGCTCGCCGATATTGTCGCATTTGTTGACACACAAAACGATAGGCTTGGAGCTCTTGAGTAACATCTGTGCTACATCAAGGTCAGTAGCAACCACGCCTGAACGTACATCTGTGACAAGCACAATGACATCGGCTGTCTCGATAGCAAGTTCAGCCTGAATACGCATCTGAGACAAAATGATATCGTCGCTCTTAGGCTCAATACCACCTGTATCGATAAGGGTAGCTACTCTGCCCTGCCATTCTACCTCGCCGTAGATACGGTCTCTGGTAACACCCGGTGTATCGTCAACGATAGACACACGCTGACCGATAAGCTTATTAAAAAGCGTAGATTTGCCGACATTAGGGCGTCCGACAATCGCTATAACAGGTTTCATATACTTTCACTCCCCTTTCCTAAAATCGCGTAGAGTAGTTGCTCACCGTTATTATTGACAGGGGTGAGCTTAATATTAAGTGCAGATTCAACATCGGTAACTGATGTATCGTCTAAGAATAAATCATTTTCAAAACGGAGCATCGATGATGAAATAAGCAGTTCGTCGCCTAACTCGATGTCTTTGAGCTGAGCTATAAGGTCACGTCCTACAACAAGTCCGCTGACATTAACTCCGCCACCGAAAAAGTCGTTTCTTATAGGCACGACGTTGACTTTGATATTAGAAAACCTACTTTCAACATCGTCCATCATATCGCGCATAAATGGAGCGACAGATGTGCCGCACGCTATGGTGACGTCTCGTTTTATATCGGTATCGCCTTTATAATCTTCCAAAGCGTAAGACAACTCGTCTTTGAGCAAAGCGATAAGTCCGACACCATTTTCGAGTGCAGGAAAATCTTCGTAATGCGTAGCGGAGGGTATCTCACGCTCAGCTTTAATATACAGTTCGTCAGCGGCGAATGCGATGCGTCTGCCGTATTTCTGTAGACATTTATCAGAGAATTCCTCAATAATGCCGATAGTTTCAATCGCTTTTTCCTTGGTAAATGGAGTAAGCTGTGTCAGGCCCTCTCGATGTGCTGTGAGTCCAACAGGCACTACTGCAATCATATTGACACCCAGAGCTTCTAAATCAGTCAGGGTGCGTCTTAGCTCATCGCCGTCGTTATATCCCGGACAGCAAACAATCTGGGTGTTGACCTCGATAGAGCTGTCACATAAACGTCTGAGATACTTGAGTGCATCACCTGCAAAACGGTTGTTCATCATCTTGCATCGAAGCTGTTCGTTTGTAGTGTGAACAGATACATTGACAGGGCTGATGTGCATCTTTACTATCCTGTCGACCTCGTGTTCGGTGATGTTAGTCAAAGTGATATAATTGCCGAATAAAAACGACAGGCGCGAGTCGTCATCCTTAAAATAAAGCGTATCGCGCATACCGCTCGGCAACTGGTCGATAAAGCAAAAAATACACTTATTCCTGCAACTCTTTTGGTCGTCCATCAGGTAGGTATCGAACAAAAGTCCGAGCTCGTCGTACTCGGGTTTCTTGAGTTTTACTATGCGGGTTTTGCCCTCTATATCGCGGATAACAAGCTCGAGCTCCCGACTAAACTGATAAAATCGGTAGTCGAGCACATCAACGATATCGTTGCCGTTGATAGACACAAGATACTCGCCTGACTTTATCCCTTTGCGCGCAGCGTGACTGCGCGGCTCAACATTATTTATTTTTACTGACACAGTCACACCTCCTCAAAAAAAAACAAAAGGGCGGCAAATATACTGCCGCCTAATACTTTTGTTATTGATTATTCAGCATCTTTAGCGATAACCTGTCTGCCGTTGTACATACCACAGTTACCACAAACCTTGTGTGGAGCCTTGTACTCACCGCAGTTTGGACAAACTGAAAGTGCAGGAACAGGAAGCTTCCAAACGTTGTTTCTTCTCTTGTCTCTTCTAGCTTTTGATGTCTTTCTAGCTGGTACTGCCATTAAGATAACCTCCTCTTGTATTGTATGTTAATCTAATAATTCCTTAAGTGCTTCAAGCCGTGGGTCTATCACACGCTTGTCACAGTCACAGTCGCCTAAGTTAAGATTATGTCCACATTTTTGACAGAGACCTTGACAGTCCCCCTTGCAAAGATACTTAGACGGTAACGACAACAAAATGTCGGTGGTGACAAGTTCGGATAAATCGAGCTTGTAGTCAGTGGTTTCGATGTATTCATCATTGTAGTCGCCCTCGAGGGATTCGACAAGTCGGTGAGTAAAATGCTGTTTCATATCGGTATCGACATCAACAAAGCATCTGTCGCACGGACGAGAGTATAAAAACTCAACATCGATATCAAGAGTGACAAGACCAGTCTTGTTAACGATAGTCGCATTGACGCTGACGGGAGATTTGAATGGATATACCCCGTAAAGCTCAACATCTGACATAGACTCGGTGTAGGTATAGTCGGATTTCATGCCGTCATTCACGAAGATATCCTTGAGTGAAAGTAGCATAACAACCCTTCCTTTACGCAATAATGCATACTAAAACACTATCTAGTATTATAATAAATCAAACACCGCTTGTCAATAATAAAAATACAAAAATTTCGCTTAAATACTGCGTGTTATAAGGTAGATTGTTTATGTATTTTACACACAAAGTAAGCCCCGAGCTAAACTCGGGGCTTGACTTATTAACAAATAATATTTTCAACGTGATGTTTTTTACGATAAATAAAACCGTCAGCCATACTTATATGGTCACAAAATTTATCAGATAGTACCAAATACAAACTTGCAAACAAACAGTAATGCAATGATTGTTACTGTGATATCTTTCTTTGAATATTTGCCTGTGAACAAAGTGATGAGAACATAAGAGATAGCACCGATGCCGATACCGTTTGCAATAGAATATGTCAACGGCATCATAACAAGTGTCAAAAATGCAGGGATAGCACTACGCATATCTTCCATATCAACTTTTGAGAAATTCTTGAGCATAAGAACACCAACAAAGATAAGTGCAGGAGCAGTAGCAGCAGCCGGAATGATACTTGCAACAGGTGACAAGAACAAACAAAGGATAAAGCAGAAAGATGTTACCAAACTTGTAAGACCTGTTCTACCGCCTGCAGCAACGCCTGATGCACACTCAACAAAAGTTGTTACAGTTGATGTACCGCATACAGCACCTGATACAGTTGCAACAGAGTCACACACCATAGCTTTTTCCAGTTTTACAGGGTCGCCGTTTTCGTCGAGCATATTAGCTTCTGATGCAGCACCGTAAAGTGTTCCGATAGTATCAAACATATCAACAAGACAGAATGTGATGATAATCATAATAACAGAGAAAATGCTACCAATCATCTCACCTGAAAAAGCGTTTATCCATGACTCCGGCTGGAACACACCGGTAATACCGATTTGAGCAAAATCTTTAAACGGCTCAGTTACTGAACTCATATCAAAGTTTGGTAGTTGCCATGTTGCAAGATAATAAATAACAGTTGTTGCAAAAATTCCTAAAAGCACGGCACCTTTTACCTTTAATTTTGAAAGCACACCAATAATAATAAATCCAACAAGCGCAATAATTGCAGGTGCAATATCAATCCACTTAGCTCCGTTAATCTTAACAAACTGAACAAGTGTGTACTGGTTAGATTGAATGATACCTACATTCTGGAAGCCGATAAAAGCAATGAAAAGACCAATACCTGCAGGAATCGCCTTTTTTATACATTCAGGCATAGCTTTTGCGATATACTCTCGAACACCTGTAATTGACAGAAGCAGGAATATAAGACCTGAGATAAGAATTATAACAAGACCGGCCTGATAACCCTTGATTACGTCATTACCAGAAATAATCTGTGGAAGAACAAATGATGTAAAGAAAAATGAGTTAAGTCCCATACCACAAGCCTGTGCAAACGGAAGGTTCGCATAAAGTGCATACATCAAGGTTCCTATAGTTGCCGCAATGATAGAACCGATATAAACAGCGTTCCAAATCTGGCTTACACCAGGAACATCAAAGCTGAATCCGACAATCTGATTTGGGTTGACTACGACAATATATGCCATAGCAAAAAAAGTTGTAAGACCCGCAATTATCTCGGTTTTTACATTAGTGTTGTTTTCTTTGAGTTTAAAAATTTTTTCAAACATAAAAGTTCTACATCCTCCTTTTATTAGAATAATTATATTATAAACCCCAAATGTGCAATTAGCAACAATTTTTTTAACAATATATAGTATTTTTTATGAATCACACAAAAAAAGCCTGATTTTTTAATCAAGGCTTTTTTTACAATCACTTTATTTACTTAAATAAACTTTACAGCAGTGCCGTATGCAATAACCTCAGCAGCACCCTGTACAACAGCAGCAGATGCGTAGCGAATATTTACAATAGCGTCAGCACCCATCATTGCAGCCTGGTCAACCATACGCTTTGTAGCAAGAGCACGTGCCTCATTCATCATATCATTGTAAGCTTTGAGCTCACCGCCGACAAGTGTCTTGAAGCTCTGGGCGATATCTTTGCCCAAATGTTTGCTCTGGATTGTGCTACCGCGCACCAGACCGAGCATCTCTAAATTTTTACCGGTGATGTAATCAGTATTTACTAAGATCATCTTCCTCATTACCTCTCAATTCTTTTATTCTTTCAACGCAGACATAAATCATCACACCACAAAGCAAAACAGGCACTACACCAAACAAAATCTTTATAGCAAGGTTATCAATCAAAAAGACAATCAACCCGAAATAAAATACAAGATACAACACAAATATCGCTGTAATAATAAGCGGTGCAATAATCTTTTTCATATCTATCCCCCCATTTATAGTGTAACTATTAAGTCTGCATATATATTTTACTACCAAAAGACGCACTAATCAAGTTTTTTTCACAAAACACCTAATAGTGCACAAAAAGTATATTGAAAATTACTCGAATGTGTCGACAAATTCGTCACCATATACAGGCACTTCATCTTCTGTAGGCAGAGTTGTTTCATTTGTTGTATCAGGCTTATCGTATGACTCAGGTGTGATAATAACAATCACCTTGTCAGAGTCGCTTTCAACAACAACTTTGTCAGCACTATTAACCCCGTTAAAGTTAAGGTCAGCGTTGTCTTTAAGCATCTGCATAAACTCTTTTTTGTCCGTGTCCTGTGCCAAAGTGAAAATATAGCCAATGAATGGAATAGTACTGTCCCCCGGTCTGAGCATTACACCATCAGAAAAACCTGTGATTTGTGCATCGCCAAAGCCCAGCATTGCACCCTCGACAACGTGTGTATATGTTGTGTCAAAACCAATTGACTCGTTATACTGCCAGATAGAGGCGATATCATCCAAAGACTTATCAGAGTTAGTTTTAAACGCATCTGTGAGATTAGCATCAATAGTGTCTTTTTTGCAACCTGCAAACGAAAACAGCATCACAAAAACAAGTAATAAAGCAAACAGTTTTTTCATAAAAAAACACTCCTGTCATAATTTATACAATCATTATAACTGCTTTTTGTAACAGTTACAATAGTAAGATACTGTGTCAAAGATGTAATAGACCTTATTTTTTGTACACATAAAGTACAAATTCAACCTTGGTTTCAAGATAGTCAAGCGACTCAAGTTTTTGCATCCCCTCAGATGGTGTATGATAGTAATATGGCGTCATCTTAAACAAAGCATTTATTTCTTCTTTAGAATTAAGTGTTATAGTGTCACTGACTTTTATTTTCTTGTGAAGAATTAAATCGCCCGCATCAGGCGGATTTTCGTCGTTTTTGTACGGTGTGTCATAAAGCACCTGTTTTAAAGAAAACAGATGGTTTTTTCCTGCTACTGCTGTCACAATAACTCCATCTTCAGCTAAAACTCGCGAAAATTCAGCAGCGTGAAATGGTGCAAACAGATGAAAAGCAAAGTTTACACTGTTTGATTTGAGCGGAATGTGCGCAATGTTGGCAACAAAAAATGTAGCGTTGCATTTTCGTTTTCCGGCAAGTCGCACCATATTTTTTGACAAATCAAAGCCATAAAAATTACGGTCGCACGATTTTGATATAAAGTCTGTGTAATATCCCTCACCACAACAGATATCAAGTACATTGTCACCGTTTTGGGAGTATTTTTGCACACAACCTGACACCGCATTTGCAAGCACATCAAAATAACCATTATTCAAAAAGCCTCGTCTTGCATTTGCCATCTCTTTATTATCGCCAACAAAGTCACCTGATTTGCTTGACGGATTCAAGTTGACATATCCTTCTTTTGCTATATCAAAGCAGTGGTTGTTTTTACATCTGTATATTCTGTTGTCAACTGTCAACTCCTGCTTACATACAGGACAAATCAAAATATTCATAACAGTCCCTTATCTTGAGATTATGATTCCAGATATTCAAGTGCAGCATTGCCAAGCAACACACCAATGCCTGAATGCACCTCTGAGTCAGAATAGGTGTTGCTAAGTGTTATCACAACAAAATCTTTTTCTCTTGCAAGTCCAAGATACGATAAATACGACCCCACGTGTCCTGTGTGGTAGCACGCTACATCATTTACAAAAAAGCCGTAGCCATAGGAAAGGCTGTTGTTTTGTGTCATAACAGAAAAAGTCTGCGGCTTTACGATTTTGCCATCTCTTAACGCTGTTATCCACACATACAAATCATCAACACGCGAGCACATATCACCTGAAGCAAACATAACACCGGGGTAAATCAGCCATTGTGTACCTGTTTCGCTGAGCAACGCCTGCTCAGATTTTGCACTATCATACACATAGCCATTTGTTGTGACGCTGTTTAAATCAAATCCGGTGCTTTTTAGCTTAAGTGGATTAATGATTTTGTCATTTATAAAATCTTCGTATTTCTGACCACTTGCTATTTCGATAATTCTGCCAAGCAAAAAGTAATTGCTGTTGCTGTAATCCCACATAGTTCCCGGTGTAAAAGAAAGATTGCAAGACAGTATCCAGTTTTCGAGTATTTGCTTGTTTGCATCAGCAGTATTGTACTGTGATATTTCAAAAAGACTACTGCCTTCGTATCTATTTGATGCAAAATCCGGTATGCCTGATGTCATATTAAGCAGGTTTTCTATAGTAACCATATCCCCGTACACAGCATAAGGAAAATACTTTGACACAGTATCATAAACACTTAGTTTTCCCTGTTCATACAACAAACAAATGCCTGTAGCTGTAAACTGCTTTGTCAGCGATGCTATTCTGAAGATATCCTGTGGTGAATTTTTTCTGTTCACATCTTTGTCAGCGTAGCCCGTTGCTGACTCGTACACTTTTTTGCCTTTATAATAAACAGATGCAACACCTTCGTAGTGATGGTTATTAATTATCGCATCGAGTTCTCTAGAAAGCGTAGGGTCCTGTTCGACATTTACAGTCTGTTTTTCAGTTGGAATTTGTGTTGGCGGTTGTGTTTGAAACTGGTCAGTTGTTTCTGCGGTTGTTGGTTTTATCTGTGTTTTTTCTTGCTTTTGAGACGCTTTTTCATTTTTACAACCACAAAGCAACAAAAGCAGTACCATTAATAAAGCCACAATTCTTTTCATACCGGTCACCTCAGAATAACATTCTTTTAGAATTATACTACTCTAAAATAAGTTTGTAAATAAATATTCCCCCGTATAACGAGGGAATATTTTGGATTTATGATTCAATTTACAGTAATTTTTATGTTGCCTGTATCGGTGGTGATTTCACACTTGCCGCCTGTTACTGTTTTTGGAACATTGACAACACCTGTATCGGTTTGAGTAATAAACACCTTATCTGAAAGCAGGGTGCCTGTAACATTGCCAGTATCGGTTCTAACGATAATTTCAGCAGCATCTGAGCCATCGAACGTCACATCACCTGTGCTTCTCTCGATAGAAAACTTCTCTGTAGCAACAACATTTTCAAGAGAAATATCACCTGTGTTTCCGCTTGATATAACGCTTTTGCACTGGGTATCGACAAGATACACTTTGCCTGTTGATACACCGACCGTAACATCACCTTCGCAACTCACAGATGAAGCAGTTACCTTGCCTGTAGAAACTGAAAGGTCAAGTGAGCCTGAGGATACATTTTCAACACAAATACTGCCTGTGCTTGTCTTGATTTTTATACTTTCTAAAGCAGAAGCGTAGTTTGTTACATTTCCTGTGCTTTCTGAAATATCTATACTTTCAAACTTGAATTCTTGTGGTATTTCCACATCGCCTGTGCTCGACTGTACCGAAAGCATACCATATTCGCCCTGTGGGATATATACTGTTATTTTCGGGGTGCCGAAGTTTATGCCGATATAGTCATACCATTTTCTAGTATCGACAACCTCTACAACAAGTGCGCCATCCTTAGCCGAAACTGAGTGCTTGATATTTTTCTGTTCGTGACATACAACCAAAGTTTTTTGGTCTTTGGAAGGCACAAGCACAATGTCTGCGGTATCGGTGACGATGGTTATATCTTCAAAATCTTTAAGAATCTCGTAATCATTAGTTTCATATTTGATTGTTGATAGTTTTGTAAAATCCCATTTGAGCATATTCATCACTCCTACAAAAATCACACTTCCGACTACCACAAGAGAGGCCGCTATAATAAGCCATACTTTTGCTGTCTTTCTCATTATGCTTCCTCCTTCCTCAAAAAGCAATTTTTAATGAATATTGCCATTTTCTTTGTGAGCACCAAGGTGCCACCTGTTGCTGCCTTGCATCCGTAAAACATAAAGATAGAAAGTCCCGCACATACGATTCCTGCACCTATTACAGCAACACCCGTTAACAAATTACTGCCAAACGTAAATAAAACACCACCTACAACACAACCTACAGCACTTCCGATTAGCGAGGCAAACACAGCCCACAAGGAAATAATCACCGCCCATAAGGAAACGTAAAGTGAGAAAATCACGGCAACTGCTGCGATACCCAGGGAAAGCCATATCGGAGAGCCGAGCGCCAAAAGCACGATTCCCCACGCTTTGAGCTTTCTTTTGGATTTAATACTTTTCTTCACTATTGTTGAAAGCGGAATATCAGCTAATATCTGCTCTGCAACATCATCAATAGAACCGATGGCTGAAACGGCATCTTCCTCAGATAGTCCATCTTCCATTCTATCGTCAATCATTTCTAAATAAAAAGTTAAACGCTCGTCAATCTCTTCAGATGGTAATATAGGAAGTTTTTCATATAATTCAAGAGCAAACTCTGTTTTATTCATTTTCCTTGTCCTCCTTAGTTACAAATCGATATATAGATAAGATTTCTTTCCACTCGACCTTAAAATCCTCAATTCGTTTAAGTCCCTCATCGGTAATATGGTAATACTTTCTGAGTCTGCCACCGTGCTCTGCAGTGCGAACAGTCAGCATATTAGCTGTTTCCAGTCGTTTGAGGATGGTATATAAAGTCGATTCAGAAAGTTCAATATACGGCTTCATATCTTTGATGATTTTGTAGCCATAGGAATCTTCGCTTTTGATTGCCGCTAACACGCAAACATCCAAAAGACCTCTTTTAAGCTGAATATCCATACTATACCTCCTCTTGCGTAATACATCATATCACGAAGTATTGTATTTGTCAATAGATTTTGCTCAAACATATCCACGTCCTTTGATACGATGCAATGAAAACAAAAAAAGCTCCGCAAAGTTTCTGCGGAGCTTTGGCGTGCTTGAAGGAATTCGAATCCCCGACCTTCTGCTTAGGAGATACCGAGGGAAATTCCTTATAATCCCCAACCCCCTGTCATCAGGAAATTTTTAGGGCTAAAGTGTTACGCCGTTACTGCTGATTATATGCTGTTATACTATGTCGGATCTGCTGTATAATCCATACTCATAATATAGTTTCCGTCTGCGCTAATAAAGAAATCAAGATGACTGTATATAGAGTCTTTTTGTTGATAACTGATATTTAACGCAGAACAATCGTAGTTTCCATCAGCATCTCGATACAACTTATAATCTATATAGGTAGGGTTGCCTAGTTTCTTTATAATATCTTCCAATGTAGAAGCATTGTTCAGCGTGTCGCAAACCACAAATTCCACCGCACCATCAACTTTCCTGAATGTGCCAAATACATACTGCTCTGATGCAATACCCATCAAATCACACTCTTTGATTGTAAGGCTTGTATCACTCGTATTACACACGGTGACTTCCAGCGTGTTTCCTGATGAATTTTGCATTGTAACATCAGTCATAAGATTTGGATTGAGCGATTGAGTACCAATAGAGCTATCAAGTGTCCAGCCAGTTTCTATAAAATCTTCTAAAGAAAGTGGCATAGTAAACTGAGTTCCATCGGAAAACTTCACACTGCAATCCATATCATATTCAATCCTATCTTTAATTTCATAAGTATACTGCATATGCGATGTATAATCGTGTTCATTCAATTCACCGTAAAGCGACATATCTAAAAGTTCTGACATCTTGTCAACAAAACTTTCTTTAGAAGTGATATATTCCTTATCGGTTGTATCAACTTCGAATTCAGGAAACTCAAACTCATTTTCCTTATTATCCGTATTGTCTACTTGTGTGTCTGACAAAGAGTTATCCACATCAGCATCGTTTCCTGTGGTTTTACCACATCCTGAAAAAACTAAAACAAATATCAGTAACGCACACAATAAAGATATAATCTTGATTTTTTTCATATTTAAATCCCCTTTTATAAACTTGTATTTTTGCTTTTAATAATAGAAGCAGTACCCTGCGCATCTTTTAAAGTAAGGGCAACATTACCTTTTTTTGAATACAAAAACAATCTCTCGCCTTTGACTACCATCTTGGTGATTTCGTAGTAGAATAATTCAAATGTCCTGTTATTAAATCCGTTTAACGGACAAACACCACATACACCGTTTTCACATACACTTATGTAGGTCTGGGCTAATCGTTTCTTCATGCCGCTAAAAAACACGTAAAAGAAACCATAGAAAACAACAATAAAAACAACTTCGATTAGAATAGTAATTACTGTACTCAAACCACTTGATTTAAATAACGAACCGGAAAAAATCGAAACAAGCACCAACGAAATAATTATAGGAACGCTTTCCCTAACAAAGTTGCCGCTTGTACAATATTTTTCAGGGCACGCATCTCTTTTTAGTTCTCTCCCCATAGATTCTCCTCCTTTCTGCTCTTATTATACTTTGCCAAAAAATAAAAAGTGCGACCACCGAAGTGGCCGCACAAAAAACGCAAACTCCGATAGTCGCCAAACTAACTCAATGTGAAACGGGTGCACTAGCACACATATTCATATAGGGTGGAATCTGCATTTTTATCAAATTCATTCCTATACAAATATGACCAAAAAGAGCGCAATTATTCCACAAAAGAAAACGCACCCAATTTCACACATATTCAGTTAGTTTGGCAACCTTAGTTTATCACATATTTTGTTACATTACAATAAATAAAGAGTAAAAAAATAAAACCGCCTGTAAAAAGGCGGTTTTGACACATTAACTACTTATTCGATTTGGCTGTGTTAAGCGTTGAAATCAAAATTTTCTTGATTTCAAGACAATCAGCAATCAGCGATTCTCCCTCTTTTTCAGATATATAATCTGATAACACTAGTAGTCTTAACCAGTATTCTGTTTCAGCTGTTTCTTTGAGGGAGATTTGAAGTTTCGCTATAAAATCTGCTTTACTGATACCGTAAATGGCTTCGTTAGCATTAGCCCCAATAGAGGTCGCGCTGCGGATAATTTACTTTGCGATTACTGTTTCCTTTTTCTTTTCCTTGAGATAATTAGAAAGTTTTATAATACGTGCTGCAAATTTAAGTGACTTATCCAACAGTATGCTATCTTGTGCCATTAGTAGTACCCCCTTTAGATAATAGAGAAAAAAGAATAGATAATAGAGAATAGATAACGTGGCGAAATGCCAGTAAAAACAACTATTATCTATTCCATATTATCTATTATCTCTTATCTTAGGCGAGAGACATCTCGCCGCTTTTGGCGTTCCCGAGAGGATTCGAACCTCCGACCTACTGCTTAGGAGGCAGTTGCTCTATCCTGCTGAGCTACGGAAACAAATATGTACTAAGTTTAAATAAGCAGGGCGAGGTTCAGTCGCCCTGCATTATTTCTTATAAAGAATTTTACCTGTGATTATACAGGGTGAATCATATTGTCCTTGTCGAGTTTTGAGCCGTTGATTCCAACCTGTGCGTTTCTTCTCTTTTCAAAGAAATCAAGCGCAACTTTCTGGAACATACCGTATGACAGCACGTCCTCTTCCTGCTGAATCCACTGTGGGATTTCTGCACGAAGCTTATCAAGTTCCGGCTCGAGCAGGTCTGCAGGTCTGCAGTCCACAGGCTCCATATCGCCGATAATCTTCTTTCTAAACTCTGGGTCAATAGGCATTGGTGTTGTACCGTACTTGCCTGCTACCATGTCCTTGAATTCCTTTGTGCACATCTTGTAGCGTTCACCTGTGATTACATTGAACACAGCCTGTGTGCCGACAATCTGTGATGTAGGAGTAACAAGTGGTGGGTAACCTGAGTCTTCTCTTACTCGTGGTACTTCAGCCAAAACTTCAGAAAGCTGGTCTTCTTTGCCTGCCTGCTTGAGCTGAGAAAGAAGGTTAGACAGCATACCGCCCGGTACCTGATAGATAAGAGCGTTTGCATCCGTTGCGAGCATCTTCTGGTCAAGTAAGCCATCTTCGATATATTTCTGACGAAGTGTCATAAAGTAGTCACGGATCTCTGTTAATTCTTCGAGCTTGATGCCAGTGTCATACTGACTGCCCATGAGTGCCGCTACCATAGACTCGGTTGGTGCGTGTGATGTACCAAGTGCAAGTGGAGAAATAGCAGTGTCAATCATATCTACGCCTGCTTCAACACCCTTTAACAGACACATTGATGCAAGACCTGATGTGTAGTGTGTATGAAGCTGAATTGGTAAATCAACCTCAGCTTTGATAGCTTTAACAAGGCTTTCTGTAGCATATGGAGTAAGCAGTGCCGCCATGTCCTTGATACAGATAGAATCAGCCCCTGCATCAGCAATACGCTTAGCATACTCAACATAATATTCGTCAGTAAATACAGGGCCTGTTGTGTAAGAGATAGCAACCTGTGCGTGTGCACCTTCTTTTTTAGCGGCTTTGATAGCGGTCTGCAGGTTTTTGATATCGTTTAAAGCATCAAAAATACGGATGATATCTATACCATTAGCAACACTGCGCTGAACAAAATACTCAAGCACATCGTCAGCATAGTGACGGTAACCAAGCATATTCTGGCCACGGAAAAGCATCTGGAGTTTTGTGTTTTTGCAGTGGTCTTTGATTGTTCTGAGTCTGTGCCATGGGTCCTCGTTTAAGAATCGAAGACAACTGTCAAATGTAGCACCACCCCAACACTCGAGTGAATAAAAACCAGCCTTGTCCATTTTGTCAAGGATAGGAAGCATCTGTTCAAGTGTCATACGTGTAGCAATCAATGACTGATGAGCATCACGCAGAGCAGTTTCGGTAATTTTAATCTGTTTTGCCATAATAACTCACCTTTGATTATGATAATGTAACGAGTGTCTGACCTGAGTCAACAGACTCGCCCTTGTTTACGTTGACAGAAACAACTGTGCCGTCGTTTGGTGCCTTGATTTCATTTTCCATCTTCATAGCCTCGAGCACTACAAGCACGTCACCTTTACTTACGCTCTGACCTGCAGTTACATTAACTGACAAAATTGTGCCAGGCATTGGTGATGGTACCGGCTCGCCATCTCCTGCAGGAGCAGCAGGTGCAGTGGCTGGAGCAGCCGGTGCAGCAGCTGGAGCAGGAGCCGCAGCAGATGCTGGTGCAGCTACAGGAGCAGCGGCAACAGGAGCCACAGCGCCGTTTACTTCTTCAACCTGTACGTCGTATGTTGTGCCATTTACGGTAATTCTAAGATTTTTCATATCAATTTCCCTTTCGTAAATAAAAAGTGTAATTTATCAGATTGTGTTGTGCTTTTTTGCAAGTGTCTCGACACGCTTTGAAGAAAGCATCTCAAGAGCACATGAAACTTTTGCTCTGAGCTGTGATTTGCAAATAACGTCATCAACATAACCGTTGAGTGCCGCATTTACTGCTGAAAACTCACGCTGTGCAAAATCGTAAGCTACCTTGTCCTGCTCTTCTACAGGAACGTTCATAGCATCCTCGTCCATAATAAAAGCAAGTGCTTTTGGATTAACAGGAGAAACAATCGCATTTTCGAGTGCAAATGTCATATCAGTCTGAGAAGCTTTACCTGCAAGTGCAATATATGTTGTACCAACTGCTGTGCCCTCAATAATAGCAATCTTAGCAGTAGTAGCCTCAGCGTACGCTGATGTAACGCGTACTGCACTTCTGACTGATGAGAAGCCCTTTGAATCAACAACTGTAACAACAGGAATTGAATAAGCGTCAGCAAATCGAACAAACTTAGCGATTTTCTGAGCACTCTTACAGTCGACAAACTCGCCCCTTGTAGAAACAAAAGCAACTGTTTCGCCGTTTACTCTGCCAAAAGCAGTCTTGGCATTTTCGCCAAAATCTTCATTAACAAGGCAAAGTGAGTCTGCATCTGCGATTGAACATACTGTGCACTGTGCTTGTGCATCAGGTGCCACAACATCGTCTACAGGTGCTGTTTCTAAGTTGTTTGATGGGAAGTAAGTAACAAGATCTCTTGCCTTATTGATTGCTTCATCATTGCTGTCGCAAACAAAATTTGCAACACCGCATTTTGCGTTGTGCTGTGCAGATGACTTTTCGCCGAGAACATCAATTGAAAGTTCAGCATCCTTGCTCATAATAACAAAGTCGGCAGATACCGCAGTCAGGGCTGTTGTACCAAGACAAGTACCAAGCACTACTGAAAGCTGTGGTACCACACCTGAGATAGAAGATGATTTACCCAAAATATCGCCATATGCTGCAAGCAAATCATTCTTTTGAGTAAGTCTGCCACCAACGCTGTCATAAAAACCTACAACAGGTGCGCCTGTAATCTTTGCAAGCTCATAAAGTCTGCAGATTTTTTTAGCCTGAGCCTTACTCATAGCACCGTTAGCAACGTCGCTGTTCTGAGCAAAAGCATAAACCGGCATACCCATTACTGTACCATAGCCAGTAACAGCCTCAGCAAGCCCGCTTTCGCTTTTTAAAAGCGCGTCTGTCTCACAGAAACTGCCATCGTCAAAAAACTTTGTAAGAATTTCAACGCCTGCAGTTTTATTGAGTTCTTCTCTGATTTGAGAAACACTTGAAAAACTCATGTCAATTCCTCCTGATTTATGTTTAATAACGTTAAATAAATTTCTATTTTTCGTCATTATATAGTATATCTTAAACTGCTGTAAAATACAAGAAAAAAAGTGTGCAAAAATCAATTTTTGCACACTTTAAATAATTGTTGAAGATTTGTTGTTAAATAATTGTCATTTTCAGCAAAGCTGAATTTTTTCAGCATCGGGTATAATTCTTTTATAGAACATTGAATGTAAAAACACGAATGGTTGAGTGCATACGAGCCTATGCTCTTGATAAGCGTATCTGCAACAATATACGCTTCACCTTTTAATTCTTCTGTAGCATAATAAACTTCAAACCCGGTGATGTGTAACACATAGCCAATCTGAACAAAGGCGATGTAGCCTTTTTCCACGCCGTCTTCCTTACACATAAGGACAACTGCGTTTTCATCACCACATTTTTTCAGTATATCGTTATCTTTTACAGTTGTGATCGTCAGCATACATCCACCTCTTATCTATCGTTTTTGTTAGGATTAGGGTCATGTGACAGACGTTTGACCTCATCTGCTGACAAATCGCGGTACATACCCTGCTTCAGTCCACCGAGTTTAACTGTACCAACAGCGATACGCTTAAGACGTGCTACCTCTAAATCAACAGCCTCGCACATGCGTCTTATCTGTCGGTTTCTGCCCTCACGCAGTACAATCTCAAGCACAACTCTGCCCTCCTGCTTTGTCACCACACGCACCTGAGCAGGAGCGGTTTTTCTGTCATCAAGCACAATACCTGTCTGGAGCTTTTCGACCTGTTCTTCATTGATAGACGGACGGACAGTTACCCGGTACACCTTGTTGATATGTTTTTTGGGATGCATAATGTGGTTTGCAAAATCACCATCGTTTGTTAAAAGCAACATACCCTCTGAGTCTTTGTCAAGTCTGCCGATTGGATATACACGCTCTTCGACATCTGTGATAAGCTCTTTTATACATTTTCTGCCACGCTCATCGCTCATTGTGGTCACATAGCCACGTGGTTTGTTGAGCATAATATAGCGATATTTTGGCTTAGCGGCTGCAGTTACACGCTTACCCTTTACGTATACTTTGTCAGAGTATGGGTCAACCTTGTCGCCGATCACAGCCACTTTGCCGTTGACTTTTACATTGCCGTTTTTTATAAGTTCTTCGCATTTTCTGCGTGAGTCAACTCCGCAGTCAGCAAGCATTTTCTGAAGTCTTATCAGTTCTTTTTTCATATATTCCTCCACCTTAAAAAGGCATAACCTTGCTAAAGTTTAATTCGTAAATATTCTTTTAAAGAAGTAAAACGTTCCTTTTTTCTCAATCATATCGGCATCTTCATTTGCAAAAAGCGGATTCTGGGCGATAATTTTATCATCAAGTGTGTATGTAACAATGCCGATATAGTCGCCTTTTTTAACAGGAGCGTACAAAAAGTCAGGCACATAAAGTGACCGCTTAACACAATCTTTTTTATCAATATCAACAACATAGTCATAACGTTCTTTTGCAAAAAGCGATATTGTGTTTTTGTCTGAACCGACAACATCTATAACAAATTTCTCATCAGCGTCGTTTGTATCAACACACGCAAATCGCTCATAACCATACTCGTACATTTTGATATGGTCATTCCAATCATCCGGTGCATCAAAAGTAACACATACAAGTGTCAGACCGTTTTTTCTTGATGCCGAGACAAGACATCTGCCGGCAGCCTGAGTGTAGCCTGTTTTGCCACCGATGCAGTAATCATACATAGAAAGCAAACGGTTGTGATTATGATATGTCACCTGTTTTTGTGGTGTCAGAAAATCAACCGTCATAGACTCTTTTTTCACAAGTTCACAAAACTGCTCGTTTTTAAGAGCACACGCCATAAGAAGTGCCATATCAATTGCAGTTGAGTAGTGATTTTCATCATCAAGCCCGCTTGGTGTAACAAAATTGGTGTTTTTCATACCGATTTGCTCTGCTCTCTCGTTCATAAGAAGGGCAAAATCTTCAACGCTGCCTGATATGCTGATAGCTGCCGCATTTGAGGCATCGTTGCCTGATGCCATCATCATACCAACCGCCAAATCAGACAGATGCACCGTGTCATCAACACTAAGATACATTGAGCTGCCCTCTGATATCATTGACTCATCAAATTTGACATAGCTGTCGTTTTTTTGAGCCTGTTCAAGCGTAAGCAAAGTGGTCATTATCTTGGTTGTTGATGCCATTTTCATTTTTGTATCAGCGTTTTTTGACAGCAAAATCGTATCGTTTTCCACGCAATAAAGCACATAAGCCTGTGCCGACAAAGAAATCTCCTGTGCACAGGCTGAAGCAGTAAATGTAAAAATAGCAATTAGACTCGTCAAAAACACGCAAAAGGTCCGTTTCATAATATCACCATAGAATATATATGAAACAGAGAAAGTTTTTATACAAAATCAGATTTCAAACTCGTCAATATCTTTATCAAGATCAGAGATATCAAGGTCGTCTTTTTTATCCTTTTTGAAGTAATCGGCTACCTTGTCAAATACATCAGGAATCATCGAAACAATGCGGTCAACAGCACCGTCGTATTTTTCTATAGGAATGAGTTTGACATTGCCTTTTGATATAGTGAGAAAACCGATAGGGTTAATAGTAACACCGGCACCGCTGCCACCGCCAAAGCAATCTTTGTTATCACGCTTTGTCGGCAAATCAGAGCCACCTGACGCAAATCCATATGAAACCTTTGATACAGGGATAATTGTTGTACCATCAGGTGTTGTGATAGGGTCACCGATGATTGTATTGACATCAATCATTTCTTTGATTTTTTTCATAGTAGTATCCATTAAAGAGTTAATTGGATGTTCGCTCATAACAAAATCTCCTTTATATAAAAGTAGCCTTATTTTTTATATCTTATAACAATCAGCTTAAACAACGCAGACAGCGCATATCTGACCACATAAAATACCCTGATATAAAACTCAAAGTCACCCTTAATTTTCATAGTAGCATCGTCATCAAAATCAGGTCTGACCTTAAGCGAGTAATCCTTGCACTGTGCAGTTTCGCAGATAATATTAACTGCCGGATAGAATACTCCGCACAATTTGCCATATTTAAGTGCTGTGTCGGCGGCGTCATCGCCAACAACAGAAATATCAATATCAAATTTTTCAATGACAATATTAGTAAAAGTACCTTTCAAGGTAGTCGACACAAGTTTTGCCAAATCAACCACCATTGTAACAATACCAGACAAACCTTTTTTATCATAAAGCTTTGAAAAGTATGACGGCTTTTTTTCTTTTTTCTCTTCTTTGTCATCTTTATTTTGTTTTTTTGTTGTCTTCTTAACTGATTTTTTCTTTTTCTTTGGCTTTTTCTTAGATGGGACAAGCGTAAATTTCAGAAAAAGCACCTTAAGTTTTAATGTCAGTGTATCTGAATATGTCGCTATAAACTCAAGTTTTACAAAGCAAAGCAATGTACAAAAAATCAGCAAAGAAAGCAAAATATATAATACAATCACAAGCTCACCTCAAAAGCTTTAGTCTGCAATTGCCTGTTCAATTATATCTGAAACAGTAGTGGTGATTGTGTCGTCATCTGCTTTTTCACTATCGTCAACAGATGGGTTTTCGCTCTCAAAAATAGAAAGTTGAGAGTCGTCCTCACTCAGTGCATCCTCATCAGGATTTTTCTCTTTTTGCGAAAGTGGTGGAAGCTCGTCTATTGACGAAATAGAGAAGCAACGCAGGAAATTCTCGGTAGTGCCATATAAAAGCGGTCTGCCGGGAAGCTCCAGTCTGCCTTTTTCTTCAATCAGGTCTTTAGTTGTGAGTGAACCGATTACACCGGAGCAATCAACACCTCTGACCTGCTCGATAAACGACTTTGTAACAGGCTGGTTATACGCAACAACTGCAAGCACTTCCATAGCCGCCTGAGAAAGTGGTACGTTTCGTCTTAAATCCATAGCTGTGCGGATTTGTGGTGCGTACTCTTTCTTTGACACCATCTGAAAACTGTTATCAAGTCTGATAACATTTATGCCACGCGATGAGTTTTCGTACTCTTTTTCAAGTTCATTTGCGTATTTTTCTGCTTGTTTTTCAGTTATCTCAAGTGTCTGGGCAAGTCTGCTGACAGGAACAGAAGTACCTGATGCAAAAAGTATTGCCTCTATCGATGCTTTGTATTCTTCTTTTGTCATCAGTTATCCCTCTCAATCATTTTGACTTTTGCATTATCGCCGTTACCGTCAATAACAACACGCTTGCCTTTTACAAGCTCAAGCACAGCTAAAAATGTAGCAACAAGCTCGCTCTTCTCTTTGCTTGCAACAAAAAGTTCGTGGTATGTCACCGTACGACCTCGCCACAATTTACGCATAACGTGAATAATTCGTGAGCTGACCGATACGATTTTCTTTGAAACAATGCCTGCAAAAGCATCTCGTGGCGGAGGAAGTCTGCGCTTTCCTCTGCCTACGGCGCCAACATACGCAAGCGCAATATCGTTTGGATTGTGAATACGATTGTAGGTCAAATCAAATTCAACAGGTGATGGTTCCTTTGTAAATGTATCAAATGACACAAGTGGTGTGAGCATCTGCGCAACACGTCGGCACTCCTGATACTCAAGCAGCTGTCCTGTGAGTTCTTTTTTAAGTTCCTCCGCCTCTTCCTCGTATTTTGGAAGCAGCATCACAGATTTGATATAAACAAGTCTTGAAGCCATCTGAAGAAAATCAGACGCAATGTCCATATTTTCTTCTTTCATGATATTAATCTGCTCCATATACTGGTTTAAAAGTTCTTCGATACAGATGTCATAAATGTCGATTTTGTTCTTGGTGATAAGGCTCAACAATAAGTCAAGCGGCCCCTCAAACGCCTCAAATTTATAAGTCAGAGTGGTGTTTTGGTCTGCAACAGTTGCGTCGGTTGTATCGGGCAACAAGATGTTTTCGATATTCATTTTTTCGTCCATATCATTGCCCTCCTTAGTTTTTATTTCTTAATCAGAATAATTTAAATGGTAATGAACAGATTTTCATAACCAGATTGTAAAATCCGTTGAACAGGAAATTAAGCGGTGCATCAAGGATATTTGTGAACAATAAAATAGCCATCAACGCATAAAAGAAAATCTGCTGATACTGGTAAAATTTGTAGATAAGTCTGTCAGGTAAAAACGCAAACAGAATTTTAGAACCATCAAGCGGTGGCCATGGCAAAAGGTTAAAAACAGCAAGTGAACAGTTTATTTCAATGTAGTAATTCAAAAACAACAGAACATATAGTCCTAACTTGCTCAAAAGTATATTCGGCACAAAAGTAGCTAACGCACAAAAAACAAGTCCACCCAAAATAGCCGCAACAACATTTGCAAGCGGTCCCGCAAGGGCGGTTATCGCCATACCAACTTTTGGGTTTTTAAAACGTCTGTCATCAACAGGCACAGGCTTAGCCCAGCCAAAGCGAAATAAAAGCAAAAACAATGCGCCAAGATAGTCAATGTGGTCAAGCGGATTCAGCGACAATCTTCCCCTGTATTTTATCGAAGTATCGCCAAGCTTGCTTGCAGCAAACGCATGCGCCCACTCGTGAAACGGCAACACAAGAAAAATGATAAGCAGTGTCGCAAATATATAAACCACTACATCCGCAAAAGAACCTCTACCCTGAATTAAATCGATTAGTTGTTCAAACAATTATTTTAGCCTCCAAAATGGCAAACTGCCACATATAATTAGACATCGTATATTATACAATATATATATAGAAAAAACAAGTAAAAAAGATTTTTCAAAAAAAGTATTGCTTTTTTATTTGATTTCTGTTATTATGGTCAAGTTAACAAAGCATTTTGTAATTATTGTAAGGAGCTGTGGGAAAATGGCAAAATGTGATTTCTGTGGTAAGGATGTTAAATTTGGCATCAAAGTTTCTCACTCACACAGACGTTCAAACAGAACTTGGAAACCAAACGTACAGCGTGTAAAGGCTATCGTTGATGGTTCACCAAAGAGAGTTCACGCTTGCACACGTTGCTTACGTTCAGGCAAGGTAACAAGAGCAATCTAATTGAATTAAGAGAAAACTTAACCTCCGGTCAATGACTGGAGGTTTTTTCTTGTTATTGAAAAACGGCAGAACCGCTATAATAGTGGCTCTGCCGTGTGTTTTTTATATTTTTTAGTAATCACATATCATTTAAGTAGTGCTATCTTATGCTGAATATATGTAGCGTCCAAAATTGTAACATCTCCGTCGCAATCTATATCAGACACATAGCCTTGAGTGTCGGATTCGTGGTCAACATACTGGTCATCCCAAAACCACTCAAGATTTGCTAAAAATCTCTGGATACTTGTCGCATCTAAAACAGTGATATTTCTGTCACCGTCAGCATCTCCGAGAGGTCTGGCCTTAGCATAGAATCCCAGCACACTTTCGAGATTGTCATATTTGTCCGGTGTTTCTTTGAGATCATATATATCGTAGAACTTATCTTCTTTGACATCATAAATGCCGAATTTGTATGTAAAGTTACTATAAATAGATTCACTATTAATAACAATATCACCGAACTTAAAACCAACTACTGCTGTAGCACCTAAAGTATTGTGAGCTTTGATAAGCACCCACTCTAAATCGCCATTATCGTCATAACCAACGGTTTTTTCATCATAAACATACCCTTTGAAATTAGGGGTGTAGCAATCAATATATTTGCGATGGATTTCGCTGATGTATTCCATTTGTGTAATCAAGTCATACTGTGAGATTTTCTCAATGTCGCCTTGCTTAACTTCAACGACACTTATTCCTTCATTGTGAGCAACTTCCCTATACTCAAAGTCAGCCAGAACTTCGCTTAGTAACTGCTTATGCAGATTCTCGTAATGCTCGTTGAGCTGTGCAACAGCACCACTGATATCCTCTATCCAATTTGGAATATCGCCAATGTATTTATCTGAGCCGTCGAGAGTAAAACGAACTGCAACAAACTCATCGCTCTCGTATCTTCGCATCTTATCCTGAAGCTCTTTTGTAATCTTTGAGCGCACCATATTCAACTGTTCAAATGTAGACATTGTGTACAAATCGTCATCATTGATTACACCCTGCTCATACGCATTTTGGATTTCATAAATGACGCCGTTTTTATAAATCACAGGCTCGGGACGATTAGTGTTCAGAACATATCCGCCCACCTCGATATCAACCATATCACTTCTGTAAGCATAACCGCTGACCGAATATTTAACGATATACTTGTCGTCTGATATGAGCTTCATAAACCTGATGTGGATATCTTCCTTATTAATTTCTTCATTACCGTAATCTACTCTGACAGCGTTTAAAAACTCATCGCTTATCTGTGTATCCTGTGCAGATACTGTAATCACAGCAATACTCAAAATCATAACTACCAAAAGAAATAACGCAATAATCTTTTTCATAAAATCGCCTCCATACATTCTTTCAATTATATTTTATCAACTTGCGCACTCAATTTATATTAGCAAAACAAACAAAATACCATACGCTCAGTTGTAAAGGTTGACAGTAAGTTAAATCAACCCTTCATAAATAAAATCCAAAAAGGAGAACAAAAGGTTTCACTTATATAAAACTTTTTATAAAAAAACGGCAGAGCATCAATGGCTCTGCCGTTTAAAATCATTATGTACTAAATCAGATTTCTACGCACTCTGCTTTGAGGTCAGTAGGAAGATCTGCTTCTGCTGCTGAGATAAGAAGTGTGATGTTAGCCTCTGCTTCTGCTGAAAGGTCAGAGAGTTTTGACACAAATTCCTCAATACCGTCAACTGCTTCTGTACAAATCTTGAATGTTGAATCAACAAAAATGTCAGTAACATCGTAGTTACCGGCACAGATACCGCTGATAAAACCTAAAAGCATATTGTAGCCTTTGATGCCATATACGTCTGTATCAATAAGTCTTGCCTTGTGAGTAACGTCGTATGTGAGCTTTGCACCCTTCTCGATAACAACAACATTGCCAGTTGATTTTGCAACTGCCTCGTTAGCAAGCTGGATAAGTTTCTTTGTTTTGCCTGAGCCTTTTTTACCAATAATTAATGTTACCATAATTATATAGCCTCCTGTGTTTTATTTTAGATGGATTACTGCAGTCTCTTCTCGAGTTCTGCTTTCTGGTCTTCGTATCCCGGTTTGCCAAGAAGCGCAAACATATTCTTCTTGTAAGACTCAACGCCCGGCTGATTGAATGGGTTAACACCAAGAATATAACCGGAGATAGCGCATGCCTTCTCAAAGAAGTAGATGAGGTAGCCAAGTTCATATTCGCCCATATCAGCAACATTCAACACGATGTTTGGAACGCCACCGTCGTTGTGAGCGAGCACTGTACCCTCAAATGCTTTTCTGTTGACAAAGTCCATTGTTTTGCCAGAAAGGAAGTTGAGACCATCGACGTTTTCTTCGTCTGTGCCAAGAGTAATCTCCTTCTTGCACTTATCGAAGAGAACAACTGTCTCGAAAAGATTGCGTCTTCCGTCCTGAATATACTGACCCATAGAGTGTAAGTCTGTAGAGAAGATTACACTTGCAGGGAAAATACCTTTGTTATCCTTACCTTCTGATTCGCCATATAGCTGTTTGAACCACTCGTTCATCATAGTAAAGCCCGGCTCATAAGAAACAAGTACCTCTGTTGACTTGCCCTTGCGATAGAGGATGTTGCGGATAGCAGCATACTTGTAGCAATCGTTGGTCATAAGGTCACTGTTGTCAAATTTGTCCTGAGCCGCTTTAGCACCAGCCATAAGTGCATCTAAGTCAGCACCGGAAACAGCGATTGGGAGCAGTCCTACTGCTGTAAGAACTGAGAAACGACCGCCTACATCATCCGGAACAACGAATGTCTCGTAGCCTTCTTTGTCAGCGAGCTGCTTGAGTGTTCCCTTCGCCTTGTCAGTTGTACAGTAGATACGCTCTTTTGCACCCTCTTTGCCGTACTTTTTCTCAAGTAATTCGCGGAATACTCTGAAGGCGATAGCGGGCTCAGTAGTAGTACCTGATTTTGAAATCATATTGATAGAAACATCTATACCCTCGCAGATTTCGATAAGTTCAGCAAGTGCTGTAGAACTTATGGAGTTACCTGCATAGTAAATCTGTGGTGTGTCTTTGCAAAGTGCGTTGTAGTTAGGTGACTTGATAAACTCGATAGCAGCACGAGCACCCAGGTATGAACCGCCGATACCGATAACGATGAACACATCAGTATCCTTTTTGATTTTTTCAGCAGCAGCCTTGATACGCGCAAACTCGTCTTTATCATAGTCAGTAGGCAGAGTCAGCCAGCCGATAAAATCGTTACCAAGACCCTGTCCTGTGTGAAGTGCTTCATGAGCAGCTTTAACCTGTGGAGCAATACCTACGTACTCCTCTTCGCTCACAAAGCCTCTTAAATGTTTATCACTTAGTGTTGTTGGCATTAGTGATCCTCCTTTAAAATTCCGTAAAAGAAACATAACCCTCTATGGTTATATTAATGGCACTATTATACAATATATTGAGTTTTTTTGCAATAGACTTTACATTATCTTTGGGTATTTTATGTAACGATTTTATCGCTCAAATTTTGTGCAATCTGTCCTTAATATAGTCAATTTAACCTTACTCACAGTGCCACAAGAGCGTTCATAAGCTCACAAAACACAGCAGAAAACGTCATTTGTTCAACCTTGTCAGTTGTAACAACATCAAACTGCGCCACCTTTTCGCCGTTTAATGTATATGTAAGCGTACCTACTTTCTGACCTTTTTGTACAGGCGCATCAATGCTTTCTTCTAAACTGACGCTGTGTTTAATATCAGCACTACTGCCTTTTTCTACAACCATATTTGTGCTACCCTTACACTCAATTTTTACGCTTTTACTCATACCTTTTTTCACTTCTATTGAGTCTTTTTCAAGCACAGATGCCAAAAACTGCAACACCTCATAATTTGCAAAACCAAAATCAAGCAGGGTTGCCGCATCCTTAAAGCGCTCTGTACCGGTTGTGCTACCAAGTACTACCGAAACAAGCGATATACCGTTTCTTGTCGCTGTTGCAGATATACACGACCCTGCATCCCCTGTTGTGCCGGTCTTGAGCCCTGTAATGCCGTCGTATGATTTAAGAAGCTTATTTGTATTTACAATCTGGGTTTCGCCATTACGCAGGGTATCTATCCATATTGTTGTGTAATCAAAAATCTTTTCGTGTTTTATAAGTTGTGCGCTCATCAATGCTACATCGTACGCTGTTGTAAGGTGCCCCTCTTCATCAAGTCCGTTGCAGTTTTTAAATACTGTATTCTCCATTTTGAGTTCTTTTGCACGCTCGTTCATAAGTGCAACGAATTCGCTCTCTGTACCACACAGGTGTTCTGCAAGTGCCACAGCCGCATCATTTGCTGATGCTACTGCTGTGGCTTTTATCATCTCATGCACTGTCATCTGTTCACCCACTTCAAGCCATATATCCGAGCCACCCATACTTTTTGCGTGCTCGCTGGTGGTGACAACATCGTCATAGGATATTTTGCCCTCATCAATAGCCTCCATAACAAGCAAGAGTGTCATAACTTTAGTTATAGATGCACATGCTCGCTGTTCGTGAGCATTTTTCTCAAAAAGAATTTTGCCTGTTGTTGGTTCAATCAGAATTGCACTTGGAGAGGTTAGTTCATCTTCTGCCAAAGCTTTTGTGGGCACAGTGCAAAACGGTAGTGATAACATCAAGATCAAAAGTGTAATTACAATTCTTTTTATAAACATAAAAAAGCACCTCTTTCATTACTACAAAGTATGAAAAAGGTGCCGTATTTATCACATAATTATTCAATCAGACAAACCGCGTGAGCGCAAATGCCCTCTTTTCTTCCGCTAAAGCCAAGCCCCTCCTCGGTTGTTGCCTTTACATTGACCTGACTGACATCAATTTTGCAACAGTACGCTATGTTTTCTCTCATATTTTCAATAAAAGGTTTGAGTTTTGGTGCCTGAGCGATAACAGTGGCATCTATATTACTGATTTTGTAGCCTTGTTTTGAGACAAGCTTTACAACCTCTCTGAGCAGCATCATACTGTCGGCATCTTTAAAACGCTCGTCTGTATCAGGAAAATGATAACCGATATCGTGCAGTGCTGCGGCACCAAGCAGTGCATCCATTATAGCGTGAAGCAGTACATCGGCATCTGAATGACCGAGTAGACCTTTGTCATACGGGATCTGCTCCCCACCTAAAATAAGCAGTCTGTCTTCAACAAGTTTGTGTACATCATAGCCGTGTCCAATTCTCATAATAGCACCTCTTTTTTCTGTATCAGAATTCTTTTATAGAATTATCTTTGTTTCTTGAATCTAAAATTGCCTTTGCGTAAATTAAATCTGTCTGTGTGGTAAGTTTGATATTTTCATAACTGCCAAGAACAGTTTCGACCTTTTCACCAAGTGCTTCAACCATAGAGCAATCATCAGTTACAGAAAGATTGTTTTTTAATGCGTTGTCGATTGCCCTGATATACAAGTCCTTTTCAAAAACCTGTGGTGTCTGCACCGCACGCAAATTATCACGAACAGGAGTTGATGTGATGATATTTTCGCTGTCAACCACTTTGATAGTATCCGTAACAGGTGTAGAAAGAGTAGCCGCCTTGGTTTCATATGCACGCTGTACAACTGCTTTGATATCTGCATTTGTAACAAGAGGTCGAGCACCATCGTGTATAACAAAAAAGCAGGTGTTATCACTGCATGCTTTTGTTCCGTTTATTACCGACTGCGCTCTTGTTTGTGCTCCTGTGACCACAGCACTTACCTTTGAAAAATTATCTGCTATAACTTTTATTGCGTCCATATCACATTTTCTGCACACAACAACAATTTCGTCAATAACATCGCAGTTTTCAAAAGCAGTAAGCGTGTGTTCAATAGTTACTTTTCCATTTAAATCAACAAGCTGTTTTGATTTATCAAGCCCCATACGTGTAGAGTTACCGGATGCGGCGATAATAGCACTTGTAAAATATTTCATACTGCACCTATATTTTATCCGCAATACATCAGTACTGCGGATAAGTTTAAAAAATTATACGTTTTCCAAAGCCTGTTCAAAATCAGCAATAATGTCATCGATGTCCTCGATACCAACAGACAATCTGATCATATTAGGCATAATACCTGCGTCAACAAGTTGCTGGTCAGTAAGCTGACGATGAGTGGTAGAAGCAGGGTGAAGCACACATGTGCGTGCATCAGCAACATGTACTACGATTTTAGCAAGCTTTAAGCCTTCCATCATTTTTGCAGCCTCAGCCTTGCCACCCTTAACACCAAAGGAAATTACACCACAAGTGCCCTGTGGCATATACTTTTTAGCAAGATCATAGTACTTATTTGACTGCAGACCAGGGAAATTAACCCACTCAACTTTTTCGTGATTTTCAAGGAATGTAGCAACCTTCATAGCATTTTCACAATGACGTTGCATTCTCAGATGCAATGTCTCGATACCTAAGTTCAACAAAAATGCGTTTTGAGGAGCCATCTGTGTGCCCAAATCACGCATAAGATGAACTCTGGCTTTTGCGATATACGCAGCCTTGCCAAAATGCTCAGTATAAACAACACCGTGATATGTCTCGTCAGGAGTAGTAAGCATCTCGTACTTGCCGTTATTCCAGTCAAAATTACCGCTGTCCACAATACATCCGCCAAGTGCTACAGCGTGACCGTCCAGATACTTTGATGTAGAGTGAACAATAATATCTGCACCCCACTCAAATGGTCGGCAGTTTACAGGAGTAGCAAAAGTGTTGTCAACAATAAGCGGACAACCATGTGCATGGGCACATTTAGCGTAAAGTTCGAGGTCACATACATCAAGTGACGGATTAGACAGAGTTTCTGTAAATACCGCACGTGTATTTTCTTTAAAAGCATTATTAAGTTCTTCTTCAGATGCGGCAGGATCAACAAATGTAAACTCAATGCCTAAATCCCTTAAAGTTTTATTAAACAGGTTAAATGTACCGCCATAGATAGCCGCAGCACAGATAACGTGGTCACCTGTTTTACATATGTTAGTAATAGAAATAAGTGATGCAGCCTGACCTGCAGATGTCAGCATAGCGCCAACACCACCCTCGAGGGCTGCAATCTTCTTTTCAACGCAGTCAAGTGTAGGGTTAGCAAGACGTGTATAGAAAAAACCATCTTCCTCTAAATCAAACAGCTTACCCATTGTATCTGCGCTATCATATGCAAAAGTTGTGCTCTGTACAATCGGCAACACTCGTGGCTCACCGTTTTTTGGTTCATAGCCAGCCTGTACACAAAGTGTGTTTATCTTCATTTTGCCATACCTCCAAATAAGTTTTTAATCCATTCCATAACAGCATCGGTGCCGATAACAACCGCGCCAACAAGTATAAGAAACAAAATCGCTGTGACAACCTTGATAGTAGTGCGTTTTGCCGCACTCATCTGTCTATCATCAGTATCTTTTAGTGACTCCTTGTATTTTTGAACATCGTTGCTTGCGATTTTTACATACTCTTCATATGACTCATCACAAACACCAACCGACCTTGCAATCTCGTATGCCTTAGGTAACGCAGAGTAAGGAACAACTATGCTGATGTTCAGAAGTTTTGCGTCGTAGCCTGTGACAACTTCGTTTGCAACACCGGGTGCACCATAACTTTGTTCAACAAACGGTATATCCGCATCTCTTAACGCTCCGCAAATCATATTGCGCTCGATACCACCGGTAACACATAGCATAACGGGTTCGTTGATATCAGTAATCTGCTGATATTTTTTGTTACACTGGACACATTTTTCATCCGTGCCGTTGTGCATTTTTTTACATACGGGACAAAATTTCATTCAGACACCTCTTTATCCGTAAAAAACATAAGAACAATACACAGTTAATATATCACAAAAAAAGCATTTTTTCAATAATTACACAAAATAAAATGAACCGGGCTGAAACATCAACCCGATTCAGATGTTATATTTCTATATCAGAATTTTAATTATACTGATTGCGGTCCAAGAAACACCGGTTGGCTCTGCACTTTTGAAAGAGCTTTTTCCACACAGTGAGGTATGAGCTCAAAATGCGATACAAGCGAGTTGGGTTTTGTGTCAGGAGCATCCTGGCTAAGCGGTACAAAGTACACGTTCTTAGTATTAAGCAGTCTGCCGATATTTTGTGCCGAAGCACCAAGCGCATCGTTGGTTGCAACACAGAGCAGTACAGGTCGTAGTATTCTCAAATGAGATTTCACTGCCATTGTGACAGGTGTATCGGTAATACCAAGACTAAGTTTTGATAGTGTGTTGCCTGTACACGGACAAACCAAAAGCAAATCGCACATTTTCTTCGGGCCTATCGGCTCAGCCATAGGAATGCTTCTTATAATCTTTTTTTGAGTGATTTCCTCAATCTTTTGTACAAAATCTTTTGCCTTGCCAAAGCGTGTATCAGTTTCGTATGCCGTGTGTGACATAATCGGCAACACGTCATATCCCAGCTCTATAAGCTTTTCCATCTGTGTAATCGCTTTTTTAAAGGTGCAAAACGAACCGCAAAGAGCATAACCTATGCAAGTTTTTGACACCTGTCTTCCTCCTTGAGTATATTTGTAATTGTATTTTTTATTATTTCGCCCGCAGTTTTTGGCGCGGCTTTTCCCGGCAGTGACAACGCGTGCACGGCACATATATCAAGCCGTGAGGCTGACGAAAAATCCACCCCACCCGGCATTGATGCAAGGTCAATAACCAACGCGTTTTTTGCAATATGTGACAATAGCCTTGAATCAAAAACAAGTGCAGGTACTGTGTTGAAAATTATATCAAAAGGTGAAAGTGTATCAAGTTCTGATGTGAGTACACTTTTACAATGCGTTGTATTTATCCACGAAATATCGCTTTGTTTTCTGGCACTTACGGTGACATCAGCATTAAGTGCACACAGCATTTCTGATAGTGCTCTGCCTATTCTGCCATAGCCACACACAAGGCATCGCGAATGTGATATTGTTCCCTCAAATTCACGCAAGGCTATTTCAAGTGCGCCCTCTGCTGTTACTACTGCGTTGTTAATCGAAAATTCTTCTCGTGTTGAATAGTCATAAACAAGCTTGTGGTTGAGCGCAGGTGCCAAATCTAAAAGTTTATCTTTAAATCCACAGAAAATCTTTTTTCCGTTTATTGCGTGTACAAGGCTGTCGCTAAAATCCACATCATGTGACGAAAACGGTGCATTGAGCCTGTTACCCTTTACACATGGCAACGGAAGCACTACAAACTCGCTACATAGCGCCGCTTCCAAAGGTGAGGTTATTTCTATATCACAATCGCTTTTTATTTTGTCAAATCCGCCAAGTGTTACTTTCATACCATCATATAAAAACGCTCTTGCACAATAAAGTTGTCGCTTATCTCCTCCGATTATTGCAACGCTGTTGTACAAAAAAACTCACCGCTTTCCCCTTTGTATATCATACCATATTTTATGTACTCAAAAAAATTTGGTGAATCAAAAAGAGCAGACAAGCGTATAGCCTGTCTGCCCTTTTCACAAGAAACTATAATTATTGTTTACAGTCTTTGCCACTGTATTTGCACATAAAGCTTGCACAATCTGTACACTCAATCTTTGTTGGGTTTTTCTCGTGTGTCTGCACGTTGATAGAATCAAGTGAGCAGTAGTTTTCCGTGTCATTATGGAATCTACAGCTGTCTACTGTGCAATGAATACTGCGGTTTGCATAAGTGTTATCCATTTTATTCACCTCTAAATTTTTCTGGCATACGCCGTATTTATTATCCCAGATATATAGTCTTTTATTCTCACAAAATAAAAATTGACTAATATCATATATTGAGGTGATAAAATGAAATTTGTTTTTGCGGCGATATTAATATTTTTTGCGATAATAGGGATATCGCACATTGTTTTTTCTGTTTTTTACCATTTTATAAAACTAAAAGACGACAACGCTGTAATTCTTGTAATTCCGGATATCACCAAAAATACAGATGTGGAGTTTGTGCTCAGAAGTCTGGCATTCAGGGTAAAAAAACTTGGAAACTGCGGTATAAATCAAATCGTGTGTATTGATAACGGCTTTGACAAAAAAACCGCCCGCGAATGTGAACTTGTGTGCAAAGACTATGATTATATCACAATAATGACTAATGAAGAGTTTAAACAAAAAGCAGGGTTATGACTTACATAACCCTGCTTTGCTTTTACTGTTTTTTACGGATAAGAATGAGTGGGGTTGTCTGCTGACCCTGACCTGTAGGATTGTCCTTTACAAGTGAAAGCAACTCCTCTTGTGAAAGTTTGATGTCAGATGAGTAGCCCAGTATCTCCTGACCCAAGTCATTTGCATCAACTATCATACATGAGATGCCAAGCTTTTCTTTAATCTCGTCACAAACACCTGATGGGTTCTCAGGGTTTTCGATGCCGATATCACGGTACTCACTCCACACATGATCATAAAAGCCGTCAAGTCCTGCGACCTCCTGACCAACGATTTCGTAGAAAACACCTTTTTTGCCAAAAAGTTTGCACACGCCACCAGCAAATGATGCCCACAAAACCTTTAATAAGCCTGCCTTTTTGATAGCATACTGCATTTTGATAGTCTCGCCTACGCCAACGCCTGTGTCAGGATGAGATGCAAATTTTGAGAGCAGTTTTGCCCAGAATCCGATTTTAAGTTCACTGCGATGTACAACTCGGTTCTGACACAAAGCTATAATCTTCTCGGCAGAGGAAACTATATCGCCCTCTTCATAAATCGGAGAAACGTATTTTTCAAATATATCAATGTAGCTTTCGCCCTGCTTTACAAAATGGGTTTTTATGGCATGTCGCATATAAGTAACGCCGTTAACTTCTATCTCAACATTTTTGCCTTCGTTTGCAATAAATTCCATTTTTATCCCCCAAAACTATATCTTTATTTTTAACAATATGTTATATTATAAATCACATAGAGTAAAATTTCAATGATTATTATTATTTTTCTTATAAGGAATTATTATGAACACGACTAACAACGAACTTTACGAACTGTCAGGTCAGGTTGAATCTATAGTATACCGAAACGACGAAAACGGATACACTGTAATTGAGCTTGCAGGCGAATCAGAAATGATAACCGCTGTCGGCACAATGCCACTTATCAATGTCGGTGAGCACGTAAAGTTATACGGCACATATAAAAATCACCCATCGTACGGACAGCAGTTTTGTGCTACTGCCTGTCAGCGCAGCATGCCCGAAAATCTTGACGGTATACTCAAATACTTAAGCAGTGGTGCTATCAAGGGCATTGGACCTGCCACAGCACAGCGACTTGTCAAGGAATTTGGCGCTGATACCTTGGCTGTGCTCGAAAACGACCCTGTGCGTGTTGCAAAAATCAAAGGTATCTCTGCCGAAAAAGCACTTGATATCAGCAATCAGCTTCATCAGGTTGTGGGTATACGCGAACTCATGTCATACCTGTCGGGCTTTAATATTGACGCAAAATCTGCTGTCGCAATCTGGAAGTACTTTGGCAATCAGGCTATAAGCTACATTGAAGAAAATCCGTATATTTTGTGTGACGAAAGGCTAAACATATCATTTGACACCGCTGACAATATCGCAAAAATGCAGAATCGTGAAAACGACGATATGTATCGTGTAAGAGCGGCTCTTGTACACGTTTTAAATCACAACAAGCTAAACGGACACACATGTCTGCCACAAGACAAGCTTACAGATGTCACCGCTAAACTTTTACAAGTGGATAAAGATAGCATAAAAAGTGCGCTTTCAGATATGCTCACAGACGGTACACTCATAAGCGAACAACTGTCTGAAAACGAGTTTATATTCACAAGCGCTATGCATCAAAGCGAAACTTACATAAGTGCTAGACTACAGATGCTTTTGCGTTATCCGGCTATGAGGATAGATAATGTCGAGAGCAAGATAGAAAAAATACAAAAGCGTGATAACATACAATATGCATCGCTCCAGAAAACAGCAATCAAAGAAGCACTTACAAAAGGTATGCTTATCTTAACTGGTGGACCGGGTACAGGCAAAACCACAACGCTGAATGCTATTATAAGATTGCTAAAAGAAAACGGACAAAAGGTTGTGCTTGCTGCTCCAACCGGCAGAGCCGCCCAGCGAATGAGCAAATTAACAGGAGAAGAAGCTAAAACCATCCACCGTCTGCTTGAAGTAAGCTTTGACATTGAAGACAGACCTACTTTCAAAAAGAACGAGCACAATATGCTCAACTGTGATGCAATTATTGTAGATGAGGTTTCTATGGTTGACTGTGTGCTTTTCGAGTCTCTTATGCGTGCCTTACCACTGTCATGCAGACTTATACTCGTTGGCGACTGTGACCAGTTGCCGTCTGTCGGTGCAGGAAATATATTGTCTGACCTTATAAATTCCAATATAATTCCTGTTGTCAAACTCAAGGAAATATTCAGACAGTCTATGGAGAGCCTTATCGTCACTAACGCACACAAAATTGTTAACGGCGAGATGCCTGTGCTCACTAGTGTAAAAAGCGACTTCTTCTTCATAAACAAAAATAATGCAAACGATATCGCCCACACTGTTGTCGATTTGTGCACACGAAGACTAAAAAACACATACGACTATTCGTGTATGAACGAGATACAAATACTCTCCCCTACAAAAAAAGGCACCCTTGGCACATTTGAACTTAACCACAAAATACAGGATATTGTTAACCCAAAAAACGAAAAAAAGCGTGAGATAGTTGTCAACTACTCTACTTTAAGAGAAGGCGACAAGGTTATGCAGATAAAAAACAACTACAATATTAACTGGGTTAAAGCAAACGGTGAATACGGCGAGGGTGTGTTCAATGGTGATATTGGCGAGCTTGTTGAAGTTAACAACTCGTCGCATTATGTAAAAGTGAGATTTGACGACAAGGTCGCAATGTACGACGCTGACTCACTGTCTGATTTAGAGTTAGCCTACGCGTGTACCGTACACAAAAGTCAGGGTAATGAATTTGAAGCAGTAGTTATGCCGATTGGCAATTTTCCACCACAGCTTATGTACCGGAATCTGCTGTACACAGCGGTCACCAGAGCAAAGAAAATGCTCATCTTAGTCGGTGACAGCAACTCTCTCAAGCGTATGGTTGACAACAACAAAAGAATCCTGCGTTTTTCAGGACTGAAAAATTTTTTACAACAATAAAACGGAGTATTTATGACAAACAAACTTAAAGAAGTGTTAAAAGTATTAAGCACATTACTATATCCAAAAAGATGCCCTTTCTGCAGAAAAATAATCGAGAACAACGAATATGCCTGCAAAGAATGTATAGACAACATGCCGCAGTTCAGTATCATACGTGGCATACACGGCGGGCACAGGTGTGTATCCTCACTGCCGTATGTTGACAACTACAAAAAAGCGTTGCTCGCATTCAAGTTCAGGGACAAAATCAGATATTCAAAACAGTTTGCACAGATTATGCTACAGGAAGTCAATCGCAGTTATGAAGATATGGTGTTTGACTGTGTCACCTATGTGCCAATGCACGAAAAAGACGAAAAAAAGCGCGGGTACAATCAATGTGAGTTACTTTCAAAAGAACTTTCAGCACTTCTGAAAACTCCGTATATTGGTACGCTTGAAAAAATAAAGCGTACAAAACCTCAGCACAAGCTACCTGTATCAAAGCGACTCAAAAACCTCAAAGGTGCTTTCAGAATTGTCGACAAAAATTCTGTAAAAGGCAAAACTGTTCTTCTGATTGATGATGTAATAACAACCGGCTCGACACTCAACGAATGTGTAAAAGTGCTTGAAAAAGCACAACCGCAGATTGTTTGCTGTATAACTCTATTCAGTGCACAGAATATGTGATTTTTGTATTGACAATTCATTCTTGAAAAAATACGATATCTGATATATAATTGCAACATAGTTTGAAAGGTGGTATTCACAAATGGATATAGCACTTGATTTAGGTACCAGTAACTCCAGAATATGCATTGAAAACGAGGGCAAAATTTTGGACGAGCCTTCTGTCATTTCATATGATAAAGCAACAAACGAAATTCTTACATTTGGCAAAGAAGCGTACAAGATGCTCGGCAGAACATCACAGAGAATTGATGTAGTGTTTCCGCTTGCAGGCTCTGTTATTGCGCAGTCAGGGCTTGTAGAAGAGCTTGTTAACATTTTTCTGTGTGAGGTATGCAAAAGCCGTGTCGTTATGCCAAGGGTACTTGCGTGTATTCCGGGTGAGATTACCGAGGTTGAAAAACGCGCTATCGTAAACGCTATCTCAAGTTTTGGCGTAAGAAGAGTACTTTTGCTTGAATCTGCAAAAGCGGCAGCGTTTGGTTGCGACAAGGATATTATGAGTCCTCACGGTACTATGGTAGTCGATATGGGTGCAGGCTCTGTTGACATTGCTGTTATGACATTGGGCGGTGTATCTGTTGGCAAAACCATCAAAAACGCAGGCAACGCTATGGATGACGAAATAATCAAATACGCACGCCGTCAGCACAACCTTGTCATCGGCAAGGCTATGGCACAAAGCTGTAAGGAAGCAATCGGTACAGTCAAGTATAACGACGATGACCCTACTTTCCGATTAAAAGGCAGAGACGCTATACGAGGTCTTCCGAAATGGGTTGATGTCAAAGCAAGTGAGATTATGGAAGTCATATTTGACATAGCAAGAGATATTGCAGTTGCTATATCTGATGTGCTCGAGGATACTCCACCTGAGCTTTTGGGTGATATACACACTGATGGCATCACACTGACAGGTGGTCTGAGCAAACTAAATGGTATAAGAGAACTGATTGAAAACGCAACTGAAATTAAAACCTATGCAGCAAAGGACCCTTCTGATTGTGTAGTAAACGGCCTTTGCAAGGCTATCGACTACATTGACGAGGCTGAAGCACAGAAAAACAGTTTAAACCCTCTTATGATGGTATATTGATAAAACAAAAAACAGCGGTGGATATCCATCGCTGTTTTCTTTATGTATATTATTAAGCTTTTCTGATGCTCTGCACCTTATACAGCACCGACATCACAAGCTTTTGCGGTACAAGTCTTAACAAGAACGGCACCACCTTAACGATACCGGGCAATACTGTCAGCTTGCCTTTGAGTGCTTTGTCTACTGCGAGTTTTGCAACATAGTCGCTCTTTACTCCACTGATAAGGAATTTAACATTAGCAACATCAAAGAATTCTGTATTAATAGGTCCCGGACACAGTGCTGTTACTGTAACCTTGCTACCCTTTTTCCTGAGTTCCTTGTAGATAGCCTGTGTGAGTCTTAAAACATAGTTCTTTGTAGCATAATATGTAGCAAGAAGTGGACCAGGCATAAATCCTGCGATTGATGCAACGTTGAGAATTTTACCACTGTCACGGGCTACAAAATCCTTTAAATACAACTTTGTCAGAGTATGAAGTGCCTTGACATTTGTATCTATCATCTGAAGTTCAGTATCAAGATCTGTGTCAACAAAATCACCAGCCAAACCAAATCCAGCGTTGTTAATCAGCATATCAATCTGCAAATCTTTTGTTTCTTCGTGCAGTCTGATGCACTCGTCAGTCTTTGACAAATCTGCTGTGATACATCTTACATCAACATTTTCAAGCTGTTCTTTGAGTTCGTTGAGTCTGTCTGTACGACGTGCAACGACAACCAAATCCCAGCCTTTTTGTGCTAGATAAATCGCCATATCTCTGCCTATGCCTGATGATGCTCCAGTAACTAATGCTCTCATAATTCTACCCTCAATTTCCATCTGTATTTTTCTAAATCAACGTGTAAGTCAACAACCTCTACCCCTTCGGCTTTGAGCAATTTTGCCTGTTCATTTTCGCCACCAAAAACAAACGCCTGTGCAACCCTGCCGTCACGGTTGACAACCCTGTGACACGGAATTTTGCTCCTGTCAGGATTGACATGCAGAGCATAGCCTACTACACGAGCCCATCTCTTGTTGCCCGCAAGCTCTGCCACCTGTCCGTAGGTTGCTACCTTGCCCTTTGGTATCTGACTCACAACGTTATAAATTTTATCAAATGTGCTTTCCACATAATCACCTTTATACAAATCTTACTATAGTTTATCACAAAAGATGAAAAAATAAAAGGGAGTTATAAAAAACTCCCCTTTTTTATTACATTATAGTTTAATGTTCTTGAACTCATCACCGAGCACGTCTGCAACCTCTTTGAGATGACCTGTACGCTTGTCCTTTAATTTATAGAACTGTAAAACACCATAGCCAGGATATTCGTTACCCTCAACCATAACAGGTCCATTTACTGAAAAAGCTATATCCCAGCCGATGTAACGCACCTGTGGAATACGCAGATGAGCTTCTTCACACATCTCAAACGCTTCTTTTACACCTTTGATACAAACATCAGAAAATTTCTTGCCTGTCATTGGGTGTGTGTCGTAAACATTAGCGTAGTCATCAATTACGTTACTGTCAATCTTGCCATCAGCACCCAGACTGAAGTAAAGGTCATTTGTACAGCCGATAACGTCTGTTTCATCCTGATTGATACGCAGAGCATTTGAGATAACCTTAGCCTTGCCGTCCTTATACACAGTTACGATTCTGAACGAATTTACAACATGTGGGTTAATCTCGTTTAAATCGTCGTGCTGAATGATAGCATCTTCAACAAGCAACTGATTATTTGCAACAAGTTTGTTGTAAAGTGCCCCTGCATCATCAATTTCGCTTACTTTAATCTTGCTGATGCCATGACCGCACTCGCCGTTGGTTTCCTTTGCAAAAACAGTAGTTTTGTCAGAAAGGAACGCCTTGAAATCTTCAACAGAGCTCTTTCTGAGATTGATAAAATCACGCTTTAAATACTCTTTGAAAATCTCGTTAAACAAAAGCTTGTCGCCAAGCACGATGCTGTACTGCTCATCGTTCATATATTCAATAAGCTTGTAAAAACGCTTTGCTGTTGCAAATGTTTTTTTCTCTTCTTTTGTGATATTAATAAAATCGCCACGGAAATAATCGGTATATCCTGTGCCCTGTGTCAAGAAATTGTATATCATACTGCACTTGATATACATTTTTGATTTGCCTGTATTTTTCTGAATAATTTCAATATGCTTGTTCATTCTGTCGTGGTTGATATCCTTGAATTTGTTCAACAGCCACTTTCCTACTGACATCGCCATAATAAAACCCTCCAATAATTAATCTATATATATTCTTTCGTTGTTTTTTCCGATACTCACGAGTGCTTCTGCCAGTCCCAGACCTGATGCACGGCAGAACATACCAAGTGTTATTTTGCCCCCCAGAAGTGTGACCTCGTCTGTAAGTCTTACTGTGTTGTCAACTTTTACAGCACACATGTTCATTCCAATCTCGCCGACAACAGGATACAACTTATCACCTATTTGCACAACTCTGCTGTAGTTTGCATGTCCGATTCCGTTGTTATATCCGACAGGTAAAATAGCAAGTGTTATGTCGCTTTCTGCTTTGTATGACGCGTTGTAACCTACATAGTCGCCCATCTTTACTTTTTTGAGTTGAAGGATACGACATCTATACTCCATTGCAGGTGACAAATCAAGCTTTACGTCCTTTATAGTTGGTGTGAGATTGTATTTTTTTGTGTAGTAATCATCACGCAGTTGTCTGATTTTATTCTTGATTCCACCGCCGTAAGACTGTGGGCCGATGTTGTAACCATACATCACCAGTCCCATACGAGTAGCAGTCGCTATGTCAATCTTCGGGTGACCGAGTAGTGACACCCCACTCCCCATATGAACAAGCACAATATCGTCCAGATTAATAAGTGATGTAAGTTCTTTGAATCTACGCTTCTGATTATCATAATGTGGATCAAAAATGCCCGCAGTTGCAAAATGCTGGTATATACCCTCAAGCGTATGCTGTGAAGCATTTATCATATCGACCGCTTGCTTAATCTCGTTTTTGTCATTGAAACCAAGCCTACAAAAACCTGCATCAATCTGAAGATGAAGTTTAAAGCTGTGGTCAGTTTTTGCTGATAGCACATCGTTAAGATGTGTCATATCAGATATAGCGAGTGTCAGTTCAAGCTGTGCTGCCTCGTCAATTCGGTCAGCTGCAACAGGCTCAAGATACAACACAGGAGTATCTGTTACATACTCTCTTAGTTCTTTTGCCTCCTCAAGCGATGACACAGCAAGGTAAGGCACACCACCGTCGCACAGTGCTTTTGCCGCACGCATACCGTGACCATAGCAGTCACCCTTTACAACGCCGATATATGAGTTGTACTGTGGGTACTTTGCTATAATCTGTGATGCGTTATTCTTGAGTTTATTTAAATCTATCTGTACGTAAGAATCAGTCATAATACTCCTTAACGATAAATTTAATTCTTAAATAGAATTAAATTGCGCTTTTTTATAAAATAAAACACTCTACATTTTATTATAGAATAAATTGCGCCAAAATTCAACTAGATACTATATTTACAAAGATTTTTGAATCTGATAATCTTCTTTTTCCATCAACACTACCGTCTCAACGTGGGCTGTGCGTGGGAACAAATCAACAGGTGTTATTTCTTTTACAGAATATTGTAATTCTTCAAATTGCTTTAAATCCCTGCCTAGCGTCGCGGGGTCACACGACACATAGACAACTCGTTTTGGTGACATCTCGACTATAGTATCAATCAACTTTTCTGTGAGTCCTTTGCGTGGTGGGTCAACAATTATAACGTCAGGTACAATGCCCTCACGCTTTAACTGTAGCGCTGCTTTCTCTGCATCAGCGCAGATAAATCGTGCGTTAGTGATACCGTTGTGCTCTGCGTTCTTGTTGGCATTTTCAATCGCCTGATCTATAATCTCAACTGAGACAAGTTCTTTGCACTCTTTTGCCATAGACAGACCGATTGTACCTGTACCACAGTAAAGGTCTATGAGCACATCTTCCTTTGAAAGCGACGCATATTCTCTTGCTTTCTCATACAAACGCTGTGCCTGCACTCGATTGACCTGATAAAACGCAAGCGGTGACAGCTCAAACTCAAGGTTGCACAGCACATCGGTGATGCTGTCTTTGCCATAAACCGTGATGTTTTCATATCCTAAAATAACGTTGGTTTTAGCCTTGTTGACATTTATCACAACGCTTTTTACCTGTGGGTATTTTTCTATAATAGAATTAAACAACTCGTCCTGATGTTCAAATCCCCTGCCGTTTACTACCACACATACCATCACTTCGTTTGTGCGCTCACCAATACGAAGATACAGGTGACGGATTTTTCCGCTGTGGTTTTCTTCGTTATAAACAAGATGCGGATACTCTGTCAGAAAGTTTTTGAATGTATTTGAAATGTCAGTGAAAATCTTTGGTGAAAGCAGGCAATCATCACACGGCGCTATGCGGTGGCTGTGCCTGCTGTAAAAGCCCATCTCCACCTCGCCGTTTTTGTTGAGTGCAACAGGAATCTGCGCTTTGTTTCTGTATCGGTCGGTCCTGTCAGAATCGGCACCTATGATAGGCATAACTTTCTTACCGTCTACCTTGCCTATGCGAGTTACAGCATCGTAGACTTTCTTGTGCTTTACTTTCAGTTCAGCTTCGTAATTCAGATGACGATACACGCACCCACCACATCTTTTTGACACCTTGCATACAGGGTCTATTCTGTCCTGTGATGGCTGTACTATATTTTCTATCTTGCCGTAAGCAATGTTCTTTTTTATTTTCAGGATACGCACATCACACAAATCGTCCACAGCAGTGTCAGGCACAAAGACAACCATGCCGTCGTCGCACTTTGCCACACCACTGCCGTCTGCTGTCATATCCACAATGCTTAATCTGATAATATCATTTTTGTTCAAAATATCTGTCCTCTTTTTTATGTTATATACTGAAAATTATACAGTAACAAGCAGATTTATTTTTCTATATTATAAAAAAGTAGTAACAAAATTGAAATAGATGTTTATTTTTTTATTAAGAGACATTATAATACAATTGTAATTTACATAAATAAGGGGCAATGATTATGAAATACGATAACTTGCTTGACAATATCAAAAAAATTCACTTTATCGGAATCGGCGGCTCCGGTATGTGTCCGCTTGCTGAGATACTACACAGCGAGGGCTTTATACTGACCGGCTCTGACTGCAACGAAAGTGATACACTACAGCGTATCAAAGGGTATGGTATCCCTGTGTTTATGGGACATAAAAAAGAGAACATAACCGACCAGGAGCTTGTTGTATATACTGCTGCTGTCAAAATGGATAACGAAGAACTTGTATGTGCAAGAGAAAAGGGCATCACCTGTATTGAGCGCAGTATAATGCTCGGCATTGTTACCAGAAGATACAACCGCTCTATCGCAGTATCAGGTACACACGGCAAAACATCAACAACAGCTATGTTGTCACAGATACTCATCGGCTCAGGTTTTGACCCGTCTGCTATCATCGGAGGCAAGTTACCGTTCATCGGTGGCAACTCCTATGTTGGTCAGAGTGACATCATCGTATGCGAAGCGTGCGAGTATGTTGACACTTTCTTAGAACTCACACCATATATTTCTATAATCTTAAATGTTGATGCCGACCATCTTGATTATTTCAAAGACCTTGACCACATCAAGCAGTCATTCAACAAATTTTCTAAACAAACAAGTGGTGCTTTGGTCATAAATGGTGACGACGAAAACACACTTGATGCTGTCAAAGATGTAAATCTCCCTAAAGTCACATTTGGCTTTAAGGATACAAACGATTACTATATAGCTAATTTAAAAACTCAGGGTGCTTTCTCTACCTTTGATTTTATGAGCAAAGGCGAAAAGCTGTGCGAAATCGAGCTTGTGGTACCGGGTACCCACAATATCTATAACGCTCTTGCTGCTGCGGCAACCGCCTCATACCTTGGTGCTACACCTTCTGAGATAAGTGCAAACCTGCACAAATTCACAGGTGTACACAGACGCTTTGAAATACTTGGCAAACCACAGGGTATTACTGTTGCTGACGACTTTGCACATCACCCGACAGAGCTTACCACTACACTAAATGCGGCTATGAATATGGGCTTTAACAAAGTATGGGCTATATTCCAGCCACACACTTTCTCCCGTACAGCAATGCTGCTTGACGATTTTGCTAAGGCACTTTCAATTCCTGACCAGGCTATTATCTCAGAGATTTTAGCAGTAAGGGAAACAAACACCTACAACATCTATAACACAGATTTGGGCAACAAAATCGACGGAGCGCTGTGCATTGACACCTTTGAGGACATCACAAAGTTTATCTGCGAAAATGCAAAACCAGGTGACCTTGTGCTGACTATGGGTGGCGGTAATGTTTATATGTGTGCCAATATGATTTTAAAGGCACTATCTACAGAAGAATAAATCTTTTCTTTGTACAAGAAAACGGCAGGTCAAGACCTGCCGTTTTTGTTTTTGTATTAATCAAATGGATTTGGAACGTCGTCGTCCTCATCGCTGTACTGTACATCTTCAGGAACATATTCCTCAAGTTTCACTGTAACCTCAGCTGTTTCATTGTCACGCTCAATTTCGACCTTAATTTTGTCGCCGACTTCCTTGTCATCGAGTATGCTCTCAACATCAGCTACACAGGTGATTTCGGTACCATCGATAGATACGATACGGTCACCCTCTTTGATGCCTGCGTTGTATGCTGCTGAATCACGCACAACTGAATGAACATAGCAGCCGCTTTCATCAGTACCATAATAGTACATTGAGAACAAAGAGTTTGATATATCCATAAGCTCAACGCCCAATGCTACTCGTCCTGTAACATAGCCGTATTCCTTTAAGTCATCAAGAATTTCAATAACATCGTTGATTGGAACAGCAAAGCCAAGACCTTCAATCTCTGCACCTGTTTGCTTAGCAACAACGATACCAATCAGGATACCCTGACCATCAAACAGACCACCACCTGAGTTACCAGGGTTAATCGCTGTGTCCGTCTGCAGCAGATGCATTGTCTCGTTATCAACAACAACGTCACGGTCAAGTGCTGAAATAATACCATCGGTTACTGTACCGCCAAGCTGACCAAGTGGGTTACCGATTGCAACAGCCTTGTCGCCTACCTTAAGCTTTGAAGAATCGCCAAAGGTCGCTGCTTTTAAATCTTTTGCATCAATCTTGAGAAGTGCAATATCAATAACGCTGTCAGTACCAATAAGTTCTGCTGTGTATGTTGTTTTGTCCCTTAATGTGACGGTGATTGATGACGCACCCTCGATAACGTGATTGTTTGTAACAATATATCCGTCAGATGAAATGATGACACCTGAGCCGGCACCCTGAGAAATATACTGACCATAAAGCAAGCTTGTGGTCATACTCTCAGTTGTAATCTCGACAACAGTATCTGCAACCTCGTCAGCAATCTGCGATGTGGATTTGTCTGAAAGTTTTGATGCTGTCTGCTCGTCAATCTTAGCAGTTTTTATAACCAATGCACCGTTTTCAGAAACCTGTGTTTCTTGTGAGTCGCCATAATTCAGGCACAGCCACGCACCGCCAAAACCAAGTGCAGAAGAAAGGATTATGCACAAAATCAGCATAAAGGCAACAAAGCCCTTTGAAACACCGTTTTTGCTTTTCTTTTGCTTTTTAGGTTTTTCAGTATTGCCATTATCAGGGGTGTATGGAGTCACCGGTCTTGCAACAGGTGGCTGTGTGTTGACCCCAGTCGGATTATACGCAGTATTTGCACCAGGTGTCTGCGCGAAATTTTCAGGCTTAGGCTGATACTGATTAACAGGTACAGTTTTATCTGTATTATTTTCATTTTTAAATAAATCGTTGAAATTATCTGTCATAAATATACCTCCATTAAAGTTATATTCAGTATACACCAAACAAAACTTTAAAACAACTTTTTACTTGCTGTTGATTATAAATCCAAATATTGAAAAAATAATTAATAAAATTTAAACTTTTATATTCATTTTATGACGGCAAAACTGACACAACAAAAATAATAACAATTATAACAGGCAGTACATACTTCATATACGAAACAACCCACAACGGAAGTTTTGCGCCCTTGCCTGCGTTCACTTCGTTTAAGAAATTCTTTGAGCCCCAGCCGTAGCGTGTCGTACAGAACAGCACGTAAATCAGACTACCTATAGGAAGCAACCACTTTGAAACGATAGTATCCTCAAAAGTCATAAGGTCTTGTCCGAATATCAAAGCACCTGTAAATACACTATTGCCTAAAATCGCAGGTAACACAAGTACCATCATCATACCAATGTTGATTAAGCATATTACCCATCTCTTGAGTTTTGTAAGCTCAAGCCAGAAAGAAACAATGTTTTCAAACACAGCTATTACAGTAGATAATGCCGCAAACACCATAAATATAAAGAACAATGTGCCTATAATACGACCACCAGGCATCTGATTGAAGATAGATGACAATGTAGTAAACAAGAAGCCTGCGCCAGCATCGCCTTCATTAGGTGTAACATTAAAAGTAAAGCATGCAGGAAAAACAATCAGACCAGACATAAGCGCAACAAAAGTATCAAGCGAAACGATAGTTACAGCTTCACCCAGAAGTCTGCGGTCTTTGTTTATATAACTACCGAACACAGCCACACTGCCTATACCGATTGACAAAGTAAAGAAAGCCTGACCCATAGCCGCTGAGATAACCTTTCCTACACCTGCCTGAGCCATTTTTGAAAAAGAAGGTATAAGATAAAACTTAAGTCCCTGTGCCGCATTTGAAAGCGTACAGCAATAAACAGCCAAGCCCACCAAAAGTCCAAGCAGTGCTACCATCATAACCTTTGTAACACGCTCAACACCCTTTTGAAGTCCAAGTGCACAAACACCAAAGCATAATACAATAACTGCATATGTGGCAAAAATGTTAAGCGGTGTATTCATAACCACATCATTAAACACCCCACCGAGTGCTTGTGCATCTTTGATGCCGGTTATGGAGCCTGACAAGAACTTGTAAAAATAAATAAGCATCCAGCACGAAATAGTACAGTAGAACATCATAAGCAGATAGTTACCTGCAATGCCCAGATATTTCATCAGATGCCATTTCTGATTTGGCTTTTCAAGCACCTCAAACGATGTTGCTATACTACGCTGACTTCCTCTGCCAACTGCAAGTTCGGCAACCATAATAGGAAGTCCGAGCAACAGCAAAAACAAAATGTAAATCAGTACAAACGCCGCACCGCCGTAGCTACCCGTAATAATAGGAAAACGATATACATTTCCAAGTCCTATCGCGCATCCTGCTGAAATAAGGATGAAACCTAAACGTGAATTAAATTTTTCTCTTTGCATAAATAATCTCTCATTCTATATGGTTTTTTTATATTTCAATCACTTCAACAGTGATTTGATTTTTGTATTCTTGTTGCAACTCAAATCCATTATCAATCAGGTCTTTTGTGACATAAACCCGCTTTTTGTCAGCACTGAGAATCACAAGACTATATGGCACAGGCTGTGCGTATTCATTCTCTTCAAAAAAATTGTGCTCTTTTATAAACTCAATAGTCTTGTCAATACCCATCACAAAAAAGGCTGTTGACATAGCATCAGTTTTTTCGTTGCAATCATTTACTATGGTAACACTGCTCATGTCACTTTGTGCAGGCATACCGGTTGTCGGGTCAATGATATGGTGATATGTTTTGCCGTCTTGCTCAAAATATCGCTGATATGAGCCGGATGTTGTAACATCTCCGCTATCAAGTGTAAGCGTAGCAAAATAGTCAGAGCCTGCATCAGGGTGTTCAACACCTATGACCCATTTGGCGTCCTTTCTCTGTGCGTTACCATAAACCGTAAAAACCATTCCGCCAAAATTGACAATAGCGCTATTGATATCTTTTGTCTGAGTAGCTAAAATATCGTAAATTTTATTTGCTATATATCCTTTTGCAATGCCACCCAAATCAATACTGATATCGCTTTTTAAAGACACCATATTGTCATCGGTAATCTCAATGTTTTTATAACCTGTTTTTTTGACAGTTGCTTCTATTTCATCAGTATGAGGAACCCTGTATTCTTTGGTGTCAAACCCCCATAGCTTTACAGCCTCATAAACAGTGATATCAAACGCACCGTTTGTTTCCTTTGATAAATCAACAGCCGTTTTTATAAGACTTGCTGTTTCCTGTGACACCTTGACCTTTTCGCCGTTGCTGTGATTGATTTTGTAAATATCAGACTCAGTGTCAGTAGCACTTAGTAATTTTTCGAGTCTTTTTATCTCTGCTTTGCACTCGTTCACATACTCAACCGCATTCTCTATCTTGTCACAGCTCAATTTAAAAGTTATTATGGTATCAAGCGAGAACATCTCGTCTTCATAAACTTTAACTGTGCACGAACACAAAAAAGGTACAGTAAACAAAAGCGACAGTAACACGCACAAAAATTTCTTCATCAATCTTCTCCGCTTTCGAGTTCTTTGTTGTGCTTATCAATAACCATCTGGATATATGGCAGTTCCTCAAAACCCATACGCTCGTAAAGTCGCTTTGCCTTTTCGTTGTAGGATTCAACCTCTATTCTGTAACGTGCAGCAGGAACATTCGCCTTTATATACTCAAAAAACTGTGTGCCAAGTCCTCTGTTTCTATACTCTTCTTCAATGTATATTTCTTCAATCGTCACAGACACACCGCCTGCTTCCTGCGAAAATGTGCGGGACATCATCGCAAAACCACACGGCTTGTTATCCACTTCAAATATATAGCACCACACATACTCGTCACTTCTCATAAATTCGTTGAAAGTGATTTCATAATTTTCCTTTGGCACAGGCGCGTTTACAACATCTGAATTGTAAAACAGGTCAGCATATCTTAAGTAAAGTTCCTTGTCATCTTGCGTAATTCTTCTTATCATTTTATCAACTCCACGCTTATTTTATCACATACATCAAAAAAAGAAAAGTGTTACATTTGGATTTTTATACTCTTGTATAGAATGTCGATTTGTGGTATTATGAATGCGTATATATAAGAAGGTGATTAATATGAAAAAAACGACGCTGCTTATCATCGTGGCTTTACTGTGTGTGCTGCTTGTATCATGCAAAAAAGAAACACCGCCTGAAAACACACTACACACAATGCCACCTACTGAAAATTCATCACTTGAGCCTGAGTGGGCACAAATCGACTGCGACATTGCGCTACTTGACTCAAACCTTGAAGTTGTACTGCTTATGGACAGTTTTGACACATTTGCTCTTGTTGAAGACAACGAAAGCTATATCATAGTCAGAGTGACCGATGATGCTAAAAAACAGTTATGCAGTGCTACTACAATCAACGATTATTCTATTACTCTTGAAAACGAAGTTATCGCTGATGTCACCGTTGACCCGGATACATTCAACGGAGAATTTATCATTGGCAAGGGTATGCCTACCGAAGATGTTTATATCCTTTGTGACAGATTCAGAAACTTTTACTGATAAGTTTTAGAGAGGACAATATGAAGAATAAAAAGACTTTAAAAACCATACTCATATCTATTTTGGCTGTGGTACTGAGCATACTCGTTATTGCTATCGGATATGTAAGCTATCTGTTCATTGATTACGACAGAATTGAAGACAATATAACACTTGAAATAACCGACAATGTTACTGATGTTGTGCCAACCAACACTACACTCAAAGCGGTGTCCTACAATATCGGCTTTTGTGCATACACACAAGATTTCAGTTTCTTTATGGACGGTGGAAAAGACAGCCGTGCCAAAAGCGAAGAATCCGTAAACAGCGTGCTTTCAGGAATTGACAATCTGCTGTGGCTTGAGAACGCCGATTTTGTTATGCTAGAGGAAGTTGACGAGGACTCTGACCGCAGTCACCACGTTGACCAGCGCAGGCATATCGCAGACCATATGAATACATACGACTCTGTTTTTGCGACAAATTTCGACAGCGCTTATCTTTTTTATCCGTTTACAAAACCACACGGAAAGTCGCTTTCGGGTTTGCTGACTCTGTCAAGATACAACATCGACAGCAGCATAAGACGCTCGCTTCCTGTCGAAGATTCTGTTATGAAGATTGTTGACCTTGACCGTTGCTACAGCGTATCAAGGCTCAAAACAGACAACGGCAAAGAACTTGTGCTTTACACCGCACACCTGTCAGCATACACATCCGACGGAACTATTGCTACAAAGCAGCTTGAAATGCTTATTGCGGATATGAGTGCCGAGTATAAAAAAGGCAACTATGTTGTATGCGGCGGCGATTTTAACAAAGACCTGTTGCAAAACAGTGGTGAGATTTTCGGTGTGTCCGGCGAAGAATACACATGGGCACAACCGTTTCCAACAAAGCTGCTCAACGACACAGGGTTGTCGCTTGTTGCTCCTTTTAATGAAGAAAAACCTGTTGCTACCTGTCGTGATACGGGTGATGTATACAAAACAGAAGGTCAGTTTAATGTAACTTTGGATGGTTTTATCGTATCAGATAATGTAAAAGTATCACAATCAGATGTAATAGACACAGAATTTGTTTACTCTGACCACAACCCTGTCTATATGACATTTTCGCTCAAATAATCATTTACAACACTTGAGGTGTTTATCCTATGGCAAATAAAAAGGCACAAAAAAATCCTGAAATAAAATCATACTACAATATGAGAAACTTTATAGTGAGTTGCTATCTGCTTCTTATGTTCACTGTGTTTGAGATGATCTTAAGACAACAGTATGCCGATGTCAGAAGCGTAAAGTACGTTGCTTTTCTTATATTGACAGCTTTGCTCTTTGTTTCGGTTTTAGTAATATCGATTGTCTACTACTCCGAAAAGAACTCGCCCGACTCAAAACTAGTTGCTGAACAGACTTCGTTTTTTAAATTGTCATACACCGACCTTGCTTTTATATGTTTTTTTATATTTGCGATATTCACAACACTTATGTCCGACAACATCAAACATTCGCTGTTGGGTGTTGGAACATATATGTTAAATGGTGAACCGGTATCAGTCGGCAGAAACAATGGTCTTGTACTTATTGCAATGTACATAATCATGTACTTTATAGTATCACGATATTACTACTACAAGGAATATGTACTGTTAGCATTTATGATATTCGGAAGCCTTATATCAGCACTTGCTATCATCAACTTTTTCTACATTGACCCGCTGAATATTTTTAAAGACTACGAACAAAACATCATCGAAAACTTTGGCACAACCATCGGCAACAAAAACTACATTTCAATGTATATGTGTATACTGCTTCCTGTTGCAATGTCTATGTTCGTTGTATACAAAAAACGTTATGTACAGGTTTTGTCTGCTGTGGGTACTGTGCTTGCGTTTTGCGGACTGCTTGTCGCAAGTTCAAACAGCGGATACATCGGACTTTTTGTTATGATGTTCGCCATGTCTGTGGTATTCTCAAGAAACGCATATCATTTCAGAAAATTTATGCTATGCATAACAATGATTCTTGTATCAAGCAAGTTGCTACGACTTTTCTCGTATATTATGAACGACAAATCAAAGGGATTTGAAGCTATTGGCAAGTTGCTTGTATATAGCGATATCACATATGTGCTGATTGCGATATTTGCGATTATTACTGCTGTTTTGTATCTTACAAAAAACACCAGATTTATTACTGTGCACTGGCCTAAGAACGGTCTGCTTGTGGCTGTTTTGTTTGCTTTCACATCAGTAATTACGCTTTTTGTCTGTATGTTTATAAACTACACCTTTATCGACACAGCATCAGATATCGGCTCTTTGTCACAGATATTCCGCTTTGACGACAGATGGGGTACTCACAGGGGCTTTTTCTGGATAAAGGGTATGGAAGAATACAGCAAACTTAACTTTATCAACAAATTGTTTGGTTGCGGATGTGATTCCTTCTACTTCTTGTTTGAGCCACATTTTAAAGAGCTTTTACTACGCTTCAACAACTCTTTTACTGACTGTGCACACAACGAATACTTAAACTATCTTGTGACACAGGGAATTTTGGGACTGTTATCATATCTTGTCATAATCATCACCACAATATGCAAAGCGTTTAAAGTATCAAAAGAAAACGCACTTATGATAATATTCATGATGCCAATTATTACATACTGTGCTCAGGCTATAGTCAACATCGCAAACCCAATCGTCACACCGTTTTTGTTCATATTCATTGCACTATGCGAATGTCTGTCACGAAAATCGTGCAGTGCAAATGTACTTGAATAAAAAATATACAAAACTATATATAAATGTATAACAAATATCCCACCCGAAACTATTGTGTTCGGGTGGGATTCTTTTTGCTTATTTTTTCTTCTTAAAATCTGTAAGCGGTACTACTGTGCCGTCATCATATTTTACATCAACATTATCAAGCTGACGCTTAAAACTTGCCCGAAACTGTGCAAGATACTCTTTATAAAGTTGTTTCTGCAGTTTTTGTTCCTCTTCGTTCAAACCTTGCTCACGCTTTTTTTGAGCAAGTTCGTTAATCTTTTTGAGTAAATCTTCTGTCATATTATTTCTCCTATCTGATTGAATCAAGGTAATTCTGAAGTATTATTGATGCCGCTACGCAGTCGACCTGTGCCTTGCGTTTTTTACCTCTTACATCACGCTGATTCAAATATCCATGTGCTGTAATGGTAGTGCCACGCTCATCATACATAACGGTTTTAATTCCTGTAAGTTCGCTTAAATTATTTGCAAATTCACGCGCATTTTTTGCACTCTCGCCCTCTGTGTTGTCCATATTTTTAGGAAGTCCGACAACAACCAGCTCAGCCCTGTTTTCTACAACAAGTTTTGCAACTTTTTCTAAAATTTTATTTGGGCTTTTCTCCTCGACAACACAAAGTGATGATGCCAGAAAGCCACTTTTGTCAGAGATAGCAAGTCCTGTCCTTGCTTTGCCTAAATCTACCGAAATTATAATCATAACAAACTCCTGAAAAAACACATCAGATATACACAAGTGCTACTGTGGCAACACAAAGCTGTTTTTTCTGATATACAGATATATTGCTAAGGTCAACAGAATAATCCTCAAGACTGCTGTTGACCACACTTGCATAGTCAAAAAAGTACTGTGGCGACGAGAAAAACAACTGGTCTACAGCATAGCTGTAGTTGAATTTATCAGGGTCGATATAAATATGAAAAAAACTGTCTTTGTTTTCTGCCGCTTTTAATAGACTTTGCGTAACTGTGTCACTTTGATAACTTGTCAGATGCGGTGCTGTACGCACATAGTAGTTGTACGCAGTCTGGTCGCACTGTGGTATAAAGAAATTTGATGTCAGCGCACTTAATTTGCCAACACCACAGATTTGCTCATCACTCATCTGTGATGGCAAAAGCGAAAACTCGTGGTCAGCAAGCAACTGCTCTTCGTTTATATTAAAATAATCATATTTAAGAGCATCGTCTTCGCTGTCGTCCCAAGTTACATCAACAAAGTAATAGTCAGAGCCAAGTTCTATTGCGTTCCACATATGAAGCTCGTCGTGGCTTTGTCCTATTATGTTAACGCAATTTATGCCCACTGCATTGCAAAGCAACTGAAAAGCACGTGAATATCCCTCGCACACAGCCTTTCTGTTAACAAGAGCTCCATAAACATCAAAAACGCAATTATCATTTGAAAGTTCTTTTGCATCATCTGCAGACACAGACTCGTCATACTCACAGACAGCAAGTATATAATCGTGAATCACAAGTTCGAGCTCATATTGTGTCATACCGGACCTCAGTGTACTCAAAAAACCATCAACTGTGCCTTTAAGTTCGTTTATTTTTTTCTGCAACTGCTGTGGTGACATTTTAGAGTACAACTGTACTGCTGTGTAATTGTTTTCCTCGCTGACAAGAAAGCCAAATGTTTCAGACAAGAAAAAAATCTGCGGATTATCATCAGTCAGTGCTTTAATCGTAAGTCTTATCTGCGCTTCGCTCAAAAGCACACCCTCAAATACAACCTGTTTTGTTTTGTACTGTAACTCTTCATTTGATTGCGGATATACATAGTACACATTTTCAAGCAGCATTTCATAAAGTTTGCGCATATCGTCAGTCTCAAGCAACTGATACGACTGCTTGTTTTCATACGGAGTGTAATGCTGTGAATATTCAAACGAAACATTACTCATTTTCATATATCCCAAAGAAATATCCTCAGCAATACCAGAAGGTTCGTTAAGTGACGATATAGCTTTTTTGATATATTGGCACGAGCACAAACATACGCACATAGTCACAACCAGCAAAATACTGACTAACTTTGCAAATGCTTTGTTCATATCGTCACTCCTTTTTTGTATATTTTAAAATATATTACTCTCTGTAATCAATAGGCAGAGTAGCAACCGCATTCAAATCAAGCGGCGCTATGTTTTGTGACAAATATTCATAGTAACCTTGTGAGCCTACCATAGCGGCGTTGTCGCCACACAGCGATAAGTCCGGCATATAAAGGGTATAGCCGTGAGCATCGCACTCTCGCTTAAGCTCAGATCTTAACAGCGAATTAGCAGAAACGCCACCTGCTGTGACCAGAGTTTTTACCCCTAAATCCTGTGCCGCTTTAATAAAATTCTTTGTCAGGCAGTCAACAACCGCTTTTCTGAAACTTGCACACACATCTTCTTTAGGTACTGTTTCGCCCTTCTGCTCAAGGTTATGGATAATATTGATAACAGCGGTCTTAAGTCCCGAGAATGAGAAATCATACGGTGCATCATCGACCTTTGGATGAGGTAACGCAAACGCGCTGTCGTCACCGTTTTGAGCAAGTTTGTCAAGCATAATGCCACCAGGGTATGGGATACCCATAGTGCGGGCAGCCTTGTCAAATGCTTCGCCTGCGGCATCGTCACGTGTGCGACCGATGATACGCATCTTTGTGTAGCTTTCAACCATAACAATGTGGCTGTGACCGCCTGATACCACCAGGCATAGGAACGGTGGTTTTAATTCTTTATGTGAAATATAATTAGCAGCTATGTGCGAACGCAGGTGATGTACAGGGATAAGCGGTTTGTTAGTCGCTAAAGACAAGCCTTTTGCAAAATTGACACCGACAAGTAATGCACCTATCAGTCCCGGTGCGTGAGTAACCGCTATAGCATCGATATCATCAAGTGCGCTATCCGCTTTTTTAAGCGCCTCATCTACCACACCTACGATAGACTCTGCATGTCTGCGGGACGCTATCTCCGGCACAACACCACCGTATAATTTATGTTCTTCTACTTGAGAGGCTATGACAGACGAGATAACCACTCTGCCATCATCTACAACCGCTGCGGCTGTTTCGTCACAACTACTCTCTATTGATAAAATTCTCATACTATTCCCCTTTTTGAGGTTTTAAAAACTTAGTCATCAGCAGAGCATCTTCTGACGGCTTGCTGTAGTAGTTTTTTCTAACTGCTATGCACTCAAAGCCGAGTGCTTCATACAGAGCTTTTGCACATTTGTTAGACGCTCTTACTTCAAGCGTAATAAACGCAAGCTCTTTTTCTTTTGCAACATCAAGCAACTTGTCAAACAACGCTTTTGCTACACCCTTGCGACGATAATTCTCATCAACTGCGATATCAAGCAGACTGCCCTCATCAAGCACTGTGCTCATCACAGCATAACCGGTAACCGTGTCGTTATCTATCGCCACAAAAAGATTCGAGTTTTCGTTAGAAAGTTCTTCCTCAAAACTTGTGATACTCCACGGGTGAGTAAAGCTGTTCTGCTCAATATCGACAACAGCACTCAAGTGCTCTTTTTCCATCTTCTTAATAATCATAGCGTGTCTATCAATTCGTTAATTGTCTCAGTCAGGTCTTGTGCGCATTTTTTGTACGCAAGCATATCGCCACCAAACGGGTCAGCAATGCCTACTTCGATATCATACTTATCTGTAGGTGATTTCTGTAACACTCTGATAAGATCATGTGGAACGCCCAGACTCTCTACCAATGTTGCCTGGTCATAGTTCATCGTGACAAACAAATCATAGTTTGACAGTTTGACATTAGGCAAAAAACGTGCTTTGTGAGAACTCAGGTCTATGCCCAAACTCGCCATAGTGTCTATAGCATTTTTTGCGGCACTCAAGCCGTCAACTGTAGCAACACCAGCAGATGCAGCGTGAAAATCAAGATTTCTATCACGGCATATTTTGTTAAAAATAGCTTCTGCCATCGGACTGCGACAGGTGTTTCCTGTGCAGATAAAAAGTACATTTTTCATAACAATCAACCCTTTGCATCGTACCATGTCTTGCCAACAGACGCTTCTGCCACAAGCGGTACATTCAGTTTTGCTGCGTTCTCCATTTCTTCCTGGAGCAACATCGCAACTCTCATTGATTCATAGGCAGGTGCTTCTACAATAAGTTCGTCGTGAACCTGCAATATAAGTCTAGCTGACAAGCCCTCTTCCTTTAGTCGCTTATCAACACGCACCATAGCGATTTTGATGATATCAGCAGCAGTGCCCTGGATAGGTGCATTTCGTGCTACACGCTCACCAAATGCTCGTGTCATATGGTTACTTGCTGAAAGTTCAGGAAGGTATCTGCGTCTGCCGAAAATTGTATCGACATAGCCGTCTGCCTTTGCTTTTTCAATAACATTTTTCATATATAAATCAATACTTGAATAATGCTCAAGATATGATTTGATGTAGTTTGCAGCCTCTTTGTTTGTTACCCCGATATCCTTTGCAAGAGAGAATGCACCAATACCGTAAACGATACCAAAGTTAACCGCCTTTGCTCTTGATCTCATAATCGGTGTGACCATATCAAGCGGCATATTGAACACCTGTGATGCGGTAATAGCGTGGATGTCGTCGTTATTAACAAATGCATTGCACATATTTTTATCTTCAGATATATGTGCAAGCACCCTAAGTTCAATCTGAGAGTAGTCGGCATCTATAAGCACGCAATCGTCCTTTGCAACAAAGAAACGTCGCAGTTCTCTGCCAAGCTCTGTTCTGACAGGGATATTCTGCAGATTAGGCTCTGTTGAGCTAATACGACCTGTGCGGGTTTCTGTCTGGTTGAATGACGAATGAATCCTGCCGTCGTCACGCACAACCTTAATGAGAGAATCACAGTAGGTTGACTTCAATTTCGCAAGCGTTCTATACTGCAGAATCATCGAAATTACAGGATGGTAATTAACAAGGCTTTCAAGCACATCTGCGTTTGTGGAATATCCGCTTTTTGTTTTCTTTTTTGCAGGGAGACCCAAATCTTCAAAAAGTGCAACCGCGAGTTGTTTTGGAGAATTGATGTTAAATTCATAGCCAATATGGTTGTAAATTTCCTGCTCAAGATTATCTAGCTGTTCAGATATTTGTTCGCCGTAGCGTTTTATGCCGTCAACATCAACCATAAAGCCGATGTTCTCCATTTTTGCAAGAACATTTGCAAGCGGAATCTCGATATCACACAAAAGTGATTTCTGCGAAAATTCGTCAATTTTTGCGGACAATTTCTCACACAAGGCTATCATAGAATACACAACTGCATAGTCCTTGTGCTCGTCATCAACCTGTGGCAAAGCTACATCGTACTGTGCACACAGCTTTTCCAAATCGTATGATGATGCGTTTGGATTCAAGAGATACGCCGCAAGTGATATATCAAATGTCAGGTTTTTTATCTCAAAATTCTGTTTATCAGCAAGAGAAAATAATTCTTTTGAAGAAAATACAAATTTCTCTATCTTATCATCCTTGAGCACATCACACAAAAGTGTGATATCACTGCACACAACGACCTTGTCTTTGAGTGCATAGGCTGACATCACAGGTGTGCGTGAGAGCACGTCCTCTCCCTCAAAATATGTGTAAACACACAGTGTGCCATTATCTTTCAGGTGTGATTTAATTTCTTTTATAGAATTATCATAATCACACTCTACTACCGATACAACCTGTGGCTTGCTTTCTTCAATTACAGCAAGCTCCTCTACTGTATCAAGACCTAACTTTCCTATTAGTGAGAAAAGCTCAAGCTTTGCCATCATACTCTTTGCTAGTGCTTTGTCGCCGTCAGTAACAACATACGAGTCCAAATCGGTGTCAACAGGCGCTGTCACACAAATTTCGCCGAGCATACGGCTGATAAGCGCATTATCTTTACTGTCGATGAGCTTTTTGCGCATATTGTCTTTGATATCAAGAGTATCTATATTCTCGTAGATGTAATCTACTGTCTTAAACTTCCTTATAAGTTCTGTGGCACCTTTTGGTCCGATACCGGCAACACCCGGAATATTGTCAGATGAGTCGCCCTGTATTGCTTTTATCTCGATAAGCTCTTTTGGTGTAACGCCGTACTCATCAAGCACAGTATCAGGAGTGTAAATCATAGTGCCGTTTAGGTTCTTTGCAAGACGTACTGATACTTTCTCTGATACAAGTTGCAGGCTGTCCCGGTCTCCTGTTGCGATAACACATTCGTCACCGTTATTCTCGCACGATTTTGCAAGTGTGCCCAGAATATCATCTGCCTCATAGCCCTCACAAGTTACTATCTTATATCCAAGTGCTGTAAGCAAATCTTTCAGAGGTTGAAGCTGCATATGCAGTTCTTCAGGCATACCCTTGCGGTTAGCTTTGTAAAGTGCGTACGCATTGTGTCTGAAAGTCTTTGCCTTGAGGTCAAACGCAATCGCAACTCTGTTTGGATTTGTGTCTGACTTTATCTTCTCAAGCATAGTCAAAAAACCGTAGATAGCATTTGTGAACATACCGTCTTTTGTGGTAAGCGGTCTGATGCCGTAAAACGCACGGTTTAATATTGAGTTTCCGTCTACTACTAAAAGTCTCATATCTTATACATCACTTCCACTGTAACGCCGTCACGGCGATATAGTCTAGGTACTCGTTTTGATACAGAGCACACAATCTCATAATTTATAGTATTGCCCCAAGATGCTACATCATCAGGTGTAGGCTCTCCGCCTCTGCCGTTGCCAAACAGCACACAAACGTTGCCAATCTCTACGCCCTCGATATCTGTAACGTCAAGCATAGTCTGGTCCATACATATTCTGCCGATAATCTTTGCTTTTTGACCTTTGATATACATATAGCCGTCTTTAGCAAAGGAACGGATATAGCCGTCTGCATACCCCACAGGAACTGTCACAATCTTCATGTCACGTTCTGCTGTGAATGTTCTGCCGTAGCTTACCGTTGTGCCTTTCTTTATCTCTTTGACATAAGACACCATGGTCTTTAGTCGCATAATAGGCTCAAGTTCAAGTCTATCCTTTAATTTTTGTGACGGTGACAAACCATACAGTACAATACCCGCACGGACCATATCAAGTTTCATATCCTTATGGTCGATGATAGCACCGGAGTTTGCACAATGTGTTATCTCAAATGTTGTGCCCATAGCTTTGAGCTTGTCCACAGTATAGTTAAAAGCCTCATATTGTTTCTTTGTGTACTCGTTACCTTCAGCACATTCATCAGCCACAGCAAAGTGAGTGAAGATACCTTCAGGCACAAGATTCGGCAAGTCACACGCTATCTTTATTTCTTTTACAGAAATTTCATCTCGTGGAAACTCCTGACACATAAACCCAATACGACTCATACCTGTATCGACTTTGATGTGAATTTTGCACTCAACACCTGCTTTCACACACTCGTCACTAAGCATTTTTGCATAGTCGCTACCGTATACTGCCTGTGCGATATTGTTCTGAGCAAGGTCCTGTGCTCTGTTTGCAGGTGTGTAGCCCAGTATGAGTATTGGCTCTGTGATACCCGCATCTCTAAGTTCAAGCGCCTCGTCGAGATTAGACACAGCAAAGTAGTCGCAAGAAAGTTCGCTGTACAGCTTCGCAAGTTCAACAGCACCATGGCCGTAGCCGTCTGCTTTTATAACACAGCAAATCTTTGTGTCGTCTCCTATTTGATTTTTTATTGCGTGATAGTTGTTTATAGCAGCATCCATATTGATCTCTGCCCACAATCTTCTGGTAAATATCACACACATCACCCCAGTTTACATATTCCATTATATTATAATATATATGTTTAATTATTACAACAGTTTTGTCAATTTAGCTATAATAACTTGCACATTCTTGCCTATTGATTTTATTGATTTAATGTGTTAAAATGGTAAGGTGTTTTTTATCAATAATACAATTTAATAAATTGGAGGGTATAAAATGACAGAAAAACAGATAATTATTCTTGTTGCATTTGGTGCATATATGCTCATGATGATTCTCATCGGTGCATTAAGCGCAAAGAACAAGAATAACGAAGACTACTTCCTTGCCGGTCGTGGTCTTGGCAGCTGGACAGCAGCGCTGTCAGCACAGGCATCAGATATGAGCGGTTGGCTTCTGATGGGATTGCCTGGCTCTATCTATCTTGCCGGCACAGGAAAAGTATGGATCGCTATCGGTCTATTAATCGGTACAATACTCAACTGGTACTTGGTTGCAAGAAGGCTAAGAAAGTACACTATCGTTGCTAACAATTCGCTTACTATCCCTAGCTTCTTCGAAAACCGTTTCCGTGATAAGACAGGTGTCTTGAAGATTGTCGCTTCTCTTATCATCATTGTATTCTTTGCGGTTTACACAGCATCTGCCTTCTCATCAGGCGCAAAGTTATTTGCTAATGTATTTGGAAACAGCAGCAACGCTGAAACAATGTACACAGTCGGCTTGTCTGTTGCAGCCTTAGTAATCCTCGTCTACACATTTATGGGCGGTTTTAAAGCTGTTTGCTACACAGACTTTATCCAGGGTTTGCTTATGCTTGTTGCTATTTTGGCTGTTCCGATTATTGCTTACATCGGTCTTACAGGCGAGTTTGGTAACCTGACAAATGCTCTTTCAGAACATGGCGTTAAAGACCCAGCAGGTTTCTTAAGCCTTATGAAAGACGATACAGGAGCTGCTATTCCTGCTATCTCTATCATCTCTGACCTCGGTTGGGCACTCGGTTACTTTGGTATGCCACACATCTTAATCAGATTTATGGCTATCAAATCTGACAAAGAGGTTAAAAAATCAAGAGTTATCGCTATCGTTTGGGTTATTCTCTCACTCGGTGCTGCTTCTCTCTTGGGTATTTTTGCAAGAGGCTTCCTCACAAATACACTTGATGATACAACAAGCGAAACAGTGTTCATTAAATCTATTCTTCAGATATTCGACAATAACTTTGTTCTCATCTTCATCGGCGGTATCTTCCTTTGTGGTATCTTAGCTGCTATTATGTCAACTGCTGACTCACAGCTTTTGGTTACTGCATCTGCTGTATCAGAGGATATGTACAAGGGTGTTATCAACAAGAAAGCATCAGACAAAAACGCTCTGTGGGTTGGTAAGATTGCCGTTGTAGTTGTTGCTGTTATCGCTTATGTAATTGCACTCAACCCTAACTCTTCCATCATGGGTCTTGTATCAAACGCATGGGCAGGCTTTGGTGCTGCGTTTGGTCCTGTAGTACTTCTTGCACTCTTCTGGAAGAGATTCAACCTCTCCGGTGCTGTTGCAGGTATGGCAACAGGTGCTGCTCTCGTAATCGTTTGGGAGTACATTCCACTTGGTGGTGCTACACTTGCAAAATCAACAGGTCTCTACTCACTTGTTGTAGGATTCTTCCTTGCTGCTTTGGTTGCAGTTGTTGTTACACTGTGCACAAAGGCTCCATCAAAGGAAATCACAGACGAGTTTGATAAAGTTAAAAGCGTAGAGCTCTAATTCACTATATATAGTACACAAAGTTATAAAACCGACGTCATTTTATGGCGTCGGTTTTTTGTTATTATCACGCGGTTATTTCGCTCTTGGAATATAAAAATACAAAAGTATTACAATTGTTTTAGCGCTTTACCACACCACAATATGTAGTGGTACATACTTGTTGTAACACAAAATTTTGTTATTATTCCTTTTAGTAAATATAACACCCTGTCAATGGATATATTGTACAAATAAAATCTTTTTTATCGTACAAAATAACGATTGATTTTAAGCACTTTATCATATATACTATGTAGGCACTTTAAGGGTGACCACAATATATTGTATCGCCCGACCGACTTTGTAACAAAAATGTAATATGTGAGGGATATGTATGATTAACAAAATCGTTAAACGTGACGGACGAGCAGTTGACTTTGACCTTGATAAGATTGCTCAGGCTATTTTCAAAGCTGCACAGGCAATCGGCGGCAGTGACTACACAGCAGCAAATGAACTTGCACAAAAGGTTTGCGAATATCTTGAGGCTGAACAAAGCACATCTACACCAACAGTTGAGCATGTACAGGACACAGTAGAAAAGGTTCTTATCGAAAACGGACACGCAAGAACAGCCAAGGAGTTCATCCTCTATCGTGCAGAGCGCACAAGAGTAAGAGAAATGAACACAAAGCTGATGAAGATTTACGAGGATCTGACATTTATGTCAGCCAAGGACAACGACGTTAAGCGTGAAAACGCTAACATCGACGGCGACACAGCTATGGGTACTATGCTCAAATACGGTTCTGAAGGTGCAAAGCAGTTTTACGAGATGTACATTCTTAACCCAAAACACGCAAAGGCTCACAGAAACGGCGACATTCATATCCATGACCTTGATTTTCTGACGCTGACAACCACATGCTGTCAGATTGATTTGTTAAAGCTCTTCAAAGATGGTTTTTCAACAGGTCACGGCTTTATCAGAGAGCCTAACGATATCTCCTCATACTCAGCTTTAGCTTGTATCGCTATCCAGTCTAACCAGAACGACCAGCACGGCGGTCAGTCTATCCCTAACTTTGACTACTCCATGGCACCTGGTGTTGCAAAAACATACAGAAAACTGTACAGGAAGAATATCACACGTGCAGTTGAACTTATCTGTGATATCGAAGACACAACACCTGTTCTTGCAGACATTTGCGACAAGGCAGAAGAGTTAAGCGGTGATGCTCCAAAGCTTGAGGCAGGCATTGATTACATGGCAAAAGAGCTCACACTCTTGACTGAAGCCTACGGTGAAAAGGCAGCAGGCAAAATTCAGCGTTTTGCATTAAAGCACGCTGAAAAAGAAATCGACCGTGCTACATTCCAGGCTATGGAAGCACTTGTGCACAACTTAAACACTATGCACTCACGTGCAGGTGCCCAGATTCCTTTCTCATCAATCAACTACGGTACTGACACTTCGCCTGAAGGCAGACTCGTTATCAAGAACGTTATGCTTGCCACAGAGAAAGGCCTTGGCAACTCCGAGACACCTATCTTCCCTATCCATATCTTCAAGGTTAAGGAAGGCGTAAACTACAACGAGGGCGACCCTAACTACGATTTGTTCAAGTTATCATTCAGAGTATCTGCAAAGAGACTCTTCCCTAACTATTCATTTATTGATGCACCATACAACCTTCAGTATTACAAAGAAGGTCATCCTGAAACAGAAATTGCATATATGGGTTGTCGTACCCGTGTTATCGGTAACATCCATGACCCTGAGCGTGAGATTACATACGGCAGAGGTAACTTAAGCTTTACATCCGTTAACCTGCCACGTCTTGCTATTCTATCAAACAAGAATGTCGACTTCTTCTTCGACCAGCTTGACAGAATGCTCGATATGGTTATCGACCAGTTGCTCGAAAGATTTGAAATTCAGTGCCAGAAATGCGTAAGAAACTATCCATTCCTAATGGGTCAGGGCATCTGGATTGACTCTGACAAACTCTCTATCGACGACGAAGTAAGAGATGTATTAAAGCACGGCACACTTTCATGTGGCTTTATCGGTCTTGCAGAAACTCTTAAAGCCCTTATCGGCAAGCACCACGGCGAGTCAGAAGAAGCTCAGCGTCTCGGACTTGAAATCATCGGCTTTATGAGAAAGAAGATGGACAGAGCATCAGAAAAATACAAGCTCAACTTCTCACTTTTGGCTACTCCTGCTGAGGGACTTTCGGGCAGATTTGTCCGCATGGACAAACAGCGCTTTGGCTCTATCGAGGGCGTTACAGACAGAAATTACTACACAAACTCATTCCATATTCCTGTACACTATCAAATAGGTGCATTTGACAAAATCAAGTTAGAGGCTCCTTACCACGCACTTACAAACGCAGGTCACATCTCATATATCGAGCTTGACGGCGACCCATCCCAGAACCTTGACGCATTTGAACAGGTTGTAAGATGTATGAAAGAAGCTGGTATCGGCTACGGCTCAATCAACCATCCGGTTGACAGAGACCCTGTGTGCGGACACACAGGCATCATCGGCGATGTTTGTCCAAAGTGTGGCAGAAAAGAAGGCAGTAACGGCGTAGGTTTCGAGAGAATCAGAAGAATCACAGGTTACCTTGTTGGTACAGTTGACCGTTTCAACAACGCTAAGCGTGCCGAGGTTGAAGACAGAGTTAAGCACAGTCTTGGCGAAAGCGGTCTTAATGAAGCCGAGGCTGTATAATGGCTAAACTTCGACTTGCAGGAGTCATCAGAGAGTCAATCGTTGACGGTCCGGGCATCAGAATGACGGTCTTTACCCAAGGCTGTCCTCACCACTGCAAGGGCTGTCACAATGAGCAAACCTGGGATTTTGATGGAGGATACGAATCCTCTACCGAGAGGATACTTGAAGAAGCAAAGAAAGACCCGATTTTGCGTGGACTCACTTTTTCAGGCGGCGAACCGTTTTCTCAGGCGCAAAATATGGCTGTACTTGCCAAAGAGGCAAAGGCTTTGGGCTATGACATATTCTGCTACACAGGCTATACATTTGAAAAGCTTGTATCAGAATTCGACAACCACCCTGAATACAGGGAGTTGCTTTCTTACTGCGACTGGCTTGTTGACGGACCATTCATTTTAAAAGAACGCTCTCTGATGTTAAAATTCAGAGGTAGCACAAACCAGCGTATACTTGATGTCAAAAAATCACTTGAATGCGGTTGCGCGGTTGAATCTGATATTTAATTTTAAAAACAGAAACCTTACATAGATAAAAGGCTGACGATAAACTCGTCAGCCTTTTACGTTTCACTCATTTAACAGAGCGTTTGCTACATCCACAATCTGTGAAAAATCATCAATCTTTGCATCATAGCAGTAAGCATCGCCAAATCCATAGTTTGCATAAACAAAAGGTACAAATGCACTCTTTGCGGCAGTCTCGTCACTTTTTGTATCGCCTACATATATCGCCTTTTTGATGTTGTTTCTGCTCATTATCAGTTGGATATTTTCTCCTTTTGCCAGTCCCGTATTTCCTGCACATTCCCAATCGCTTATTATTTCTTTTAAGGAATAATGTTGTAAAAAAGCATCGAGATATCCGCTCTGACAATTTGATACAATCATCAATTTATATTTTTCTTTTAAAGCATTAAGTGTTGCGAGCACACCATCGTACAAACAAGCACCGTTTTCTCTTAAATATTTTTGCTCAAGCGCAAAAATCTCTTCAATCAGTTTTTTTGCTACGGCTTTGTCTATCCCTACAAAAAACTCATCAACAAATTCAGCTTTATTTTTGCCCATCAGGGAACTCATAATTTCCTTTGTCATTTTAAGCTTAGGGCATTTCTTTTTGAGCACTTCATTCCACCGCTCAACAACAATATCACTTGTGTCCCACAAGGTACCATCTAAATCAAAGATAACAGCTTTCATATTATCACCTAAAACTCATTATACTACTGACTGACGAATTTTTAAAGAGCATTTTTCGTGACAATCTCCGTCATTTTTCACATAATAATAGAACAATCTTTGTGTAGAATTAAGATGTGAAATATGGTAAAATAATTTTGTATATGAACCGAAAGGATGTATCAACTATGGTAGTAAAAGATATTATCGACATTCTGCAAGGCGAGATTATCTGTGAGGGCGACCTAAATCACGAAATCAAAACCGCGTGTGGCTCTGATATGATGAGCGATGTGCTTGCGTTTGTTAAGGACCAGTCTGTACTTTTAACCGGTCTTGTAAATCCGCAGGTAGTAAGAACTGCTGAGATGATGGATATGGCGTGCATAGTTTTTGTACGAGGCAAAGAGCCTGACCAGTCTATTATAAATCTTGCTATATCAAAGGACATAACATTAATCAAAACCCGTTTCAGAATGTTTACAGCCTGTGGTCTGCTATATTCCAACGGCTTGTCCGGAGGTTGTGACGTATGAGTGCAATACACCTGACATATGAAGTACCCGGCGATGATTTCACCCGTGCTGGAGAAGCCAGCGGTGCTGTAAAAAAACGTCTCAAAGCCTTAGGTTACAACCCTGATGCGATAAGACGTGTTGCTATCGCTATGTATGAAGCCGAAATCAATATGGTTATTCACGCAGACGGCGGTTTTTGTGATGTAGACATCTATCCTGACAAGGTCGAGATACTGCTGTCTGACAAAGGACCTGGTATTCCTGACGTTGAAAAAGCTATGCAAGCAGGTTTCTCTACTGCTCCTGACAATGTGCGCAACCTAGGCTTTGGTGCGGGTATGGGTCTTCCTAATATCAAAAAATACACAGACGAAATGCGTATCGAAACCGAGCTTGGTGTCGGCACAAATCTGTATCTGACTGTTAAAGTCAACGAATAAAACTACTTAAACTATTTACATAAGAGGTGTGGAAAGTGCAAAAGTATTTTCACTCCGTAGAGCTTGAGGCAAACAAGTGTTGTGGCTGTACAAACTGTCTGAAGCGTTGCCCTACCGAAGCAATACGCGTTCACGACGGAAAAGCTACTATCCTGTCAGAACGCTGTATCGACTGTGGCGAATGCATCCGTATTTGCCCTCATAGAGCAAAACGTGCTCACTCTACACAACTGGAAGAAATTGAAAATTTCAAAGTCAAGGTTGCTGTCCCTGCTCCTGCGCTGTTCGGACAGTTTTCAAACCTTGATGATATAGATATCGTATTAAACGGACTAAGAGCAATCGGCTTTGATTTTGTCCTTGAGGTATCACGCGCGGCTGAACTTGTGTCCGAAGCCACACGAAAACTTATCAGGGAAGGTAAACTAAACAACAAGCCTATCATCAGTTCTGCGTGTCCTGCCGTAGTGCGCCTTATCAAAATCAGATTTCCTGACTTGTGTGACAATGTTATGCCTATGCTTGCACCTATGGAGGTTGCGGCAAGAATGGCCAGAGCAGAAGTCAAAAAGCAGACCGGTCTTAAAGATGATGACATAGGTGTATTCTTTATCACACCTTGTGCTGCAAAGGTGACAGAGATAAGCTGTCCTACAACAGGTGAAAAATCTGCCTGCAATGGCGCTATTGCTATATCGAAGATTTATCCTCAGCTTACACAAGCTATGGAACATTTAAAAGGTCTTGACCCTATCGCAAACTCAGGTCTTATCGGTGTTGGTTGGGCTACAAGCGGTGGCGAAAGTGCCGCTATGCTCGGCGATAAATATCTCGCTGCTGACGGCATCGAAAATGTTATCCGTGTACTCGAGGGACTTGAGGACGACAAAATCCACGATGTTGACTTTGTTGAACTCAATGCCTGCTCAGGCGGTTGTGTCGGCGGTGTACTTACTGTAGAGAACCCATATGTTGCCCAAGCGCGTATACAGAATCTGAGAAAATATCTTCCTGTTTCTTTAAACCACCTTGAGTGCGACGATTTGTCAGACTTTATGTGGCAAGGTGAGCTTGAGTACAACGGCGACGGTTTCAAGCTTGACGAAGATATCTTCAAGGCTATGGATAAAATGGAACAAATGGAAAAAATCTGCAAAACTTTGCCTGGTCTTGACTGTGGCTCATGTGGTGCTCCAACCTGTCGTGCTATGGCAGAAGATATCGTAAAAGGTATTGCCAAGGAAACTGACTGCATCCACAAGCTAAAAGCACAGATACAATCTGTATACGACCAGCTTAAAAATACGCTGTAAACGGAGTTTACTATGAACGTAAAAGAAGTTATCGAAAAACTTAATCTCAATATACTTGTAGAGGGTGACTGTGACCGCGAAATTACCGACTGCTATATCGGTGATTTGCTAAGTTGGGTTATGGGCAGAGCTCCTGAAAACTGCGCGTGGCTCACCGTTATGGGCAACATCAACGCAATCGCTGTTGCTACTCTGGCAGATGTATCATGCATAATACTGGTTGAGAACGCTTCCCTTGACAATGACGCAAAAGCAAAAGCAGAGATTATGGGTGTTACTATTCTCTCAACAGAAGAAAACGCATATCACCTTGCTACCAAAATCTACGAACTTTTGAAGTAATATGAAATACTACTACGACTTACATTTACACTCGTGTCTGTCGCCTTGCGGTGATATGGATATGACGCCAAACAACATAGTCGGTATGTCAAAACTTTTGGGACTCGATGTCATAGCCCTTACTGACCACAATTCTGTCTTAAACTGCGAGGCTGTTATGGCACTTGGCAAAGCAAACGATTTGTGCGTTATACCGGGTATGGAACTGACGACTATGGAAGAAATCCATGTGGTTTGTCTTTTTCCTACATTAGACAAGGCCTTAGAGTTCAACAGCTATGTAAAGAATCATCAGATGCAAATTCCTAACCGTGCAGATATCTACGGCAGACAGGTTATTATGGATGAAAACGATGAAGAAATCGGCGAAGTGGATAATCTTCTGATTTTAGCGACCGACATCAGCGTTATGAATGTAAAAGAACTTGTAGAAAGTTACAGCGGTGTGTGCTACCCTGCTCACATAAATCGTGACAGTATGTCGATTATATCTTCTCTTGGTGATATCCCGCCCGAGTGCGGTTTTAAAACAGCAGAGGTTTCATCATCCGGTGACATAAATCAACTAAAAAACACCTACCCTATCTTAAACGATATGCTCATTGTCCGCGATAGTGACGCACACTACTTGCAGAATATGAAAGATAAAGAAAACTTTTTTGAGCTTGATCTCCTAAGTGTAGAGTCAGTACTCGCTACTTTAAAAAACGAAAACTAAACGACAAGTTTATTCCACCTGCTCTTTGCGGGTGGTTTTTTCTTTTGAGGAAAATTTATTAATTTTTTTAGTCACATAATATAAACATAAAACGCAGTTAGCCTACGCTAACTGTCATATATCACAAAAAGTTTGATAAATTTTTGACAATTTTCTTATTTTTACGGTAAGAATTGCTGTTTTTTATATAGACAAATTACGACTTTCGTGCTATAATTTATGCGTGTGCATATACGAATTATTTTGCTACAATTCAAGTACATAATTTTCTAATCAGGGAGGAAAAACGATGCAAAAGAAAATCAGTAGTATTCCTTTTTCAGGAACACCTGAGCAGGAAGAAGCGCTAAAGGCAGTCATCGCTAAACACATCGATGATCCGGGTGCTGTAATGCCTGTACTCCAAGAGGCACAGGATATCTACGGCTACCTTCCAATCGAGGTTCAGACTATGATTGCAGAAGGCCTCAACGTACCACTCGAAGAGGTTTACGGCGTATCAACTTTCTACTCACAGTTTGCTTTGTCACCAAAGGGCAAATACAACATTTCAGTTTGTATGGGTACAGCTTGCTATGTTAAAGGTTCCGGTGATGTTCTCAACAAATTATCAGAGGAGCTCGGTATTGAGGCTGAAGAGTGCACTTTGGACGGTAAGTTCTCACTTACTGCATGCCGCTGTATCGGCGCTTGCGGTCTTGCACCTGTTATCACAATCAATGATGACGTATACGGCAGACTTACAGCTGATATGATTCCTGACATCCTTGCAAAATACAAGGACTAATTTATGAGAGAACTATCTCTTAATGTTATGGACGTGGCTCAGAATTCTGTCACAGCCAATGCCACTTTAATCACTTTGGAAATTAACGAAAGTGACAAAGACGATTTCCTTGACATAACACTCAAGGATAACGGCAAGGGTATGAGCAAAGAACAACTTGAGCACGTTATCGACCCATTTTTCACTACCAGGACTACTCGAAAGGTCGGATTGGGTGTCCCACTGTTTAAGATGGCTGCAGAGCAGACAGGCGGCAGTTTTGATATTAAATCGCAGCTTTCTGTCGGCACAACGCTTTTTGCGCATTTTGTCAAATCAAGCGTTGATATGACCCCACTGGGTGATATTAACTCAACTGTCAAGATTCTTATCCAGTGCAACCCTGACATCGACTTTGTGTTCTCTCACCGTACAGACAACGGCGAGTTCACACTGGACACAAGAGAGCTCAGAGGAATTTTGGGTGAAGATGTACCGCTTAACACTCCTGATGTACTGGAGTGGATAGACGGCTTTTTACAAGAACAATCAAACATTATATACGGAGGTGCAAAGAATGAAATCTTTAGCTGAATTACAGGCAATCAGAGACAAGGCAAAAATGGAACTCAACATGAGAAAAGAGAATCCTAACGCTATCCGTGTTCTGGTTGGTATGGCTACATGTGGCATCGCAGCAGGCGCTAGACCAGTACTTAACGCATTTACTGAGGAAGTTACAAAGCGCAACCTGCAGGATGTTACAATCACACAGACAGGATGCATCGGCATCTGTCAGTTCGAGCCTGTTGTTGAAATCGAAATTCCGGGCGAGGACAAAGTTACTTATGTTAAAATGACACCTGAAAAGGTAGCTAAGGTTGTTAACGACCACATCGTTAACAGAAACGTAGTTACTGAGTACACAATCGGTGCTTACAAATAATTAAGGAGGACAAATAATGTATCGTTCTAATGTGCTTGTTTGCGGCGGTACCGGATGTACCTCCTCAGACAGTTTAAAAATCGTTGAGAAGCTCAAAGAAGAAGTCGCAGCCAGAGGACTTGAAAAAGAAGTAAACGTTATCACAACTGGTTGTTTCGGTCTTTGTGCTCTCGGTCCAATCGTAGTTATCTACCCAGAGGGTAGCTTCTACTCAATGGTTAACATCGATGATATCCCGGAGATCGTTGAAGAGCATCTCTTAAAAGGTAGAATCGTTACAAGACTTCTCTATCAGGAAACTGTAGAAGAAGACACAATCAAATCTTTAAACAAAACTGCTTTCTATGCTAAACAGCAGCGTATCGCACTTCGCAACTGCGGTGTTATCGATCCTGAAAAAATCGACGAGTACATCGCTATGGACGGTTACGCAGCCCTTGGTAAAGTATTGACAGAGATGACTCCTACTGAGGTTATCGAGACAGTCCTTGCTTCAGGCTTACGTGGTCGTGGCGGTGCAGGCTTCCCTACAGGTCTTAAGTGGAAGTTCGCTGCAGCTAATGATGCTGACCAGAAATACGTTTGCTGTAACGCTGACGAGGGTGACCCTGGTGCATTTATGGACCGTTCAATCTTAGAGGGTGATCCACACGCACTGCTCGAAGCTATGGCTATTGCCGGCTACGCTATCGGTGCTACAAAGGGTTACGTTTATGTTCGTGCAGAGTATCCTATCGCTGTTAATCGTCTTCAGATCGCTATTGATCAGGCTCACGAGTACGGTCTCTTGGGCGACAACATCTTTGGCACAGACTTCTGCTTTGACATTCAGCTCAAACTTGGTGCAGGTGCATACGTATGTGGTGAGGAAACATCTCTCATGACATCTATCGAAGGTAAGCGTGGCGAACCACGTCCACGTCCACCGTTCCCTGCTGTTAAGGGTCTGTACAAAAAACCAACTATCTTAAACAACGTTGAAACATACGCTAACATTCCACGTATCATCTTACTCGGTGCCGACTGGTTCCAGTCAATCGGTACAGAAAAGTCAAAGGGTACAAAGGTATTTGCTCTTGGTGGTAAGATTGAGCACACAGGTCTTGTAGAAGTTCCTATGGGCACAACACTCAGAGAAATCGTAGAAGAAATCGGCGGCGGTATTCCAAACGGCAAGAAGTTCAAGGCTGCTCAGACAGGTGGTCCTTCAGGCGGTTGTATCCCACCACAGCACCTCGATATTCCTATCGACTATGACAACCTTTTAGAAATAGGCTCAATGATGGGTTCAGGTGGTCTTATCGTTATGGACGAGACAACTTGTATGGTTGACATCGCTAAGTTCTTCCTTGAGTTCACAGTTGACGAATCTTGCGGTAAATGTACACCATGCCGTATCGGTACAAAGAGACTTCTTGAAATGCTCGACAAGATCACAAAGGGTCAGGGTACTCTTGAGATGCTTGACGAGATGGAAGAGCTCTGCCACTATATCAAGGCTAACTCACTTTGCGGTCTTGGCCAGACAGCTCCAAACCCTGTTCTCTCTACTCTCAACTACTTCCGTGATGAGTACATTCAGCACGTTGTTGACAAGAAGTGTGTAGCAGGCGTTTGTAAAGACCTACTCGAGTTCTCTATCATCAAAGATAAGTGCTTCGGTTGCTCTATGTGTGCTAGACAGTGTCCGGCTGGTGCTATCACTGTTACAGACTACGTAGCTCCTGGCAAGAAAAAGCCGGCTTACGAAATCGACACAGCTAAGTGCGTTAAGTGCGGTGCTTGTCTGCCAACATGTAAGTTCGGTGCTATTATCAAAGGCTAAGAGAAAGGAGATATTATAATGGAAATGCTTAATATTAAAATCAACGGTATGCCTTTCTCTGTTGAGAAAAACACTACTATCCTTGAAGCATGCCACCAGTTCGGTATCAAGATTCCTACTCTGTGCTACCTCAAGGACATCAACGAAATCGGCGCATGCCGTATGTGTCTTTGTGAAGTAAAGGGCGCTAGATCATTAGTTGCTGCTTGTGTATATCCTATCGACAGAGAGGGTACAGAAATCTTCACAAACACTCCACAGATTCAGAAGTTCAGAAAAACAACTCTTGAACTCATCGTTTCTAACCACGACAAAAAATGTCTCTCTTGCCCACGTTCTAACTCTTGTGAGCTTCAGAAGCTCTGCGTGGAATACGGCGTAGAAGAAACTAAATTTGTTGGCGAAGAAACAAAGTCAGAAATCGACGACACAACACTTCACCTTGTTAGAAATAACAACAAGTGTATCCTTTGCCGTAGATGTTCTGCTGCTTGTAAGAACCAGTACGTTGGCGTTATCGGTGCTAACAATCGTGGTTTCGACACAGAAATCGGTTGTGCATTCAACCAGACACTTGACAAGGTCGCTTGTGTAGCTTGTGGTCAGTGTACAGCAGTTTGTCCTACAGGCGCATTGGTTGAGCGTGACGACACAGCAGAAGTGTTCAACGCTATCGCTGATCCTTCAAAGACAGTTATCGTTCACACAGCACCATCTATCCGTGCTACACTTGGTGAGTGCTTTGATATGCCAATCGGCACAAACGTTACAGGTAAAATGGTTGCAGCACTGCGTCGTCTTGGCTTTGACAAGGTATTTGACACTAACTTTGCTGCTGACCTTACAATCATGGAAGAAGGCACAGAGTTCTTACACAGAGTTAAGAACGGCGGCACACTTCCAATGATCACATCATGTTCACCTGGTTGGATCAAGTTCTGTGAGCACTACTATCCAGAGCTTATCCCTAACCTTTCAACATGTAAGTCACCACAGCAGATGCAGGGTGCTATGATCAAGTCATACTACGCTGAGAAGATGGGCATTGATCCAAAAGATATGGTTGTTGTATCAGTTATGCCTTGCGTTGCTAAAAAGTTTGAGATCAAGCGTGACGATCAGGGTCACGATGGTATCGCTGATAACGATTATGTTATCTCTACACGTGAGCTTGCAAAGATGATCAAAACAGCTGGTATCCAGTTTGTTGATCTTCCTGACGAGCAGTTCGACCCTATCATGGGTATCGGTACAGGTGCAGGTACTATCTTCGGTACATCTGGCGGTGTTATGGAAGCAGCACTTCGAACAGTTGCTGACGTACTCACAGGCGAAGACCTCGAGCACATCGAGTACACTGATGTTCGTGGTATGGACGACATCAAGGAAGCTACATACGACGTAGCCGGCATGCAGGTTAAGGTTGCTGTTACATCAGGACTTAAGAACGCTGCTAAACTTCTTGACAAGGTTAAGGCTGGCGAAGCTGATTACCAGTTCATCGAAGTTATGTGCTGTCCTGGCGGTTGTATCAACGGTGGCGGTCAGCCAATCGTTGACGGTCATACTCGCAACTTCGTTGACGTTAAGGGCTTGCGTTCAGCCGCTCTTTACGAAGACGACAAGAACCTTGAGTACAGAAAGTCTCATAAAAACCCTGAAATCAAGGCTATTTATGACGATTATTTAGGCGAGCCTGGCTCACACAAGGCTCACGAGCTCTTACACACATCATATGTAAAGAGACCAAAATATTGATTGTAGCAAATCGAATATAAACTTGGGGCGTCGATTACTCGACGCCCTTTTCTTTTTGAAACTTATATGATATTATATGTGCGGTGATACTATGTATTTATGGATTTTGCGGATACTCGCTGTGATATTCCTTGTCTGGTTTATCACACCGATATTCAAAAACTACTTTAATCACGGCAACAGGCTCGGCATTCTCATCTGCTTGTTTGTTCTGTTGTTTTACACTAATACGCCCGTATTTGAGTATGTCAGAAGCTTCTGCCACTCCTACCCTATTCTTACCTACGCGTGGAATATAGGGAAATGGCTCATATACACTTTTATTGCTTACGCTGTAGTAGTTACACTCGCTATGATAATCGCTTCGCGTGTTAACCCAAAAAGCAAAGCAACTGCCATACTGCTAGGTAACCGTGCGACAAAAGACGGCCCAAGCGATCTACTCAAAGGCAGAATAACAGCAACAAAAGCTTATCTGGACAGCTCAACTGATACCGTAGCTGTACTCTCAGGTGGCAAAACAAAGAAAGATTATATTGAGGAAGCCGTATGTGCATACGAAACACTCGCTGATCTTGGTGTAAACACCGACAGACTTATCATAGAAGACAAATCTCTCAGCACATACGAGAATATATTGTTCTCTTGTAGAATTATAAACGACTTACAAAAAGAAAAAAACCTTGCTATCGTAACTGACTCTTTTCATCAGCTACGCGCAAGGTTAATCGTCAGAAAGCTTGGCATCAAAGCCCACATAGGAGCTGTTAATGCTAAAACTTGTTTCCTCTATATTCCCACATACTATGTTCGTGAGTGGATTGCTCTTCCTTTTGAACTTTTATTTCGTTTTCGACCACATCGATGATAACGCCCTTGTCAAGCTTTTGGTCACGCTCAGGCATTTCCTGCGGAAATTCATACGGCTTATTATCCATTTTATATCAACTCCTTTGATACTATTATGCACATCAAAAGGTAAAATATTAAATTTTGCGAGGTAATTTATGTTTAGAGAAATGAGAAGAAAAAATCAGCAATTAGATGATAATAAATGCAAAGAAATATTAAAAAACGAGTGGCGTGGAGTGCTGTCACTGCTTTCTGACAACGACTACCCATACGGTGTGCCAATGAACTTTTACTTTGACGAAAGCGATAACGCTATCTACTTTCATGGTGCCAAAGAAGGACATAAAATCGACGCTATAAAGTCACACAGCAAAGCGTGCTTCACCGTGTATGACCAGGGAGTAAAACGCAAAAACCACTGGTCAAAAGATTTCAACAGCGTCATTGTTTTTGGCAAAATCAGTATCGTAGAAGACAGAAACACCGCCGAAGAAAAAGTAATAAGCCTTGCTAAAAAGTATTTCCCTGACCATACTGAAATAAGCGGTGAAATGCAAAAACATTTTAAAAATGCACTCTGCCTGAAACTCAGTATAGAGCATATCTCAGGAAAAACAGTTAACGAATCATAAAAACAAAAACCACGCTGAATTCAACAGCGTGGTTTTATTTCTAATATAGAATTATCCAACAGGAACGTCTGCTTGATAAATAATAGGCATTTCTCGTGAGACTATGTTGCCGTTTGAATCCTTTATGTAAACAGTAAGCTTGCATTCAAGGTCGTCCCATCGACCGCCACTACCATCATCTACTTCTGAATAAGCAAGTGCCTCAAGCTCAAACACATTATCATCACTATAGTCCTGTGTATATGTAAGTGTTTGTGCTCCATACCAGACACCTGCAGGTCTTTCAAATACAAACTTGTACTGATATGGGCCCTCTCCGCCGATTGCATCAGCGTGAACAGCCATACCATTTACACCGTAAGTAATAGTTCCCCACTGTATCTTACCGGTTAAGTAAAGTGTTTTAAATAGTGGAGTGTCACTCTCAAACGGCTCGACAACTTTGAAATTTGAATCTCCAATTGTACCTGTTGCATAAAAAGCGTTTATACACATTTCAACATCGTACTCGCCCGCTTCTTCAAAAGTATATGTGATGCTGTTAGTGTCACTTGTTGCAACGCAAATATCATCAACATAAAGCTCGTATGATAAAACAGGAGAGCCTGTATTAGCGTTTACGGTAAATGTAACAGGAACACCTGCCATAGCCACACCCGACTCATAGTCAGAGTAAAAATCGTTTTCGAGCATATCATAGTTATACCAATATTCGATATATGAATTTGTCTCAAGTCCTGCTATATGTCTCTGGATATTCGTAGCATCAATGATGTTAAGCTTGCCGTCCTTGTCAACATCGCCAAAAAGCACCTGCTCTGCGTTTGCTTTCTCAAGATTAGCCACAACACGCATAATAAAAGAAGCGTCTAAAACATCGATATTATTATCAAAGTTTACATCGCCTATAGTGCCGGCAGGAGCTGTTGCAGCAGAGATGCTTATTACAAAAGTACTCGCTAACATTACTGCCACCAACAAAATACTAACTACTTTTTTCATAATTTCGCCTCCAAATTCAAGTTTTAAATCTTAGGTAAAATAACCTTTCACTAATAAAACAATTCAAAGCGTGTTTTGGTTTCAAAAATTTTGATTATTTTGTAAATTACATCATACCATCAGGGTCAACCGGTTCATCATCTGATTCTTCGCCGAATTTTGCGATGTACTTCTGAATACCTGTAGCATCAAGCACGGTTCTTTCGCCGTCTCTGTCAAAGTCAGAAATATAGCTCAAGTCGCCACCTAAATCTTTGTAAGTACCAAGGTCATCTTTTTTATCGTATTGAGTAAGTTGTGCTGTTGCCCTTTGAATCTTGGTAGCATCCAAAACAGTAAGTCTGTTATCCATATCTGCATCACCGATATACATACCCGCAACACCGGATTTTTCATTATGAAACGCCTCATACAGTCCGTCATACTGTTCAAACAGCTCGTTACTTATCGGATAAAACTCATCTTTTGCAACATCATAAACAGCATACTTGAAAACAAATGGACTTGATGACTCATCAGCACAGAAAACACGTTTTCCTACCACCTGCTTAACTTTGCCGTCTGTATAGCTCATATTTCCTGCGTAAACCAACACCCAATCAATCTTGCTGTTTGGGTCAGAATCGTCCTCATAGTGATGATACTGTTCAAAATAGAAGTAATACCCGTCAGCAGCGTCATATGGTTTTACATACTTATCTGTAAAATTCTTTCTAAAATATCTTACTGAATCATCAGAAAAAGCGAAAGCAGGTACCACAGCTACTGATACAGCCAAAATAAACACAAGTAATAAACTAATCATTCTTTTCATAATTTATCTCCTGTACTCTATTAATACGCATACATTTTATTACAAAATCAACCCACAGTCAATAATATATCATAAAAGAAAGCGTGCATAGATAAAACTATGCACGCTTGTTATATTTAACATATAAACTTAGTTATAATTCTTATTTGCCCATTCGATATCTGTGACATTCTCGACATCTGCTTTGTTTACCCTTGCAATCAGCACACATCCAGGGGTCGTTGGGCTGACACCCATGCCATCCGGTATATCAATATACTCACCTATGTTGATATACATAGTGTCGCCATCTACAGCAAGAGCATCCATTCTGCCCTCTGCTTGGTGACAACTAAGTGATGTATACACTGCGACCAAAGAATAAGTCTCAAAGTACTCATCGTCAAGTTCTTCGTTATCAACATATACAAATGTATCATACTGCTCTTTGGATGTAATAACAGTTGCAAACTCTGAGCCCAAACCATCTATATTTGCTACATAATCCTTAAGATTGTAAATTGTACTCTTTGAGAATATTGTTTCGAAATTTATATCACAGTTTAGTGGCATTTGTGGAAAGCCGTTATACTGATAGTCACTACGATATTTTTCTTCAAAAGAAACAAACATATACTCATCATACGGATATGACTCTACAACCTCGTACTGTAAAATGTACTTATCGCTCTCATTAAAATCATTTGTGACTATGACATCGATTCTGTAAAGACCGCTCTCGTCAAATGTATATTGAAATTCGCTACCCATATTTTCAAACAAAATCTGAGTTTTGTCGCTTATATCAACTATAAGATAATCGTATCTGAGTTCGCCTACATCAGCAACAGGATACTTGATTTCTGCATCAACAGAAAAAGTAACAACATCGGTGATATCCACGTGTTTGCTCGGTTTGCTAGGTGTAACGCTGTTGATTTTTACAAGCGAATGGATGTAATAGTTATCTTCTCTTGGTCTTGTGATGAGTTGCGCATTATACTGCTGAATTCTGGTTGCATCGACAATATTAACTTCACTATTGCCGTCAAAATCAGCAAGTTCGTGACTTAAATCATCAAATTCGGTAAGCAATGCACAATTACGCATAATCAACGTTGCATCAACAACATCAATGCTACCACTAATATCAACATCACCATAGAAATACGGTGCTGTAAGTGCAGATGCTCCAAAAACACCAACAGATAACAAAAGTATAATAACTAAAAACAAACTGATAATTCTTTTCATAAGACTGCCTCCTGTTCTATAATAAAGTCTTTCAACAATAAAACACATCAAAACCGCAAAAGTGTTTCACAGATTAAAATTTTTTATCATATATTATCACAGCTAAAAAATCAAGGCTTAATTAATGTATCTATTTTGAATATAAAAAAAGAGGCACACAGTTTCCTGTGTGCCCATGATAGTGTATTGTTTAAGTATAAAATTACTTAACCTCAACAGAAGCGCCAGCCTCTTCGAGCTTAGCTTTGAGAGCATCAGCTTCATCCTTAGAAACAGCCTCTTTGAGTGTCTTTGGAGCCTCGTCAACAACAGCCTTAGCTTCCTTAAGACCAAGACCTGTAGCTTCTCTAACAGCCTTGATAACAGCGATTTTGTTAGCGCCAGCAGATGTGAGAACAACATCAAACTCTGTCTTCTCCTCAGCAGCAGCGCCAGCGTCAGCAACAGGACCAGCAACTGCAACAGCTGCAGCAGCAGATACACCAAATTCTTCCTCAACAGCGTGAACGAGATCAGAAAGCTCTAAAACTGTGAGGCCTTTTAATTCTTCAATAATAGCAGTAATCTTCTCAGATGCCATTTTAATTACCTCCAAAAATAATAAATTAGTAGTTTTTAATAGTTAATAAGTAACTGAAGTTTCGTGCTTATTCAGCAGCAGGCTCTTCAGTAGTAGCCTCAGCTGCAGGAGCTTCCTCTACAGGAGCCTCTTCTACAGCAGGTGCAGCCTCAGCAACTGGTGCTTCCTCTGCAGGTGCAGCAGTCTCTTCTTCAGCTTTTTCAGCTGGAGCACAAGCCTCAACGCCACCCTTATCAACGATAGCCTGGATAGCACGAGCAAATGATGCGATAGGAGCCTGGAACGCACCGAGTACGTTTGCGAGAAGTACATCTCTTGTTGGGAGCTTAGCAAGTCTCTCGATAGTAGCCATATCAACTACTTCGCCATCGAGATAACCACCCTTGAGCTCGAATGTCTTGCTCTTCTTAGCGTAAGCAGCAAGAATTCTGGCAGCAGCTGCATAGTCATCATCACTTGTAGCAAGAGCAGTAGTGCCCTCGAGTGTTCCCTGAAGACCAGTAAGGTTTGTTTCCTCACAAGCACGGGAAAGAAGTGTGTTCTTTACAACTGTGTACTTAACGTTAGCCTCACGTAATTCCTTACGAAGTGCTGTGTCATCAGCAACGCTGATACCCTTGTAACTAACAAGAACACCGGTAACTGAGTTGTTAAGTCTTTCTACGAGTTCAGCAACAATAGCCTTCTTCGCTTCCAATACCTTTACACTTGGCAATTCATTTCACCTCCGTAAAATTTAATTGTTTACGCGGTTTCTAAAAAAAGCAGCCTCTCCTTTGAGGGAGAGGCGGTAAATTACATAAATATAAATGTAAATTGCTTCTTCCTCGGCAGGCGGTGAAACCATTATGTCATACGACACCTGCTGTCTTTAGAACAGCGATTATATTGATACTTAAAAAGTATTAATACCAAAAATTATGAACCAAACTTATTAGGGTTGATTCTGACACTTGGACCCATTGTAGATGTTACTGCACAAGACTTGATGTACTGGCCTTTTGCAGCAGCAGGCTTAGCCTTAACGATAGCACCCATAAGAGTCTCTAAGTTCTCCTGGAGCTTTTCTGTACCGAATGAAGCCTTACCGATTGGGCAGTGGATGATGTTTGTCTTGTCAAGTCTGTACTCGATCTTACCAGCCTTAGCTTCTTTAACAGCCTTAGCGATATCAGGAGTAACAGTACCAGCCTTAGGGTTTGGCATAAGACCACGTGGACCGAGGATTTTACCAAGACGGCCTACAAGACCCATGCAGTCAGGTGTTGTGATAAGAACATCAAAATCCATCCAGCCTTCTGTCTGAATCTTCTGTGTCATATCCTCTGCACCAACAAAGTCTGCGCCAGCTTCCTTAGCAAGATTCTCGTTTTCGCCCTTACAGATAGCAAGAACTCTTACGTTTTTACCTGTACCATTTGGAAGTACGATAGCGCCTCTAACCTGCTGGTCAGCATGACGTGAGTCAACGCCGAGCTTAACGTGGAGCTCAACTGTCTCGTCAAATTTAGCAGTAGCTGTCTTAACAACTGTGTCAAGAGCTTCTGTTGTATCATATAATTTAGTTCTGTCGATAAGCTTAGCGTTATCAACATATTTCTTACCGTGTTTCATCTTTTTTCCTCCATTATTAGGTGGTTAAGCGGATAGTTCCTCCCACCCGGATACATTTATTAGTCGACTACTTCTACGCCCATTGATCTTGCAGTACCTGCAATCATTGAGGTAGCTGTTTCGATAGTAGCTGCGTTTAAGTCTTTCATCTTCTGCTCTGCAATCTTTTGGCACTGCTCTCTTGTGATCTTTGCAACCTTCTTCTTGTTAGGTTCGCCAGATGCCTTTTCAATAGAACAAGCCTTCTTGATGAGTACAGCTGCAGGTGGTGTCTTTGTAATAAATGAGAAAGAACGGTCTGCATAGACTGTGATTACTACAGGAATGATAAGTCCTGCATCGTTTTTTGTACGTTCGTTGAATTCCTTTGTGAAAGCAACGATGTTTACACCGTGCTGACCAAGAGCTGGACCAACAGGTGGTGCTGGTGTAGCTTTACCAGCTGGAATCTGTAACTTAATATAACCAGTTACTTTCTGAGCCATTTTAATTCCTCCTAAATTCGTGGTAGATGTCGGAGTAGAAAATTTACTCCTCCCACAAGGGATAAATCCCTCATATAAAAAGCTAAATGCTAATTATTCCAGATTATTCTTCAATTGCTTCTGCCTGATTGAGCTCAAGCTCAACAGGGGTTTCGCGTCCAAACATAGATATTGTAACGCGAACATAGTTTTTGTCAGTGTCAAGTTCATCGACAATACCGACAAAGTCCTCGAGCGGACCATCGATAATGCGGACCTGATCGCCAACCTTGTACGAAACCTCGACCACGCGTGTTTCAACGCCCATACGATAAACCTCTGCCTCAGTAAGAGGAACAGGCTTTGATGATGGACCAACAAAACCGGTACAGCCACGGATATTGCGGACAACATACCATGTTTCATCAGTGTAGACCATTTTTACGAAAACATATCCAGGAAAAAGCTTGCGCTCTACTTCCTTGGTGGTAGAATCGTCTTTAATCTCAGTAACGATTTCTGTTGGAACCTTGACATCCTGAATCATATCAGAAAGCCCGCGGTTTTCAACAGTTGTCATCAGAGTTGACGCAACCTTGTTTTCGTATCCTGAATAAGTATGAACAACATACCATCTTGCTTCACTCATGATAATACTTCTCCTTTTAAATAAAATGTGAAGTTAAATCAATTATGAAACAACAGATGTACCTGATGAGATAGCAGATGTACCTGTATTCATTACTAAGCCTAAGAGTTCGTACAGACCCATATCAAGGGCGAAAATGAACAAACCAGCAACAATGATAACCAAAACTACTACACCGAAGTTCTTAGTAGTGTTACCAGCTGTTGGCCATGTGATCTTTTTGATCTCGCCAATGCACGCACGGAAGAATGAGAAAATCTTAGAAAAAATACCCTTTTTCTTTGCTTTTACTTCAGCCATTTCTTTTCCCTCCGATTACTTTGTTTCCTTGTGCAGAGTGTGTTTCTTGCAGAATCTGCAATACTTGTTCATCTCAAGCCTGTCAGGATCGTTTTTCTTGTTTTTCATTGTGTTGTAATTACGCTGTTTGCACTCAGTGCAGGCCATTGTGATTTTTACTCTCATTTAACGGCACCTCCCGGTTATTTTCGGAATAATTTAGCCTCCCTCAAAAGGGCGCAAAAAAATAGACCCCTTTTTCGAGGTACTTAAGAGTATATCATAACAAAGTCAAGTAGTCAAGCGATTTTGAAATAATTTTGTAAAAAATCGGCACAGTGACAAAACATACGTCATTGTGCCGATAAATACGCTGATTATAAGGCTTTATTAGGTGTTTTTTCTACAAAATTACAGACGTTCACCTGTACCAAGCGGAACATTCTTCACTTTTTCAGGTTTTACCTTCTTGCCTTTGTATTTAAGAGCACTCTTGTAGCCCTTAAGTAAATCATCTGACATAAGCGGAGTGATTACGTCATAATACTCCTTGTCAACTGAATTGAGTATGACAATAGTGATGATTGAACGGGTATCAAAGTCGCCGTTTAAATACTGGGCAGACAAAATCTCAACAAGCTTTGTGATGTCATTTTTTGAGCCTAGCTTCAATAATCCGTTAACCTTTGGCACAACGCTTGCTTTTGCAAAAGTAACAGCCCTGAACTGTGTATGGTAGTCCTCTTCCCTCTTAATCTCATCCTTAAGCTCAGGGAAAATCTTTACAAGTCGCTTAAATAGAAAAACAGGGTCGTTTTGTCTGTCTTCCTTTGACTTTTTCTTCTTAGTCTGCTTTACACGCTTGATTGCAACAACGCTGCCGACTGCATCTGCAAAGTCATTACCGATAGAATTGGCTTCTTTCTCTGTATCAGTAGCAGGGTCAAACATCCATGTACCGATAGTCTTCCACTCGTTATCAGGACCCTCATCAGTCATAGTACAAGTACGCAAAACCATGTGCATTTTGTCTTTGTAATAAATAACAGAGTACGCAACCGACTCACCTGTAAAAAGCGACACAAGCTCAGAAGAATTTGTGTTTTCAACCTTTTGCTTTGAAAACCCCTGTGACTCAAGCGCTTCCAAAACTTTATTGCTTACTATATCAAATGCTTTTTTTATCATCAAAATCATTCCTTTTTATATTTTCCATAAAATTATACATTGTATTATACTCTTTGTCAAAGGTTTTCACACTTGAAAGGGCTTTTATTTTGTGCTATTATATATAGGTATATTTATGTCTTACAGAGGTTTTGTATTATGAACAACAACGCTATCGGTGTTTTTGACTCAGGTTTGGGCGGTTTGTCTGCTGTAAAACAGATGCTCAAGGTTATGCCAAACGAAAATATAATCTACTTTGGCGATACAAGCAGAGTGCCTTACGGCAACCGCAGTACAGACACAATTAAAAAATACGCATTACAGGATGCTAATTTTCTTTTGAAGAATAATGTTAAAATGGTAGTTGCTGCCTGCGGTACAGTAAGCTCGGTTGCACCGAATCTGGAAAACACACTTGGTGTGCCGTACACAGGCGTTGTGCTTCCAACCTGCTACACCGCATTAAGAGAAAGCAAGAACGGAAGAATCGGCATTATAGGTACAACCGCTACTATAAATTCTCACAGCTACAAAAAGCGAATAGAAGAAAAAAATCCTGACTTTGAAGTTTTTGAACAAGACTGTCCGCTTTTTGTTCCGCTTGTAGAAAACGGCTTTATTGACCGCGATGACCAAATTGTAAGGCTGATTGTTGAGAGATACCTCTCTCCACTCAAAAACGCCGGTGTTGACACAATCATTTTAGGCTGTACTCACTACCCTATCTTAAAAGATGCTATATCAGACTATATGGGTGACAACGTACTGCTTATAGATTCAGGCAAAGAGACCGCTATCTACACCAAAAAAGTTTTGGAAGAAAACTCACTTGCTAACAACAGCGATAAAAAAGGCAACGCACAATTCTTTGTCAGCGACACTCCTGACAATTTTGAAAAAATCGCTACGCTGTTTCTTACAAAAGATATGCAAGGCAAGGTTCAACAGATTAATATTGAAGAATACTAAAAAGGATATTTATGCAAAAGGAATATATCATCACAGTCACAGGCACACAGAGTGTTGACGGTGAAAAAGACAAAATCGAAGTTATCACAACAGGTGACTATGTTTTAAAAAACGGTCACCGCTACATCAAATACAAGGAGTACGACAGCGAAAACCCTAATATTCACCTTGATACAGTAGTAAAAGTTGAAAGTGACAACAAAGTATCCATCATCCGTATGGGCGAATACAGTTCCCGATTGATACTCGAAAACGGTGTCAGGCATCAATGCCACTACAACACAATTATGGGTGAACTGATGATGGGGGTATACACATCAGAAATTCACAATTCGCTTACCGACAACGGTGGGCACCTGACGGTTAAATATCAGCTTGATTTTTACGCTGACCTTGTATCTGATAACGAAATTCATATAAATGTAAAGGAAAAAGAGGACTGACTATGGCACACACATCAATAAACGCAGTAAACAGTCTGCGTATTGCTATCGAAAACGCTATCAAAACTGCAATCAAGAAAGGACAACTATGCGATGCTACTATCCCACAGTTTGTAATCGAAGAACCTGCAGACCGCTCTCACGGCGATTTGGCTACAAATGTTGCGATGGTTTCTGCAAAAGCGTTCAGAATGCCACCATTTAAGATTGCACAGGCGATAACCGAAAATATTGATTTATCAGACACGCTCGTTGAACGTTTTGAAACAGCAGGTCCGGGATTCATCAACTTCTTCTTATCAAAGCAATATTTTGCAGAAGTTGTAAAAGATGTGCTTAGCGAAGGCGACAACTACGGCAACAGCGACTACGGTCAGGGCAAAAAAATTATGGTTGAATTTGTGTCCGCTAACCCTACAGGCCCTATGCACATGGGTAACGCCAGAGGTGGTGCGCTGGGTGATTGTCTTGCTGCTGTACTTGACAAAGCAGGCTACGATGTTTACAGAGAATTTTATGTAAACGATGCAGGCAACCAGATTGAAAAATTCGCGTGTTCTCTTGAAGCTCGTTATCTGGGACTTTTCGACAGCAGTGTTGAGTTTCCAGAAGACGGCTATCAGGGTAGCGATATCATCGACCACGCAAAAGCATATATGGAAGAAAACGGTGATGCGCTGTTAAATGTAGATTCAGAAACACGAAAGAAAACTTTAGTTGACTTTGCGCTGCCAAAGAATATCGCAAAAATGCAAGCAGATATGGCAAAGTATCGCATCACATACGACAAGTGGTTTTTTGAGAGCGTGCTTCATCAGTCAGGTGAAGTTAAAAAAGTCGTAGACATCTTAACCGACAAAGGCCTCACATACGAAAAAGAGGGTGCTATCTGGTACAAGAACAAAGAAGTTTGCACCAAAAAGCTTTTAGCACAGGGTAAGACCCAGGAGTACATCGACAACCTTGAACTCAAGGACGATGTACTTATCAGACAGAACGGCAACCCTACTTACTTTACAGCAGACATCGCTTATCATAAAAACAAATTTGAGCGTGGCTTTGACACACTCATCAATGTCTGGGGTGCTGACCACCACGGTCACGTTATGCGTATGCAGAACGCTATGGACGCAGTAGGTTGCAACGGCGAAAACCTCCATGTGCTTTTGATGCAGCTTGTAAAACTCGTCAAAAACGGCGAAGCTGTAAAAATGAGCAAACGTACAGGCAAGGCTATCGGTCTGTCAGACCTGCTCGACGAAGTACCTGTTGACAGCGTACGTTTCCTCTTTAACACAAGAGAAGCAAATACACAGATGGATTTTGATTTAGGTCTTGCGGTAACTCAGGACAACCAAAATCCTGTTTACTACGTTCAGTATGCCCACGCAAGAATTTGTTCAATCTTAAAAGCGCTTGAAAAAGACGGTGTAACACCACGAGAGTGTACTGACGATGAGCTGATGCTCCTTACACAGAGCGAAGAAATCGAGCTTATACACCACCTTGCAAGTTTTGAGTCACAGATTATCTCTGCCGCTAATGACTACGACCCGACAAAGATTACACGCTATGTCACAACGCTTGCGACACTCTTCCACAAGTTCTACAACGCATGCCGAGTAAAGGGCGAAGAAGACTCGCTTGCACAGGCAAGGCTGTCACTTTGCATCTGCGTAAAGACAGTTATCAAAAACGTACTTTCAATGTTTTCTATCACCTGCCCTGAGCAGATGTAATAAAGTTTTAAATAAAAAATGCTCTCCACACGGAGAGCATTTTTTGTCTTAGTTATTGTTTATTCTTTTTATAGTTTCTGATAATCAGCACAACACCGATGATTGAAAGCAAAACGCACACAATTGAAAAATAACTGCTGACTTTTGCAAAGGTTTCTGCACTCATCAAAAGTGCCGAAACCATCATCGCGATGCAAACAAGCAACAACACTATAATTAAAACAAGTTTTTTGTACATATCAGCAGCCCCTTTCATAAAAAACATCTGCAATTTTTGCAAAATCAGATAGCATAAGATTTTCTGCTCTTGCTGTTCTTGGCACTTGTGCTTCATCCAAAACGGAGTTTACAGCATCCTTAAGTACACCCATTGTGCACAGCGTGTTTGACAAAGTTTTTCTACGCTGAGCAAATGCAGCTTTTATCACCCTGAAAAACATTTTTTCACTCTTTGTGTTAACACGTGGCTCTTTTGAAATATCCAGCCTGATTACAGCCGAGTCGACCTTTGGTGCAGGCATAAAAGAACCGCTTGATACATGAAACAACAACTGTGGCTCGCTGTAATAGTTAACAGCAACGGTCACAGCCGAGCTGTCTCTGGTGCCTACTTTAGCACAAATGCGCTGTGCGGCTTCTTTCTGCACCATTACGGTTATAGCTTCAATAGGCAGTTTTTCTTCAAGCAATTTCATGATAACAGGTGATGTGATGTAGTACGGCAGATTAGCGCATACTACAACTTTCATTCCCTCAAACTCGTCTTTTATCAGCTTGTGCAAATCAATTTTTAATATATCTTCATTTATAACCTTGAAGTTTTTGTGCTCTGACATTGTTTCAGCGAGCACAGGCATCAACCGTTTGTCAAGTTCAATGCTGACAACCTTTTTGGCACGCTTGCACAACTCGTGTGTCAACACACCAAAACCGGGGCCGACCTCAATAACACCGACATCCTCCCCTGCACCACAAAAATCAGCCATTCTAGGGCACACAGACGGGTTAATCAAAAAATTCTGTCCGAGCGCCTTCGAAAAAGTAAAGCCGTGGCGATTCAATATATCTTTAATTGTCAAGATATTAGTCAGATTATCCATTTAAATTCCTTAACCCTTTTGGGTACTTATTCTTTAGTGTTGTGCCAACCGCTTTTGAAAAAGCAAGTGGAACACCTTCGACACAAATCAGAGCATACCCTTTTTGCATACAATCAGCGGTTATCTCTTCTCCATGTAAAAATTTATACAACCTTTCGTCATTTATGTCAAGGTCAACTATAATTTTTGCGTTATCTTTTGAACACGCAGTAAACGCATTGTGGCACGGCTCGTATCTGTTGCCTTTGTTCAAAAGCACCTCGACGCCCATTTTGAGTACAGAAAGCTTTCTCAAATCAATGTCGCTTTGCGCAAGCTTTTGTATCTCATCCGTAAACGAGTACACCTTGTCGCCTATTGCGTAAAGATTTTGGTACTCACTTTCACAAAATATATCGTCTAAAAAATCATACGCAGTTTTGTCTGCTTTTTTAAACACAGTTTTTTGCGTAGCTTTTTTGCTTTTTCTTTTTTCTTTTACAGAATTTTGTTCATTACTTTCGCATCGCTTTATAAATTTTGCGGCAAAATGTCCCTCGCCACCATTCATAGGAAAAACACGCTTTGCGTACTTTAATGTATCAACGCCAAAACTCTCGCCACTATCAACAAGTTCAAATTCAGGATTATCCTGCAAAAACTTTGTCACTACACCCTCGTTTTCTTCAAAAGAAAAGGTGCAGGTTGAGTACACAAGTACACCGCCCACTTTGAGTGCTGACTTTGCGCTGTTTAGTATCATCAACTGTCTTGTTGCACACGAGTGCACGTGTTCAACACTCCACTCTTTTTTTGCGTCTTTGTCTTTCCGAAACATTCCCTCGCCCGAGCAAGGCGCATCAACCAGTATTTTGTCAAAAAAGCCACTTAGCGCAGGACATAACACATCAGGGGACGTTGAAGAAACCACAGCGTTTTTTACACCCATTCGCTCGAGATTCTGGAGCAGTATGTTTGCTCTGTTTTTTACTATCTCGTTTGACCACAAAAGCCCTGTACCGCAAAGCTCCTGTGCAATCTGCGTTGTCTTTGACCCAGGTGCGGCACAAAGGTCTAGTACCCTGTCACCTTTTTTTACATCGAGCATAGTAACAGCAGACATAGCAGACGGTTCCTGCATATAGATAGCCCCTGCGTGGTGAAGCGGATGTGTTCCCAATCGCTGTATGTCACTTTCAACATAATAACCATCTTTGCAAAACGGTGTCTGCTTTACATCAAAAGGTAAAATTTTCAAAATTTTTTCTTTGTCGCATTTGAGCGTGTTTATTCTGACGCCCTTAAACGCAGGCTTGTCCAGAGTTTGCAAAAAAGCGTCATAGTCGTCTTTTAAAAGTTGACGCATTCTGTCAAGAAATAAATCCATAAGAATAATCCTTTATTATTATGCTAATACTACTCTCAAAGGGAGGTGTCAATTTTGAGCAACCAGTACAATAACCAGTCAAACAATTCAAACAACCAGAACAGAAACCAGAATAACAATTCTAATAATCAGAATCAGAACAGAAACCAGAATAACAGTTCTAACAACCAGAATCAGAACAGAAACCAAAATAATAATTCTAACAACCAGAACCGCAATCAGTCTAATAACCAGTCAAGATAACCATATGCAGTCCCAAAAAACAGGGACTGCATACATATAATCAATATCCTAATTTTTCGCCGACAATAATAACCTTGATTCTCTGCTTGTGGCGTTGCTGAGCACACACAACATAGTTACAGCATATCCTGCCGTCACCACGACATCCGTCACACATGAAACTGCCGTCACTACCACATGACAGACACTCGCCTGCGTTTTCACAGTATGCACCTGTGTGAAGTCTCTTGGTATTTGGCGGAGCAGCCTTTGTTTTTACTCTGTAAACTGCCTCGTCAAAATTCTTGACAATTTTATTATATCCACACACAACAATAACACTCTTAGGTCCATACAGTATAGCAGATACACGGTTAGAGTTGCCATCAACATTGTAAAGCTCACCGTGCTGGGTCACAGCGTTTGAAGATGTAAGATATACATCAGCAAAGTACGCCTCACGCATAAGTTCCTCTGCCTCCTGTTGTGACTGTGCGGCACTTCTGTCGACATAGTTATACTCGCCGTTTTTCACAGCATCGATAACGCCAACTTCCTTTAAAGTTTCAGAGCCGCCGTTTGTGACTGTATCTCCCTCATTTATAAGTGACAAAACTTTCTTTAACGCTTCTTCTTTTGTTTCACAGTAAAAGCCAAGCATATTGTTTCTTTCAAGATTTTTGATTGTCTTTTCGACTATTTTCATATCAAGATTTTTCATTGTTATCCCTCGCTTATATAATATAGTATGTATTATACTAGCATTTTTTACATATTTCAAGCACTCACATCAACAAACGGCACACCAAAATACTGTGCTATACTCTGCACAAAGTTTCTGGCAATATTATCTATATTATCCCTTATCCACTGGGCGTCCTGTACATTATCGTGATAAGCAACCTCTGCGAGCACCGCAGGGGTATTTGTTCTGCGTGTTTCGGCAAGGGTTGTTGTACCGATGCTTTGTATTCTGTCTGTTAGCGGATAGATATTCCTATAATTCTCTTCAAGAATATTCGCAAAATTCTGTCCTGCAGTGCTGGTCGGGTAATAATAAAACTCCACTCCTCTTACATTGCCCGAATTCTGCTCACCTGCTGCGTTGGAGTGAATTGCAAAATGCAAATCGCTGTTACTTGCATTTGACTGGGCTATTGCCTGAGACAAAGTTTGTGTAGGCGTGTTTCTCTCAAAATCAATCCCCGATGCCCTCAGATACGGCTCCATAGCATCAGCTATCAGATTCATATAGTATTCCTCGTTTCCGCCACCTACATACGGATTAAACTCCTGCAAAGACGGACTCAAAAAAACTTTTGGCATAATATCCCCCATATAAAATGTGTGTAAAAGCCATTTTCTAAAAATTTGCTCTTTTACCAATACATTATACTTGAAAAATATGAAAAATATTCCAAAAAACTATTTACAGCTCATCAGATATATGCTATACTAATCACAGAAAACAGTAATGATTACTGTTTTTCAAGGAGGTGGCCGTTATGAAAGGTCACAATTTCAGTTCAAAAAGAGAAGCTATATTCAAGACAATAGCAAGCACAAAATCGCATCCAAGTGCCTCTTGGGTGTACGAACAGCTAAAAGATGATATCCCAAACCTGAGTCTTGGCACTGTGTACCGCAACATAGCGTTGTTTAAAGAACAAGGCAAAATAATCACAGTAGCTAACGTTAACGGCGAGGAACGAATTGACGCTGACACAAGTGACCACGCACACTTTGTATGCGAATCTTGTCACAAGGTGTATGACCTGCACCAAAGCGAGCTATCCCCTCTTGAAATAGAGCTTAACGAAAAAGGATTTGAAATCTCAAGAAAAAATGTAGTATTCTACGGCATTTGCAGAGAATGCACAAAAAACTAGTATCATTTATTTGGAGGTTATTATTATGAAATGGGTTTGTCCAGTATGCGGTTACGTTCACGAAGGAGACGTAGCACCTGAAGTTTGTCCTGTATGTAAAGTACCGGGCGAAAAATTCAATAAAATGGCAGATGACACAGGTTTTGCTTGCGAGCATGTTGTAGGCATCGCAAAAGATGCAAGTGAAGACATCATCATGGATCTTCGTGCAAACTTCGAGGGCGAATGCTCTGAGGTTGGTATGTATCTCGCAATGGCTAGAGTTCCTCACAGAGAAGGCTATCCTGAAATCGCTCTTTACTGGGAAAAAGCAGCATGGGAAGAAGCAGAACACGCTGCTAAATTTGCAGAACTTTTAGGTGAAGTTGTAACAGACTCAACAAAGAAAAATTTAGAGCTCAGAGTAGACGCAGAGACAGGCGCTTGTGCAGGCAAACTTGACCTTGCTACAAGAGCAAAAGCTGCAGGTCTTGATGCTATCCACGACACAGTTCACGAGATGGCTAAAGACGAGGCTAGACACGGCGCAGGATTCAAAGGCTTACTCAAGAGATATTTCGGTTAATGTTAAACGCAGATAGGAAATATACCCTATCTGCGTTTTTTCATACTAAACACCTTAATTACATAAAATAACAGTGTTGGAGGTAATTTTTATGAAAAGATATCTTGCATTATTTTTGGCATTAATACTGTGCTTTGCACTTGTTGGTTGCAATATCGGTTCAAAACCAATCACACAGCCGGCTCCTGCAACACAACCGGTAATTCAGAACAATCAGGGTGCATCTGCTGACAGCCAGACCACACAGCAACAAATTACTGAGCAACAGGCAAAAGACATCGCGCTCAACCACGCAGGACTAAAAGAAGCCGATGTGGCATATGTAAATCTCGAACTTGACTACGATGACGGTGTGTTGAGATATGAGGTTGATTTTCAAAAAGACCGCATAGAATACGACTATGAAATCGACGCATATACAGGAAACATCCTGTCATATGACAAAGATTACGACGACTAACATCAAAAAAGCTAAATCCCCACCTATGTTTTTACACAGGTGGGGATATTTTTATGCTATATATTTTTATCTGTACATCTGTTGCTGATTAACCTGGTTTAAGTATTCCTGATACTGCTTCTTTGCTTTTGTAAAAGCACCAACGGCTGTTATACCTGCAACAATCCACAGCCAGCCTGTGAACATACCTGTAAGCGCAATACCAATAGCAGACTCAATGATACTTACAATCAACAAAGCGATTGCACAGCCCTTGCTCTTGCCAAGATGCATACCAAGTGAAAGTCCAAGCAAAATAGCAAGGTCGATAAATCCAAACGGATTAACTGCGATATTTACAGCAGCAGCAATACCTGAACACACATAAGTAATAATAGCCGCTGTTTTAAGGTCTTTCTTAAATGTAGGAGAATAGTTTTCTCTGTAAACTTTTTCAGTTATAACCTGACCGTACTGTGGAGCACCACCATTGTAGTATCCCTGCTGTGCACCGTACTGGTTAGCATATGACTGGTTGTAGTTTGGTGCCTGCTGTGCGCCGTACTGATTAGCGTTTGGCTGGTTGTAGTTTGGTGTCTGTTGTGCACCGTACTGATTAGCATTTGGCTGATTGTAGTTTGGTGTCTGTTGTGCACCGTACTGATTAGCGTTTGGCTGATTATAGTCAGGTGTTGTGTTTTGCTGATAATAGCCCTGGTTTGCCTGAGCGTAATTATCAACCGCTACAGTTGGCTCGTCATAATACTCAGGCATAGGATTGCCCTGTGGATTGTACATATTATTGTTGTTCTGATTCATAACAATGCCCCTTAAATAAAAGTGATTAAAAATAATCCAATTAGAATATATCATATAAAACTAATATACACAAGATTTATTTTTGTAAAACCATTATTACAATAGTTTTTGCTATTTCATTTTATAAAACAAAGTGCTATAATAACAAAAAACGAATTTATCAGAGGGTATTATGTTACAATCAGGAATCAAAAACAAAATCACAATCACAGTTACAAACGACAAAACAGCTAAAATTATGGGAAGCGGCACACTCGATGTTTTTGCAACCCCTGCTATGGTTGCATTAATGGAGCAGACAGCAGCAGAAAGTGTACAGCCTTTGCTTGATGATGGCATCACAAGTGTGGGCACAAAAATATGTGTTGAGCATCTGTCTGCTGACCCTGTGGGTATAGATGTCACATGTGAATCAACACTTACAGAAGTTAACAACAGACGACTTGTGTTTGACATCACAGTATCAGACAAGCAAGGGGTTGTGGGCAAAGCATATCACGAACGTTTCCTCATCAAATCAGACAGCTTTATGGCAAAAACAAACGCAAAGTTGTAATGCAAATCACACATAAAATATATAACTCAAAGGCGATGGCTATCCCATCGCCTTTTTGTTTTGCTAATATCATATCGTGTCACACAAAACACAAAAGGCCCGGAATAAATCCGAGCCTTTTATAAAAAGAAGTTATTTAATTATTTGAGGTATGTCTGACCTGTTGGGCCTACAGCACCTGAAATGCCTGTAAAGCCACTAGCACAGCATACATAAACTCTCATGTTACCCTTACCAACTGAAGATACAGTAAGTGTATTGTTTGTAACATCCTTGATTTCGCCTGTGATAGCGTCAATGTACTTGCCGTTAGGGATATTCTTGAATGTAGCACCGTCAGTAATTGTTACGAGTGCGAGAGAGTCAATACCCTCACTTGCGTTTGTATATCTCTTGATATAAGCCATATTGCCTGATACATAGTTAGAAGAAACTGTGTACTGACCTTTCTGGAGTGCAGGGATAGCACGTCTTACAGCGTTGAGCTTCTGGATGTGTTTAGCAAGTGGGTAGTTGAGTGTTTCAGCAACCTTACCTGTAGCTGTGTACTCACTGAAGTCAGTAGCTGTAACAGTACCCTCAAGGTAATCACCAAAGTAAGCTCTACCTGTCTGAGCAAGCGGTTTGTTAGGACCAACGTCGATTACAACGCCCTTCTGGAACTCAACCTCGCCACCGTAGTAAAGACAAGGAATACCACGGAATGTATACATAAGGTTCAAGTTCTCAGCCCATGTCTGAGTACCGCCTGTGAATCTGTTAGCCTGACCCTGGTCAGGAGCGTAGTCGTGTGACTCAACGTATACAACGTTCCATGTAGAGTCGTTGTAATACTGGTCAGAAGACTTACCGATATTGTAAGCACCCGAAGCAGAGTCAAAGCACCAGTGCATCTGGAAGTCGATAGCGCCCATACCTGAACTCTTTGAATAATCAGGTGTGTGGTATGTGATGCCGTTTAAGAAAGCGTTGTCTGATTTAGGCTGTGAGCTTACATTGTCGTACTTTCTGTAGTGGTCAAATGTAAGGTTCATATTATCATTAATCTGTGTTGCAGTTGCATTAGGGTCTGTTACCCACTTGCTTGTAAGCGAGGTATCAGGCTCATCCCATGTGTAGAACTGAGCAGATTCGCAAGCATGGTCACGATACCATACCTGTGAGTAACGACAGCAGATTTCGCCGAACATATAGAAGTTGTTGTTACCAAATTTCTTAGCGGCAGCGTTGAGCTGGTCGTTGTACATTGTGTTGAGTGAAAGTCTTGAGATATGACGTACTGTATCAACACGGAAAGCGTCAACGCCCATCTCGATGTAGTCAGTATATGTGTCTGTGATATACTTTGCAACTGCAGGGTTTTCTGTGTTAAGGTCTACACAGTCGCCGGCAATCTGAGCATATTTACAGGTCCAGTCGTCCCAGTTAAGGCTCTGGAAATAACCTGTGTGATAATAGTTGTTTGGATTGTATTTAGGGTCTGTTGAGACCTTAGCCATTGTATAGTCAGACTCGTCAGGATGTGAACCTGTTGAGTTGTTACCGCCAGCAGCAGAAGATGTGTTCTTCATAAGGTTGAGTCTCTGGTCATACTGAGCCTGTGGTTTCTGTGCCCAGTATTCTTCTGGTGATGAAAGGCCATACGAATCAAGCAGGTAATCAGTAGGAACCATACATTCCTCAAGATTAGCCAAATCAGCGTTTTCGTCCTTTTCAAACAATGGACAGAAATAGCTTTCACCAAAGTTACCTGTGTGCTGGAATACAACGTCCTGAATAACTTTCATATCCTTATCATGAGCTGCCTCAATGAAATCTTCGTATGTAAAGTTATCACTCTCGTATCTTGTATCAACTGTGGAGAAGTCCATTGCATGATAGCCGTGATAGTCGTAGCCTGATGCGTTTGTTACAACAGGAGTAATCCAGATTGCACTAAAGCCGAGTGCCTTGATATAGTCAAGCTTGTCAGCCAGGCCCTTGAAGTCACCACGCCATGCCGGGTCAGAATCAGGGTTGTTAGCCTTTGTGTCGTCCCAACAATGAACGTTGTTGCCTGTGTCACCGTCATAGAAACGGGTTGTGATTACAAAGTAGATTGTATCTTCTCTTAAATCAGTAAATTCATAGTCGATAGGAATATCAGGATTTCTGTCCCTCCATTTACCATCGCTGTACCACCACTCGTTTGTGTCCCCTGAGATAGAACGGGTAGTTTCCTCAGAAATCTGACCGTCAAGTGTGGTTGTACCATTTGTGAACAAAAGGTTGATTTTTGTAACATTTGAGAAAGTATATGTGTACCAGTTGCCACCCTCCTGTGAGTTATCAAGTGTCATCTTAACACCAGGATATGCTGTGGAAATATCACTAGGTAATGCGTTCCAGTAGTAAACATATGGTACACAGTCTTCTGACTTGAAGTGTATGGTAAGGTTATTTGCAGATGTATCTGCAACTTCTGTTTCGTTAGCATAAGCAGAGATAACAGCAACAGATACAAGCATCATAACTGCTAAAACAACTGCAGTAAGTCTTTTAATTGTATTCATTATGTGTTACCTCCCTTACCAAGTTATTAT
>JAZUOM010000009.1:0-4509 GCA_045604645.1 Ruminococcus sp. | reverse complement strand
GTGCGTTGTTTGCACAAATGAAATCTGACGAGGTTTTACCACCTTATAGTTTGACAGTTCGTCACGATTGACCTTGGCTGTGGGAACTCTGAATTCCTTGGCAGTATGTTGACAAACGGCAAATTTGGTGATAATATAATGGAGCTGACAAAAGCATATATCGCGGAGTAGAGCAGCCTGGTAGCTCGTCGGGCTCATAACCCGGAGGTCGTCGGTTCAAATCCGGCCTCCGCAACCACAAAAAGGAAAGACACCCAACACAGGGTGTCTTTTTCTTTTTGTGATGTGAAAGATGGGTTTATCCCACGCTTTCAGGTTATGAGGCTGACGAGCGTGGCTCGTTGGGTTAGCGCAGACAAAACAGTCCAGTGAACTGTTTTGTCAAGCGGTGTCGCCTAAAGTGCGAGTATCGCGAGGTGGGTTTATGAGCCGAGCGAGACGACACACGACGGCGACGGGGGCTCGGCTGTCAAAAGAGGGCGTTGTTTTATGGTCGCATACACCACAAACGGACCGTCGGTTCATTCAAGCCTTTGCAACCACGTCGTCGCAAACGTTCACTCGTTTGCGACATTTTTTATGCAAAAATATCGCTCAACTTGTTTTGTTGCTTCTCCTCTCCCCAAAATCCCAGATTTCGGGGTCCCCGAATTGCTATCGCAAAAAGGCACCTAACATTGGTTGCCTTTTTGTTTTTATATGTGTTTGCTGTGGCTGTATCTACAACTATATGCCATAAGATTGATGTGAATTATAGTGTTGAATGTTCAGGCGGTTTGTTATATAATTTAAAAAAGGCACAGAGAATCTGTGCAAAAAAGAGTGATTTGTATGAAGCCTGTTGCTATAATAACTATATCTTTGGTTGTTATTCTTATTGCCACTATATAATCGGTGTATGGTATTACAAAACTAAGTTTTTCGTACCTGATAAAGACAATATGACCTGTTCTCTTGCTGACTCAATAAACTCGTGTTACTATGAGTGTGGCGGAGGGATGAACGGCGAATATACTGAATACAAGATTTATGATGAGATTGTAACTGTTATTCAACGATATAAGTAAGTAAACATTGTGCGATGTTTTTATATAACTAATTTATCAGGAGGTATCATTATGGGTATTTTTGATTCACTTAAACGACAGGCAGAATCCGCTATTAAACGAGAGATTTCTCAGGGCATCAACAAAGTTGTGACCAAGACAACGAACGCTGTCGGCACAGGCAGAAATCACACCGAAACCTTTACCTTTGATTCTTTGCCAACTAACGTTGCTGAACTTCAGGCTTTGCCACAGGCATCTCTTGACAGTGCTTTCAAAACAACGGCTCTGACTCTAGTTGTTCTTTGTAATTACGAACACAATCCACAGCAGACTATTGAAATGCTTAACTTCCTGAAAGGTCCGGGAGAAATCAGCGGTTTTGAAAAGCAGTTCATAAATGAGCACCTCGGCTCAAAGCCATACAAAGTTCGCTCATATTTTGAGGGAGCAACCCCTGAAAACGGTTACACACCTGACACCCCATACAAAATCATCGTTATTGAAAATCCATATTCTTTTGATAATGCAGACTGGGCAACACTCTATGTTAAAAGTAGCGGTGCTGACAACCCAAGACCAATAAAACTACGCAGGAAGCCATCAACTGGACAATGGTTCCTTGTTGAAATTCAATGTCTTGCTGACATACGCGTTCCTGTAGAGGAAGACCCATGGGCATAAAAATTTGGAAGGTGATGTGTGTGCTATCTTTAATCATAGGACTTTTTGGTTGCAACAAAACCTCCGACTATCCTTTTGATGTGGACAAGGCGTATTGCTACACTCGAGCAGGTGTTATAGCAGGTGGTAATTTTTATATGGAATTTGACAAGGAAAACATCGTAGACTATCACAGTTATATAACACCTGTGCCTGAATACGAGTGTGGAATGAAAGACAAAGGTGCACAGATTTATTTTGTGGGCTTAAAAGAAGGCACCGTAACGGTGACCGCTGTTTTTGAGTACCCTACCTGCGAACCGGAGGAATACTCTTTCACCCTCAGGGTCAGCGATGATTTATCGGTCAGTCTGATAGACCAATAACATTATATCTCACATTTATTTCAAACAGAAATTCCGTCTTTTATCGTTAAATTATAGCGAAAACCCAAGTAAATAAGCAGAGAATAAAAAACACGCGTTGCAGTTTGAAGGTGTACGTTGACACTCTCCCTCAGCTACAACGCTTTTTTGCTGTGATTTTGTATGTGATTTTGTAATTAAGCCGGTAAAAACAATACACCTACGCTCATTATAGGGCTATCGTTAAATTGCTAATCAAATTAGACATTACGCAACCAAAGTTCAACCTCAGTAATAATATCTTTTAATCGCGCTCCTTGAATATCTATTTCTAATAAATCTTCTACTGATGAAAAACTCACTTCGGTTTCTTCGTGTTTAGATTCACCAAAATAGTATATACCATCAATCAAAAATATACCATAATCTACACCTTTATAGCAAATACCAACTTCTTTTCCGTACTTGATGGATTTTATAAAATCATCTACAGATTCATACTTGCTATACTCAATAATGTTTTTGTCACTTTTCATAACAAAACCTCCAAACATCTTGAACTCAGGAATGTTATCGTGATAATTTGTCTGGGAATGAAAATCTGGAAAATTGTTAGACCAATCAATAAAGTGGTCATGCGGATTTGTGTGATACTTAGGTCTATCATGATCGCCACAGTGCCTTTCTTTTTCAGCAAAGCCATTCTTACTTATTTTAGTTAAAACTTTTTCACCACGACTATTAAACGTCTCCTTAATTTCACCAGGCCTACCTATAAATCTTTCATCCTCTGGCTTTTTAGGCTTCCAAGTGATTTTACCACCACCGCCTGCACTACCCATACCTTTTTCTACATAAGGCACAACATAACCAACGGACCTTTTTATGTAGCCGCCGGAAGAATCAAAAGATTTACCCAAATTATTAGTCTTTGCATAATCAACTTCGATAATATCGCCTTTCATTTCGGAGAAAGGCTCACCATAACAGATAATCTTAGTGGGCTTAATTCGCCTGAGCATTTCGTTGTAGCCTTGCATGAATAAATCTTTTTCGTTTCTTACTCCTAAAGTGGAAACTGCTACAACGCTTTTAGTTTCAATACCGTCAAAACAAAACCAAAAAGTTTCAGGTCCACCCCACGCTATTGTTGGTATTACCTTAATGCCGTTTTGCTGAAGATATGCCCCACACCACCTACTTCTAAAGGTGTTATAAATCTTCATTGGCACAGGCATTTCTGAATAGATGCTAAAATTTGGCGATAGCACAGCTTTGTGCGATTTTAGCTTTTCGATACGAGGTAACGGGTCATTCCACATTACCTCAAACTTGTAATCATCAAGGAAAAAGTGAACTATATGATTATCCTTACTACTGCTTAATTTATCATAACCTGTCAGTTCAATATTTTCAAGGTCGACCTCCTCCTTTTTGATTTTTGGCATTTCAAAAGTGCCGTCACCTTTGAAATGATTTCTCAAAAACATAGGGTTATTTCGGAATTCTAAACTAGTCAAAACATCATCCTTTCAAATTTATATAGAACATACGTTCTATATTTAATGTTAGATGAGATTTTTAGTTTTGTCAAGTGCAATTTGAAAAATACCTTTCACACCTCCACCTCACTACCATTCTTGAAGTAAAATACAACACTTCCGTCAGCGTTGACTATGACTTTATCAACTGTTGTGTGCCAAAGGATTGGAGACTTTAGGTTTTTCCGTCCCTCACCTTTTATTGACAAAAAGCTTATAACTGGTATACTTAAATCAGCGTAATAAAAACTAAAAAAGAGGTGTGTTTATGGCTAAAACTGTTAAGGATATTCTGAAAATTATCAAGGAAAATGACATCAAGATGGTCGACTTCAAGATGGTCGACATCAATGGTCAGTACCGTCATGTTACTATCCCTGCTGAAAACTTCTCAGAGGATACTATGAAAAGCGGTATCGGCTTTGATGCTTCTAACTACGGCTATGCTGTTGTTGAAAAGAGCGACATGGTCTTTTTCCCTGACCCTGACACTGCACTTGTTGACCCGTTCTGCGAGATTCCTACACTGTCTATGACAGGTAACGCGATGATTATCGACACCCCTGAGAACCGCCCACTTGCGCAATATCCGCGCAATATAATCAAAGCGGCTGTAGAGTATATGAAGCAAAGCGGTGTTGCTGACGAGATGAAAATCCTGCCTGAGTTTGAGTTCTACCTCTTTGACGATGTCACTTGGAACGTAGACGGCAGATACATCGGAGCGACAGTAGACGCTAAGCAGTCATACTGGAACAGCGATGTTGAGGGCAAGGGCGTTGTCGTGCCAAAACAAAAAAACTACCACATCGCCAAGCCTTTCGACACATCGTACGAGTGCCGTAGCGAGATGTGCCTGCTGATGAAAGAGGCGGGTATCGACATCAACTATCA
>JAZUOM010000008.1:0-7338 GCA_045604645.1 Ruminococcus sp. | reverse complement strand
CATGCGTTGACGCTCATTTATGAGTAGCTGTAACAGATGCATGGCTGATAGGCCAATAAAAAGCGCACTTGTGCGCTGCCAGTAGTATTAGGGCTATGCCCGAAAATGAAATACCCCCCGTTTTACGGGGGGATAATTATTATTTTGTGATGCTTTTTGCAACTTGTAGCCAGGTAGGACCTTCCCACTCGATAGGAATTATATTTTTATCCTTTAATTTATCACAGAGGCTTTTTTGAAAGTTTACATAATCAGTATCATTCAGTTTACTCCAACGAGTAAAGTGCTCCGATGGTCTATTTTTAAATTCCTTCTTTTTTCCATTTATGTAATGTTTATCTTTATTGCAACCCGGTGGAATAACATCAATATCTTTATTTTCCCACACTGCATCTATTATATAGCTGTCAATCGGAACATGAAAATCTGCCTTGTAATTACATATAAACTTATCTATTTTTATGAAACTATCGTTTCTGATAGTATCGCAGTCAAATAAATCGTGCAACAAATACAGATATTTCATCGTCATATTAACCCATTTTTGAGCTATGCCATATGTGAATTTGCGTAAGTTTCCGTGTTTGTCTTTTTTGTAATATTCACACTCTTCATCATCGGCTTTATATAATTCAATCAATCGGTTGCAAAGATGAACGTGAAAATCGTTGTAATCTATATTGTCTTTGCTTTCAATAAGAAACTTTATTTCTTCATGCAAAAACTGTGTTCCGATATTCCTCAAGAATTCGTTGAGCTTACCATTTTGTTTGTATTCTTTTTCAGATTCATTGTACTTTTCAAGGGTTGCATTAAAATCGGCCTTATCTTCTTTTACTGATAAAACATGACTTGATGCATCCTGATAAGCGCGTTTTATAGAAGCTGTAAGTATTTCATCTATTTTACTATCACTTGTAATGCCAAAATAACTGTATAATAAAAACTCGAATGCATTTTTCATAACAATCACCTTTTTATACCTTGCTGTATTCATCAAGAGATTTTTTGATATCTGCTTTGATTTTGTCCACTAAACTCTTGGGGCTTAACACCACCACATATGGCGAAAATGTCTTTGCAAATTGATGCATTGCCATCTCGTTTGTATATGCGGACACCGTCACGTGTGTATCGGTTTCGTCACAGAATCTCACATCATCTGTGAACATATCTATTACATCACTTATCATGGACTTTTCTACCCTGAACTTTGCTCTGACATTACCGCTTGAAAACATATACACGTGCTCTTTCATATAACGCGCTAAATCAAGCGAGTTTTCCTGTGCACCGTCGAGCTTTCCAAACGGTTTTACCGCTTCGTCTAAAATTTTGATGTCTTTGATACGGTCAATACGATAATTTGAGATATCGTTATACTTATCGTAGTTGCAGATAAGATAATACTTGCCTTCTTTTGCTGCCATCTGGTACGGACTCACTATGTACTCACGCACTGTACCGTCTTGTCTTTTTTTCTTGTGGAGTTTCTTGTCTGTACCATATTCACAGTAATTAAACGACACCTTGCGCCTTGTTGATATAGCCTCATCAAGAATATCTATCGTGTAAAAAAGCTGTTTGTTTATGAGATTACTGTGCGGAAAAGTTGCGATATGCTTTACCTTTGCTTTGAAATGAACGCTAGACAAATTCTCGAGCTTTTCTATCAGTTCTTTGCAATGATGATACGGAATATGTTTTGAAAAAAGCAGACTGTCTATGAGCAATCTTAATTCTGAATCAGAAAAATCACGGGACAAATAGTAGTCGGATTTTATGTTGTTTTCCTTTGTGACTTTTTTACCTGTCTTTTTGTCAACTGTTGTGACCTCTCGCTTAGTTTGTGTGAACATAATCTTGTATCCGCAGTCAATGAGGTCCTTAAGGTTACGTGCAACAGACTTCCTGTCAACACTCATAGAATATTCATCCCTGAGGATATCAATAATTTGCTTTTGGCTCAACGTGTGGTTTTCGTCGGTATACTTTCTTAGTATCTCAAGTATGTTTATTATCAGCTTTTTCTTTTTGGGTTCAGCAATGTTCATATCCATAATGTCCATATAATCACTCGCTTTCACATTCATTATATCTCTTTGATAACATTATCGCAATAGTTATGGGGTATTTTTGGTACATAAATAAAAAACACAGCCAAAAAATCCGGCTGTGCTGTGTACGCTTATCTGAGCTCTTTTTTGATTGAATCAAGTGCGCCTTTTTCGATTCTGCTGACCTGTGCCTGACTGATGCCGATTTCGGTTGCTACCTCCATCTGGGTTCTGCCTTTGAAATACCTAAGGGACAGTATGCGCTTTTCTCTGTCGCTTAACTTATGGATAGCTTCTTTGATTGCTATTTCATCAAGCCAGTCGTTGTCGTCATTTTTGTCCCCCACCTGATCCATAACATAGATTGTGTCGTTGCCCTCAGAAAACACCGGCTCATAAAGCGACACAGGCTCAACTATAGCCTCAAGTGCGAGCACCACGTTTTCTTTTTCTATCCCCATAACTTTTGCTATTTCTTCAACAGTAGGTTCTTTGCCGTTTTTTACGGTCAGCTCCTCTTTGACCTGCATAGCGTGATAGGCGGTATCACGCATTGAACGGGACACCCTGATTGAGTTGTTATCGCGCAGATAACGTCGCAATTCTCCACACACCATCGGCACACCATAGGTCGAAAACCTGACATCAAGCGTCGGGTCAAAATTGTCTATCGCCTTGATAAGCCCTATCACTCCCACCTGAAACAGGTCGTCAAGATTTTCGCCACGATTTACAAATCGTTGAATCACTGACAGCACAAGTCGCAGGTTTCCGTTTATCATTTTTTCTCTGGCTTTTTGAGCCTCCTGCTTTGAGCCTGTACGAATGATGTTGAGAAGTTCACGCTTTTCTTTTTCAGATAGCACCTTAAGCTGTGATGTGTTTACACCACAGATTTCCACTTTATTAAACTGCAACAAAAATCCCCCTTGGTAACACTTAAGATAAGTATTGCCAAAGGGGTGTTTTTTCATTCAGTTATTCGTCTTCAAGCATAGGTATATCGGTTGCTACAGCGTCTACACTTTGCACCGCACTCAACCTGCGCTGAATCTGACGTGTGCGTACACCTGCGAGTGTATCGAGGTCTTTTGTGACGAGGTTGATGTGCTGTTGAGCCTTTGTGAGCACGTCAGCAAACGAATCAAACTCTTTCTTGACGTTGCCCAGCACCTCCCATACCTCTGCGCTACGCTTTTGCACAGCAAGAGTTTTGAATCCCATCTGGATTGAATTGAGCAATGCCGCCATCGTACTTGGACCTGCGATATTTACTTTGTAGTCACGCTGTAAAATTTCGACCATACCACGGTTTACAACTTCACTGTATAGCCCTTCAAACGGCAGGAACATGATAGCAAATTCGGTTGTATATGGTGGGTCGATGTATTTATCGTGAATGTCTTTTGCTTCTTTTTTGATAGTATTTACAAGCACCTTTGCGGCTGCATCAACTGCTTCTTTAGAGCCTGTGTCATAGGCATCACGCAAAGCCTGATATGTGTCACCCGGGAATTTTGAGTCAATCGGCAGATAGATGAATCCGTCATCATCAGCAGGCAGTTTCACCGCAAATTCGACAACATCTCTGGAGCCGTGCTTTGTCGCAACGTTTTCTTCGTACTGCTCTGTAGCAAGGATTTCCTTTAAGATAGAAGAAAGCTGGATTTCACCCAGAATACCTCTGGTCTTGACGTTAGACAAAACTTTCTTGAGGTCTCCAACCCCTGTGGCGAGATTTTGCATCTCACCAAGTCCCTTGTACACCTGCTCAAGTCGCTCTGACACAAGTGCAAACGACTTGTTCATCTTGTCCTCAAGTGTCTGCTGAAGCTTTTCGTCAACGGTCTGACGCATTTTTTCAAGCTGTTTGTTGTTGTCTTCCTGAATATAGCTCAATTTCTGCTCTACACTGCGACGGATAAGGTCGAGTTTCTGCTCATTTTCGAGCGAGAATGTCTTTAGTCGTTCTTCAATCGCCTTTGATTTTTCACTCTGGCTCTGGGCAAAATTCTGCTGATTTAGTGCAATCATATCACCCATATTCTTCACAGACTGCTGTGTTGACTGTGTAAGCTCCTGTCTTAGTGTCGAAAGCTGTTGTGCGTTCTTATCAGCAAAGTCTGAAAAATCAGCGTTGTTGTCACGCTTTTTCAGCAGCAATACAACCGCTACTATTCCCAGTACAAGTGACACCACAGATAAGCACAATAAAATCACAATTAAGTTCTCCATAACAATCTCCTGTGTTTTATGTATTTCCTATGCTTTTATCTTATCATTACACCAAAGTTTAGTCAACAACAAAGCACTCAAAAGTCACACTCAAAAATGCGTTGCTATGTATTTTTCACACTCAAGCGGTGAGTACACAAACTCGTCGATATGGTCTTTGTCATAATAGTATTTCGGCGGTTTTATTACCTGTTCACCACTGAAAGTATCAATTATGATAAGTTTTATCTTCATCTTTGATGGTATGATACTCTTTATATATACACTTGCACTATCACCCATTTTCACCCCATCCTTGAGTTCTGCAAGTCCCGCAAGGTTTGGTGCAAGTTCGACAAACGCCCCGTAGTTTTCGACAGAACGCACAATTCCCGACACCGTCTCACCCGCAGTAAAGTTGTCTGCGTTTTGTTGCCATGTACCCAAAAGTTCTTTGTGGCTGAGGCTTATCCTACCGTTTTCAATCGATTTTATAATCGCTTTGATGTCCATTCCTACCGAAAAACGCTCTCTTGGGTGCTCTATCCGTGATATAGAAATAAGGTCAATCGGCATCAGCGCCACAACTCCGCACCCGATATCACAAAAAGCGCCAAATGTTTCAAGGTGAGTTATTTTTGCATCTATTACATCGCCTACCTCAAGCGCGCTAACATAGTTATCAATACACATTTTCTGGGCTTTCTCACGCGATAAAACCGCCATCGTTTCGCCTTTTTCATTTGTCGTAAAGTCTGTTATAACAAAGCTTACCGGGCGGTTTACTCTGGATATTACCGCTATGTCACGCACTGTGCCCTCTTTTATCCCAAGCGCTCCTTGCTCACGCGGAATTATGCCCTTTATTATTCCCAAATCCACAATTAGATTATGTTTTGCATCACACAAAGTCGCTGTTGCTTCTACGATTTTTTGCTCCTTTAGAGCTTGTTGCATATTCGAAACAGATGACAACACCTTTTTGTTTTCGTATGTATCAATCAGCTTCCCCTCTGGTAAATAGCCTGTCATTTTATGTCCTCCTTAGGCTTTTTTCTATACTAGATTTTTATGACACGGCTCATAAAGATATGCAAAAAGAAAATGAACTTTAATTTAAATTTTGTGTTTAGGTATTGAAAACAAAACAAATATATATTAAAATTACACTTAGTCTTTTACAGAAAGGATTTTTTAAGATGAAAAAAATATTATTTTCAATTTTGGCACTTGTAATGTGCCTTATGTTTGTCACAGGTTGTGGCAAAGAGGTTGTGTACGAGGGACAAACCGACAAAACAAATGCAACACAAAACGGAGGTACTAATATGACTTACGAACCAAAACCAACTGATGCAATACTTGATATCAACACTATTGAGCGTGCAAGCGAAGATGTTGTTGTTGAAGATGACTACGCAGTCAGAGAACCACAAAAAGGCGAAACTGTTGCTATCCTTCACACAAACTACGGCGATATCAAAATGAGATTTTTGGACAAAATCGCTCCACTTGCTACAAACAACTTCATCGCTCTTGCTGATGCAGGCAGATTTGACAAGACAATCTTCCACAGAGTTATCAACAACTTTATGATTCAGGGTGGCGACTACACAAATTTTGACGGCACAGGCGGTGCTTCTGCTTATGGCGTAGAGTTTCCATTCGAAATTTCTGAATACGCTTCAAACATCAGAGGCTCTGTAGCTATGGCTCATGCACAGGTTGGCGAAAACGGCTCACAGTTCTACATCAACCAGTGCTATGAAGACAACACATACCTTGACGGCGGTTACACAGTATTCGGCTGGGTATACGAGGGCATGGATGTTGTTGATACTATCGCTGCTGTCAGCACAGTATATCCTGACAGACCTGTACAGGACGTAGTGTTGGAGTATGTTGAAATTACAGAATATTAATTTTCTGTTTTAGAATTATATTATTTCTGAGGGGAATTATAACAATGCAGGATAAGCCTATAGTCGCTATAATGTACGACTTTGACAAAACCTTGTGTACAAAAGATATGCAGGACTACAACTTCATACCTAGCCTGTCAATGACATCTGCTGATTTCTGGGCTGCTGCAAACGGCTTTGGCAGAGAAGAGCATATGGACTCTATCCTTGCATACATGTATGTTATGATTCAAAAATCAAAGGAAAAGAACATTATTCTCAACCGAGAAACTCTTGTTAAAAACGGCAAGGACATCGAGCTGTACAAGGGTGTAAGCGACTGGTTTGACCGAGTCAATCAGTACGGTGCACTTATCGGTGTTTCTGTTGAGCACTATGTTATTTCGTCAGGACTCAAAGAAATTATCGAGGGTTCTTCAATCAGCGACAAGTTCAAGGAAATTTTTGCGTGTGAGTTTTATTATGACGAAAGCGGTCAGGCTGTGTGGCCAAAAACCGCAGTAAACTACACAAACAAAACCCAGTTTGTCTACCGCATAAACAAAGGTGTGCTTGATGTAGCAAACGACGTTGACTTAAACCGCTCTATGCCTGATGACTCAAAGCGAGTACCTTTTTCTAATATGATTTACATAGGCGACGGACTATCGGATGTTCCGTGCATGAAGATGATGAAAGCCTACGGCGGTCAGGCTATCGCTGTTTATACTGATGCAAACAAAGAAAAGGTTGAACAACTGTTGCTTGAAGACAGAGTTGACTACATCTTCCCTGCCGATTACTCAAAGGATTCCCGTCTTGACAAAACAATGAAGAACATATTAAAGAAGATTGCAGTCGCAAATGATCTAAACGACGAGAATGTCCGCCAGCTCAGAGATATCGGAAAATGAAATTATTTTTCTCATAAAGAATAATTATCCCCCCGTAAAACGGGGGTATTTCATTTTCGGGCATAGCCCTAATAAAGTCGGATCGTAGCCATGTCGTTCTGTGAGCCAAGGAGTTGATAATATGCCTTGTCTTCCTAAGACCGCTTGGCCTCCGACTTGCCAGCTCAGAGATATCGGAAAATGAAATTATTTTTCTCATAAAGAATAATTATCCCCCCGTAAAACGGGGGTATTTCATTTTCGGGCATAGCC
>JAZUOM010000007.1:0-119169 GCA_045604645.1 Ruminococcus sp. | reverse complement strand
CTGCTTGAGGTCGATTTCGCCGCCCTCTGCGTCAAGTACTCTTACGTCAAGTGAGAGTGACTGAAGCTCTTTGATAAGAACCTTGAATGACTCAGGGATACCAGGAGTTGGGATGTTCTGGCCCTTGACGATTGATTCGTATGTCTTAACACGACCAACAACGTCGTCGGACTTAACAGTCAGGATTTCCTGAAGTGTGTATGCAGCACCATAAGCCTCAAGTGCCCAAACTTCCATCTCACCAAAACGCTGTCCACCAAACTGAGCTTTACCGCCAAGTGGCTGCTGTGTAACAAGTGAGTAAGGACCTGTACTTCTTGCGTGAATCTTATCATCAACGAGGTGATGGAGTTTTAAGTAGTACATATAACCGACTGTAACAGGGTTGTCAAAATACTCACCTGTACGGCCGTCTTTAAGCATTGTTTTACATTCCATTGAGATGCCGTTATGCTTAAAGCACTCGCCAAAGTCAATGCCTGTGACATCTCTCTTGTCAGGATAGTCGTCCTTGTCTTTGATATTCTCAAACAACTCAAATATATCCTGCTCGTGTGCACCGTCAAATACCGGAGTCATAATCTTCCAGCCAAGTGCCTTACAAGCATAGCCAAGGTGAACCTCAAGTACCTGTCCGATGTTCATACGGGAAGGTACGCCCAGTGGGTTTAATACGATATCAAGTGGAGTACCATCAGGCAAGAATGGCATATCCTCAACAGGTAAAATACGGGATACAACACCCTTGTTACCGTGACGACCAGCCATCTTATCGCCGACAGAAATCTTACGCTTCTGTGCAAGATAGCATCTTACAACCTTGTTTACACCAGGCTGAAGCTCGTCTCTTGAATCTTCACGAGTGAATACCTTTACATCAACAACGATATCTGACTCACCGTGTGGAACTCTAAGGGAAGTATCTCTTACTTCTCTTGCTTTCTCACCAAAGATTGCTCTAAGCAGTCTTTCTTCAGCAGTGAGCTCTGTCTCGCCCTTTGGTGTTACCTTACCAACAAGGATGTCACCTGCGTGAACCTCAGCACCGATATGAATGATACCGTTTTCGTCGAGGTCTTTGAGCATATCCTCGCCCACGTTTGGAATATCACGTGTGATATCCTCAGGGCCGAGCTTTGTATCTCTTGCCTCTGTTTCGTATTCTTCAATATGGATAGATGTGTAAACATCGTCTCTTACGATTTTTTCATTGATAAGAACAGCGTCCTCGTAGTTGTAGCCTTCCCATGTCATAAAGCCGATGAGAGCATTCTTACCAAGTGAAATCTCACCGTTCTTTGTAGCAGGGCCATCAGCCAATACCTCGCCTGCCTTTACGCGCTGGCCACGAGAAACAACAGGAATCTGGTTAACACAGGTGCCCTGGTTTGAACGCAGGAACTTGATAACCTCAAAGTCCTGAATACGACCTGAGTCATACTGAACACGGATATGGTCAGCGTCAACGCTCATTACGATACCGTCTTCTTCAGAAAGGATACATACACCTGAGTCAGTACCGGCCTTGTACTCCATACCTGTACCAACGATAGGTGACTCTGTAACCATAAGCGGAACAGCCTGTCGCTGCATGTTAGAGCCCATCAGCGCACGGTTTGCGTCGTCGTTCTCAAGGAACGGAATCATAGCAGTAGCAACTGATACAACCATACGTGGAGAAACGTCCATATAGTCAAACTGTGATGGCTCAAGCTCTACGAATTCGTCTTTGTGTCTGCCGACAACCTTAGAGTTTACAAACTTGCCGTTTTCGTCAAGCGGTTCGTTAGCCTGAGCAACAACAAAGTCGTCTTCCATGTCAGCTGTCATATATACAACCTCATCAGTAACGATGCCGGTTTCTTTGTCAATTTTTCTGAAAGGTGCCTCTACAAAGCCGTAATCATTGATTCTTGCAAATGTAGCAAGATATGAGATAAGACCGATGTTAGGACCTTCAGGAGTTTCGATAGGACACATACGTCCGTAGTGTGTGTAGTGTACGTCTCGAACCTCAAAACCTGCACGATCTCGCGACAGACCGCCAGGACCAAGTGCTGAGAGTCTTCTCTTGTGAGTAAGCTCAGACAGCGGGTTAGTCTGGTCCATAAACTGTGACAGAGGAGAACTACCAAAGAACTCCTTGATAGCAGCAGTTACAGGACGGATATTGATAAGTGAACTTGGGGACAATGACTCTGGATCCTGAGCCTGGAGTGTCATACGCTCGCGGATAACTCGCTCGAGTCTTGAGAAACCGATTCTGAACTGGTTTTGTAAAAGTTCACCAACGCAACGGATACGTCTGTTACCCAAATGGTCGATATCGTCAGTTGTGCCGATATGCTCAGCAAGGGTGTTCATATAGTTTACTGTTGCGAAAATATCATCAGTTGTGATGTGGTTAGGAACAAGTTCCAATGCTCTTTGAGCAATAGCTTCTTTGAGTTCGAGCTCATTTGAGCATGAGTCAAGAATCTCACAAAGAACATCAAAGCATACTTTTTCCTTGATACCAAGTTCTTCACAATCAAATGAAACATAAGCGTTGATATCAACCATACCGTTGGAGATAATCTTGACAGACTTACCTTCATCACCTGAAACAAACGCTTCCTTTACACCTGCGTTTTCAATCACAAGTGCCAAGTCACGGTCGATAGTGTCACCACGCTTAGCAAGGATTTCGCCTGTGCGTGGATTTACGATATGCTCAGTAATTGTCTGACCTGCCAGACGGTTTGAAATACCAAGCTTTTTGTTGTATTTATATCTGCCGACCCTTGACATATCATAACGACGTGGGTCGAAGAATAAGTTGTTGATATGATTCTGTGCGCTCTCTACTGTAGGAGGCTCTGATGGACGAAGTTTGCGATAAACCTCGATAAGACCTTCTTCAACAGAGTTAGCAGTGTCCTTCTCAAATGTAGCTTTGATTCTTGCATCATCGCCGAATTTTTCTAAAATCTCGGCATTTGTACCAAGACCCAATGCACGAAGGAATACAGTGATAGGCACCTTACGGTTTTTATCAATACGGACATAGAGTACATCGTTAACATCGTTTTCATACTCAAGCCAAGCACCACGGTTAGGAATAACAGTAGAGGAGAACAGTTCCTTACCTGTTTTATCGTGGTCCATCTTGTAGTAAACACCAGGTGAACGGACGAGCTGTGATACGATTACACGCTCAGCACCGTTGATAACAAAAGTACCTGATGGTGTCATAAGTGGGAAATCTCCCATAAATACGTTTGATTCTTTGATTTCGCCTGTCTCTTTGTTAAGAAGACGTGCAGTAACCCTGAGCGCTGCTGAGTAAGTAGCATCTCTTTCCTTACATTCGATTACAGAATAGTTTGGATGGTCTACATCAAGAGTGTAGTCGATAAAATCGAGCACAAGGTTGTTCTGAAAATCAACGATACCTGAAACATCCTTGAACACTTCCTTAAGACCCTCAGTAAGAAACCACTGATAGGACTTTTTCTGTACTTCGATAAGGTTTGGCATATCGATAACGTCTTCGATTTTGCCAAAGCTCATACGCTCGGTGTTGCCAAGCTTTACCGGTTTGACATTTACCATAGGCTTATCACTCCTTTTAAAATCTATGACGGATATTGTCGCGAAAAAATACCCGTTTTAGCACCTTTGAAATATTACAAAATTGTTTTCAAAAAGACACTTGACAAATACACATCAAGTGTGCTAATATTCACATTTTGCAAATCTTTCAGATGTGTAATAGGGGCAAATGCCCCCATAATGGTACAGTTTACTATTTTATATCTAAAAAAGAATAATGTCAATCTTTTTTTACGGTTTTTTCTATATTTTTTTGATTATTTCCGTACTAGAATTAAAACTTAAGTTTATCTGTCAAGCAACACTCGGATGCGTGTAGTGTTTCTGTGTTTCAAAAAGTAACAAAACCGACTACACCTCTTTTGTTTGTGCCCTTTGCATTTGATAAACAGCTTTTTTTATGATAATATACCTGTGAAAGCTGGTGATATAATGTCGTTTTTCAATAGTAACGATAAAAAAACTTCACAAAATCCTGCGCTGTGCGCACAAAATATTAAATCCTGTTTAAAAAACGATGTTACAATCCACTGTTTTGATACTATCGACTCCACAAACACACAGGCAAAGAAAAACTTATCTTTGCTTTGCGACACACCTGTGCTTTTTGTTGCAAACCACCAGACCAAAGGAAAAGGCAGACTGTCACGCAGTTTTTATTCTCCTGCTGATACAGGGCTGTATATGTCGCTGCTTATAAAAACAGATACAAGCACAGACGATACCGTATGTATGACAACCGCTACTGCTGTGTGTGTTGCAAAAGCCTTGAAAGACCTATGCAATGTGTCGCCAAAAATCAAATGGGTTAACGATATATATATAAAAGACAAAAAAGTGTGCGGTATTTTGTGCGAGGCTGTCACTAATCCTGTGACCTTAGTAATAGAAGGCATTGTTATCGGCATTGGCGTCAATATTTCTACCACCGATTTTCCGCACGAGCTAAAGGATATAGCCACTTCAATAGGGTGCTGTGTTGACCGCAACCGCCTGTGTGCCAAAATCACAGACAATATCATTGATATGTACAGTCATATCGCACAGCGCAGTTTCATTGAGGAATACAAAAAGTTTTCTCTTGTATTAAACAAAGAAATCACCTATATCGAAAACAACGAAACTAAAACCGCTAAAGCTATCGATATTGACAACAACGGCGGACTTATAATACAAACTGAAAACGGAGTCAAAACTCTCTGCACCGGTGAAATAACAGTAAGGTTAAAATAAGCACAGGAGGTGCGAATTATGAAACACTTATTTACCATAATTATTATTCTTTCCATTATGCTATCTGTTTGCGGTTGTTCCCAAACGAGTGTAAAGGAGGATGCTGATGTCACATTGACCTTTATCTATGGAGATAAAAATGTCAGTGTTACTTTAGAAGATGATGAAGCAGAAAAGGTCATTGACATTCTTAACGGAAACAACTATGATCCCGTTTCGACCAGCGTCCCTTCTTGCGGTTTTGATAAGAACATTTCACTCAAAATCGGTAGCCACGTTTTTGCAATTGCCTGTGATACTTGTAACTGCATACAAGACCTTAGCAATTTTAGATTTTTTGATATTCCAAAAGAGGACATGGAATATATCCATTCTCTGTTTGAAAAATACGGAGGTTATTTCCCTTGTGTTTAACTATAAAGGATAGCTTATGACAGACTTTCCTAAACGAAAGTCCATCCGCATTGAAAATTACGATTATTCCACTACTGGTGTATATTTCATTACGGTGTGCGTTAATAACAGAAAACCAATTCTTTGCAATAAACGGGCGGCTATCAGCCGCCCGTTTTTATTGTACGTCTATTCTCGGGTGGCAGATTGCCGCCCCTACATTACAAAATCGTACAAATCCAATAAATCACACCATAGATTACTGATGCCACCGTACCATAAACTATCACAGGGCCTGCTATAACAAACATCTTGGCTCCGACGCCTAAGATAAAACCCTCTGACTTGAACTCAATCGCAGGTGAGCAAACCGAATTTGCAAAACCGGTTATCGGCACAAGTGTACCGGCTCCTGCGTGCTTTGCGATTTTTTCGTACAGATGCAATGCTGTAAGCAACACACCAAGAAAAACCAGCGAAACTGATGTGAGCGTCTGAGCTTCGGTCTTCCCCATGTCCGCTTTCATATACAAATCAGTTAGCAACTGACCAAAAGTACAAATCGCCCCACCCACCAAAAATGCTTTGACACAGTTTAGTACAACAGGGCTGTTTTTTGTCTGTTTTTCTACCATTTTTGAATATTTTTGTTTATCCATCATTTTCATTCACCGCTAATATATTTTCCATTTTAATGCCCTTTATTTATTACAAAACTGTATTTGCAAATATGTTTACAAAAAGTTATAATATATAATGTAAAAATATATTATAATAGGTTAGTAGGTTTTATAGGTAGATTATGGCTGAACATTATCTTGACAACAGCGCCACAACCGTAACCTCGCAAAAGGCTGCACAAAAGGCACTTGTGATGATGACAACTGAATACGGAAACCCCTCATCTTTGCACAAAAAGGGACTGTCTGCTGAACTTGAACTCGAAAAATCTAGAGAAATCGTCGCGCAGTCGCTTTCAGTTGACAACAGCGAACTCTACTTCACAAGCGGTTCTACCGAGTCAAATAACACAGTAATCTTCGGTGTTGCAAATGCCAGACGCAGATACGGCAACAAAATAGTCACAACCGCTATCGAGCACAGCTCTGTTATAGAAGCGTGCAAAAAACTCGAAAATGACGGCTTTGAGGTTATATATCTCGCCCCTGACAAAAGCGGTGTGGTACCTCTGTCAGCATTTGAAGAAGCGATAGATGACAACACTATTTTGGTAGCTGTTATGGCTGTAAATAACGAGATTGGCTCAATACAGAATATCGAGCGTATCGGCAAGATAGTAAAACGCAAAAATCCTGATGCAGTCTTTCATTGTGATGCTGTACAAGCCTACGGAAAAATGGCACTGAAACCTAAAAAATGGAATGTCGACACCATGTGTGTCAGCTCACATAAGGTCCATGGACCAAAGGGCGTCGGTGCATTATACATAAAAAAAGGTGTGCGTGTGGCTCCTATGCTTTATGGTGGCGAACAACAGAAAAAGATGCGTCCCGGCACCGAGTGTGCTCCGCTGATTTGTGCTTTTTCTGTGGCTGTAGAGGAATTTGACATCGCTAAAAATCTTGAGCATATCAAAAACCTCAACGAACATCTTATAAACGAGCTTTCAAAAATCGAGGGCGTCACCATCAATTCAGACAACAATGCTCTGCCATATGTTGTGAATATATCCGTTTTGGGTATCAAAAGCGAAACAATGCTTCACCATCTGGAGCAAGACGAAATTTATGTTTCAAGCTCGTCTGCATGTGCAAAAGGCAAACGCAGTTATGTGTTAAAGGTGCTTGGTCTTAATGATAAACTGATTGACAGCTCAATAAGAATCAGTTTTTCTAAATACAACACAAAAGATGATGTGAACGCTTTTGTTGCATCGCTTAAAGCCGGCATAAATACATTAGCTAAAACAAAATAAAGGACTTACTATGAAAGAAATTATACTTATCAAAGTCGGCGAAATCGCCCTAAAAGGCTTAAACCGCCGCAACTTTGAAGATGTGCTTATCAAAAACTTAAAACACAGAATTCACGATTTGGGAAAATTCAACATTTCTGTTGCCCAATCAACCATATATATCGAGCCTGTCACTGACGGCATCGACCTTGACGATGTATGTGAACGCGTTTCACAGGTATTTGGTATTGTCGCTTTCTCGCGTGCACTTGTATGCGAAAAGAGCATGGATGATATCTTAAGCAAGGCACCCGACTATGTCTACGACGAGCTTATGGACGCAAAAACCTTCAAGGTCGAGTCAAAACGCTCTGACAAAAAATTCCCGCTTAAATCCCCTGAGATTTCAGCAACAGTCGGCGCAAAACTTTTGGAGCATTTTCCTCATCTTAAGGTAGATGTCAAAAATCCTGATATCACCGTCACCGTAGAGGTGCGCGATTTTGGTGCATATGTAAGATGCAAAACTATCCGTGGTCAGGGCGGTATTCCTGTTGGTACAGGCGGCAATGCTGCTATCCTCATCAGCGGAGGTATCGACTCACCTGTTGCAGCATATATGATGTCAAAGCGTGGCATACGCCTTACCGCGATTCACTTTGCTTCTCCACCATACACAAGTGAACGTGCTCACCTGAAAGTTGAAAAATTGCTCAAAATTGTCAGCCGTTACAGTGGCTCTATCAACATGTACACTGTGCCGTTTACCAAAATTCAGGAAGCTATCCGTGACAAGTGCCCTGAGGAACTTTTTACTATCATTATGCGTCGTCTTATGATGCAGATATCAGAAATTATTGCAAAAGAGCATGATTGCACCGCGCTGATTACCGGCGAGAGTTTGGGACAGGTTGCAAGCCAGACCATACACGCAATGTCATGCACCGATGAGGCAACCTCAATGCTCACATTCAGACCTCTTATTGGTATGGATAAAGAAGAGATAATCCAAATCTCACGCAAAATAGGCACTTTCGAAACATCAATCGAACCATACGAAGATTGTTGCACAGTATTCACACCTAAGCATCCACGCACCAGACCTGTCTTAAAATTTGTCAAACAGGCTGAAGATGATGCAAAACTGTATGAATTGATTGATGATGCAGTAAAAAACACAAAGCTGACTATCATCAACCCGTAAAAAACATCAACTAAAACCAATCTAAATCAAAGGATGTGCAGATATATGTATAATTGCGAGATTTACTCTGTGCTTAAAAATCAGGCTGATACTGATTCATTAAACGAGAAAATCGACTCTATCGCAAGCGATTTATACAACCACGACTTAAGGGTTGTTTTTAACACAGATATTGCGCCTGACCCAAAAGCTATCTCAAAAGCACTCTTCAAATCCGAAAGCTCAGACGAGTCACCTGACTACAACATTTTTGTCAACGCACTTGATACAACTGATGCCGAAAGTTTCAAGTCTCTTTTCTATCATTTTATCAAATCAAGTGAAGAGCAGATTATCCCAAACGAGGACAACAAAGACAAAAAAGCAAAGGTTAAAATCTGTTCATTAAAAGACCTTGGCAACGGATACAAAGGCTATTGTTTCAAAATTTTTGACAAGCACTATATAGTTTTGCCGCTTGCTTCTCTTTGTAATACAGAAGTTGATGTTCTTATATCCCAAGCGATAGAAAGAGCAAACAAAATTTTTGACGAAAACAAAGATGAACTACCTGACGGACTTACTTTTATTGATGCTCCAAAGCAGAAAAAAGAGGGCTTTTTCAAAAGTTTTATTCCACACAAAACCGACTCAAAAAACACAAAAATACGCAAATGGGTTGTGCTTATTGCTATAGTCGCTTTTCTGGTGGCTGCTGTGTATCTTGTGAACACACTTATTATTCAACCGCTCAAAAACCAGCAGATTACATCAGAGATACACAACATCGCTTACAGTCACCTTAGCGATAATCCTGATGACCCTAACCTGCCTGCCCAAAACTGGGACGCATTAAAAGAACTCAATAAGGAAATTGTGGGTTGGGTAACAATCAAGGGTACAAAGATAGATTACCCTGTGCTTGAGCACAAGGGCGACAGCGAATATTCCCAGTACTATCTAAACCGCACATACAAAAAATCCTACTCTGCATACGGCAGTGTATTTCTTGATTATCGTTCAACTGATTCTGTCAAGTCAAAGAACGTCATTATGCACGGCCATAATATGACCGACGGAAGTATGTTCCACAGTCTTGTTGATTACGGTGCTCTCAAAGGAAATCTTGACTATTACAAAAAGCATCCTGTAATCGAGTTCAACACACCTGAGGGTGACCAAAGTTACAAGATTATCTCTGTATTCAAGACAAACACTCTGTTTGACCATGGCGAATTCTTTAACTATATGCAGGGCACGTTCTTGTCGGATGCTGAGTTTATGAACTTTGTATACAACTGTCGCATCCGTTCACTCATCAACTGTCCTGTTATGGTCAATGAAGACGACCAGATTATCACACTGTCCACCTGCAGTTACGAATTTACAAACTGGCGTACTGTTGTTGTTGCCAGAAAAGTCCGCGAGGGCGAAAACGCAAGCGTAGACACCTCACTTGCTACACTTAATTCAAAGCCTGTGTTCCCTGATATTTATTACCAGAGAAACGGTGGCACACGACCTGAGGTGCTTACATTCAAAACCGCTAATTCACAAGGTCTGATTAACTGGTACGACGGCAAAGGCAACCTTGAGGGTAGCGAAGAACTGACCGAAACAGTAAAGGTAAACCCTACATACCCTACTGACGCACAGGGCAACACTATCCCGCCTAAGAATATTTACGAAGTAAAATTTGTTAACTGGGATGGCACAGAATACTATACGGTAAACGTAACAGAGGGTTCTTCTGTAGAACTTCCGTCCGGCACGCCGGGGTTACCAAGCGACGAATACTACGACTATACATTTACCGGCTGGCAGACAAAAGGACTTGATTTAAAGAATGTTCATTACAGCATGACTATATATCCTGATTTTAAGGCAACTTTAAAACAATAAAAGGAAACTTTGTATGAAATATGATGTCTTGTTCTACAAATCACGAAAAACCTCATATTGTGAGCGTGCGCTAAAACAAAGGTTGTCACAGATTGATATGACCGAAAACAGAATTATCGGTTCAGTCGCACCAACAAAACTGGGCGAAACACTGTGCGAAAGCCTGACGCTATGCAACTGTGTGGTTATCATCGGCGGCTTTTCGGTAAACGATGACGAAAACCTCGTGACAGTACTGTCACGTGCTATGTCAAACTCAGGACTGACGCTAAAAAACACCCGAAAACTCAAGGGTGCTATCACAGATGGATATATAATCAAATACAACAAACAAACCATACTGGCGCTACCGGACAGCCCGCAGGAGATTGAGTTTATTCTAAACGAAAAACTGTTGACATATCTTGAATCAATCTATAAATAAAAAAAGACCGCAGGAAAACCTGCGGTCTTAATTTATACCTTAATATGCGGTTTTTGGCTTTGGTTGAATATCATTCCACTCACTTTGCATTAATGCAAGATTCATTGACATTACTTGCATTGGCTCCAAATACCACTTTTGCCCGATTTTAATAACGTAAACCTCCATATCTTCGGTTTCTTTTACATTATCGCCGTCCAAAGTGTATTTTATTGGGGCTTTGACTATAACTCTTTTTATATCATTGTACTCTATATCTAAAGACTCCTCATATACATTCTCAAGTTCTTTCAATTCTGCACTTTTGAGATTTTTCACATCAGTAATCTCCCAATCAACAAACCAATCCTCAGCGAATCTCTCATCAAACTCATCGTGCATATAATCTATACTATCCTGCAAAAATTCAATATAATCTTCTTTTGATTCATCACTCTCGTTCTCATAGTATTCAATAAATTCTTTTGGCATCATCGCAACAATAGATTCTGCATCAGCATCAACAAACATCGCTTTCATAAACTTATTCGCTATAGATTTTGGAGTTCTTAAACCAAAAATCGCTACAAATAATATAGCTGCTATCAGAACAAAAGCTATTATTGAAATAACAATAACGCTCTTCTTTGCACTTTTCTTTTTATTCTTTACATAACCAATTTCAGGTGCAATCTGTGCCACACCTGCTTGTGTCTGCGTAGTCTGTTGTGCATCAATACTAGCACCGCAATTATTACAAAACAAATCTCCCTGTACAATCTGTGTACCGCACTTTCCGCAAAACTTTGACATTAACCTCACCCCTTTATTATTTAAATATATTCTAACAACAAACATCGCATATTGCAACATAAAAAGACCGCAGGAAAACCTGCGGTCTTAATTTATATCTTAGATTAAAGTACTCTGAGTCTTAAAATGCCGTCGATTGCTTCAATCTTTTCTTTAGCATCTGCGTTAGCAGAAGTAACATCAATGATTGTATAAGCATAGTCACCGCGGCTCTTATTTTCCATGTTTTCAACGTTACCGCCGATAGCTTCAAGCAGATTTGCGATAAGCTTTGGAGTGTTCTGGTGGAACACGCAGAAACGTGTGTCGCCTGTTCTTGGCATTGATACACACGGGAAGTTAACAGAGTTCTTAACATTACCAAGCTCTAAATACTGCTTAACCTCGTCAGCAGCCATAATAGCACAGTTGTCTTCACTCTCAGGAGTAGAAGCACCAAGGTGTGGCATAGGAACAACACCGTCAACGTCAAGTAAATCATCTGTAGCAAAGTCAGTTACATAAGCACCGATTTTTTTGCTTTCAAGGCCCTTGATGATATCAGAAGAAACCACAAGACCGTCTCTTGAGAAGTTAAGAATTCTTACGCCGTCTTTCATCTTAGCGATAGATGCTTCGTTAATCATACCCTTTGTATCTGAAACAAGCGGAACGTGAACTGTAATGTAATCACACTGTGCATAAAGCTCGTCAAGATTTGTAACAGTGTGTACATGACGAGAAAGCTTGAGTGCAGCCTCAACAGAGAGGTATGGGTCGTAACCAACAACGTTCATATGCAGTGCTCTTGCAGCGTTTGCAACAAGAATACCGATAGCACCAAGACCGATAACACCGAGTGTCTTGCCCTTGATTTCAGGACCGGCAAACTGGCTCTTGCCTTTTTCGACCATCTTTAACACCTGGTCGCCGTTGCCCTTTAATGATTTAGCCCAGTTGATACCCTCAACGAGTTTTCTTGAACCCATAAAAAGACCTGCAATAACAAGCTCCATAACAGCGTTAGCGTTAGCACCAGGAGTATTGAATACACATATACCTTTTTCTGTGCACTTGTCAAGTGGGATGTTGTTAACACCGGCACCTGCTCTTGCAATAGCAAGCAGGCTCTCTGGGAGTTCCATATCGTGCATTGAAGCAGAACGAACAAGTACTGCATCAGGTGTAGCGCATTCGTCTACACAGTTATAGTTTTCGCCAAGACGGCTTGTGCCGATTTCAGCGATTTTGTTAAGTTTAAGAATATTATACATAGGAATTACCCTCTTCCAAAAAAATCTTATTCAAATGAAAATCAAGCGTTTTCTGCTTCAAACTTCTTCATAAATTCTACAAGTGCCTCTACACCCTCGTATGGCATAGCATTGTAGATAGAAGCACGCATACCACCAACACTACGGTGACCCTTAAGGTTTACAAAACCAGCCTCAACTGATTCTTTAACAAACTTAGCATCAAGGTCAGCATCGCCTGTTACAAATGGTACGTTCATAAGTGAACGGTCCTCTTTGACTACTGTGCCCTTGAAGAGTTTTGAGTTGTCAAGGAAATCGTAAAGAAGCTTTGCTTTCTTTTCGTTTAATTCCTTCATCTTCTCAAGACCGCCGATTTCGTTCTTAACCCACTCGAGCACGAGCTTAGCCATATAGATTGTGTAACATGGTGGTGTATTGAACATTGAATCGTTGTCAGCGTGTGTCTTGTAGTTGAACATTGTAGGAGTAATATCCTGAGCGTCACCGATAAGGTCCTCACGGATGATTACGATTGTAACACCTGCAGGAGCCATGTTCTTCTGTGCGCCGGCATAGAGCATACCAAACTTAGAAACATCGATAGGCTCTGAAAGAATACATGATGAGATATCAGCAACGAGTGGAACGTCGCCTGTATCAGGAAGCTCGTGATAAACTGTACCGTAGATTGTGTTGTTCATGCAGATGTGGAAATAGTCTGCATCAGGAGTAAATGTAGCCTTGTCAAGCTTTGGAATGTAAGAGAAAGTCTTGTCTTCTGAAGAAGCAACAACCTTACACTCGCCGTATCTGCTTGCTTCCTTGTATGCTTTCTTAGCCCACTGACCTGTAACAACATAGTCAGCCTTGCCACTCTTTGTCATAAGGTTGAGTGGAACCATAGCAAACTGAGATGATGCACCACCCTGAAGGAAGAGCACCTTGTAGTTATCCGGAATGTTCATAACTTCTCTCAAAAGTGCCTCTGCCTCTTTGATGATTGAATCATACACCTTGCTTCTGTGTGACATTTCCATTACAGACTGGCCGCTGCCCTGATAATCGAGCATTTCGTCTGCTGCTTTTCTGAGCACTGCCTCAGGAAGCATAGATGGACCTGCTGAAAAATTGTAAACTCTACTCATAATTAGATCTCCTTACTTAAACAGTATACATTACTGATATTTTACATATTTAATTATATTCCAAAGTGTTCGTTAATTCAATAACAAACCTTTCAAGAATTTGTACAAATTTGCTTATAATTCAGGATTTTTTTATGTAATTTGTTAAAAATAAAGTTACTTTTTTCTTTTTTTACGTTTAGTTTTCTTTGAAGGAAAAATCATCCTGCTAAGATTAATAAAGAAATACCCAAGTCGTTTAAATCCAAGCTTGATGTACAACACTATGTTGCTCAAAAACCTCAAAGCAGTAGGGCGTGACTGTGTATCTTCTGTAAAGAAATCGTCAAAATAATCGCCTTTTTTGTTGATGTTCTTGCCACTATCCTCAAAATACGACACACCGTGCGAGCGATTTTTGTTCTTCACCTTAATATCAAATGTGTCAAGGTCCGTATTTGCACGTTCAAAGTAATCAGTAGTGTCATATCCCAGCATCTCATCAAATGACACGTCATCGTCTTCTTCGCTGAATCCCAGTTGTTTTAAAAGCTGTTGTTTGCTTTCTGCGCCTGCGTGTTCATCACTTTTCGATTTGATAATCATATCTGCATCATATGACTCATCATCAGAATATGTGCGTTCTCGCTCTTTTACGATATTTCTGGATTTTTTGTTGTACCTACGATACAGGTAATGTGCTATAACAGCAACAATCAAAAGCACAAACGCCCACAATAGAATTCTCCACCAATCAAGTGTAGGTCCGTTCTTCAGATAAATCTTGTCAAAATCAACGCTGTCGGCGATATTGGTGATAATTTTTATTTCGTCAGCAGTAAGTTCCTCTGCACCTTTTGTCATTGTCAGATTCAGGTTCATTCCGTTGATGACAGTATTACACAGATATCCGTATATTGATGAGCCCTGCTGAGAGTTCTGCGAAAAAGTCAGATCAAAGTATATATTACCATTGTGCTTTTTCTCAACACCTGAGGTATATTGTCTGTCGCCAATACTATTACTCAGAAAAGTATCAAGCGCATTCTGTCGCTGAGCAGAGCTTAGCTCACAGTAATTGTTGACAGCAACGCTGTTGTCATCGCTAGTCATTGTCAGTTCGATTTTGAGTATCGAGTCATCGCTGAACGCCTGAAGATATATATCTGCTGTTTTAAACGCAATCATAGTAGTATCAAAATCTAGCGAAAGCGCAGAAAAAGCCTCGTCACTTTTATCTGTCGTGCGAGTAATAACATGATATTCTTTTGGGATTTTCAGCGTCATACCAAGTTCTTCGATATAGTACTTGTCATCAAGCGCATAAACACAGCTCATCGAGCACAACACAAGAACACAGCATACAACAATCGACAACACAGCCGAAACGGTTTTTTTTAACATAAAATACTCTCCAGAACAAGCGCAAATTTACACATTATAAAAAATAAACAATATACATATAACATTATAAATGCTTTTTTTACTAAATACAAGTAGAAAGAACGTATTTTTGGTATTGACAAATAATTTTTTATAATGTATAATAACAGGGCTGTCAGATAAACGACACACTTTCGAGGTGTAACTCAGTTTGGTAGAGTGCCTGGTTTGGGACCAGGATGCCGCAGGTTCAAGTCCTGTCACCTCGACCATAGAAATAGCGGATACCCATTTGGGTATCCGCTTTTCTCTTTGTTTTGAGAGGTGACAGTGACTTGAAGGCGAGCGTACCGAGGAGATGTGGAACGCATTGACGAAGGTAAAAACGCTACAGTGTAGCGTTTTTAGCGAGAGCGCAAATGTCACTTTTCTCTCCCACAATGGCAATAAACGAGGTAACTGTATCTGTTTTCACTAAACACATGTCACCTCGACCATAGAAATAGCGGATACTCATTTGGGTGTCCGCTTTTCTCTTTGTTTTGAGAGGTGACAGTGACTTGAAGGCGAGTGTGCCAAGGAGATGTGGAACGCATCGACGAAGGTAAAAACGCTACAGTGTAGCGTTTTTAGCGAGAGCGCAAATGTCACTTTTCTCTCCCACAATGGCAACAAACGAGGTAACTGTATCTGTTTTCACTAAACACCTGTCACCTCGACCATAGAAAGAGCAGATACTCATTTGAGTGTCTGCTCTTTTTTACGTTTAGATATAACAGTAACAGATCCGAGTGTGCCGAGGGGATTCAACACGCACCGATGATAGTAAAAACATTAACAATAAATGAATCGATGTCCGTTTTATGGTACTATTAACATGATATAATAAAACCACAAAATCGAAAGGATGGAATAAAATGAACAATTATCTGAAAATTCTAATCAATAATGGCCATCATTCCATAGCTGAGTATAATCACCTTAAAACAGTTTGCAAAAACATAGGTGTTACTCTAATCCCTTGTGCTTTAAATGGCGACGAGGTTCTTAATCACATATACAAAGATACGCCCGATGCTGTGATTATGGATATGTTTTTGTCAGGACTTGACAGTATAGGGGTTTTGCATAAAATAAACAAAAATCCCCCAACTAAAAAACCTATCGTTATTGTGCTGTCGTCTTTTGATAGTCCTAAGTTAAATCAAACACTGTACGACAATGGTGTTGACAAGATAGTTATTAAACCTTATGATGTTTATGCCATAATATCCGATGTTGCAACTCAACTTATAAGTAAAAACAATCGTTAACAAAGTACTCCCTGAGAAGATGTTATTACGCACTTTCTCAGGGAGTTTTTTACGACCACAGTTGTCCCACTTCCAGAAAATTTATAGGTGATTTTTTCAGCACATTTTCGCACCTTTAAACAATCGCCTTATAATATAAAATTTATCAGCAAAATAAAAATCAAATATAATAAAATATTTTCCACCATATACAGAAAGCACTGAAGTCAAAAATCTTCAGTGCTTTATCTTCGTTTACTACGGGTCAAATTATAGGGTAGGTGTGTAAATTTTAATTTATAAAATAGAAATATGTAGAAAAATCCATTTAGGGGGGGTTAGTTTTAATTTATGTATACTATATAATCATAAATAATTTATAAAGAAAGGAGGTATATCCATGAAAAGAACAATATTTGACTACATCAAAGAGAATAAAGTGGTTTCTATCCATGAAATTTCAAATGACCTTAATTTATCTGAACTGTTTGTTTTAAGAACAGTTACAGAATTAAGAAACAAAGGATTCATAAGGATGTGTCCACCTGTACCATTAAGTATAAGTAACAACACAAGTTGTTTTTATACTACAACGTCAAAAGTATATTAGACAGAAGTATCTTATTCATCAATCAACACTTTTTGATTGATGAAATGAGCGATGAAATTACAAAAGCACTGAAGCGTAAAACTTCAGTGCTTTCTCTTTGTTTACAGCGGGTCAGATTTTGTACTTGCAGTAGTTCTACTTTTTTGTTTTCGAGTTAGCTACAAAATCAAATAACAATTCTCGCAATTTGTCTAACAAAAAAATCATCCAGCCGAGTGCAATAATGAAAACAAAAACAAACATTATTAAGCCAGATACCCTTTCACTATGTTGGAAACTGTTGTGTTCCGAAATATCATAATAGACAGTTGTGTTATCACGAATATCTACAATTTGTTTAACTTTTAAATTATCACTCTTTACCGCATCAATAAACCATCTAGGGTAACGCTCCCACACAGTGATTTCAACTTCTCCAGATGCAGAAACTAAATCCTCACCTAGAACCTTGACAGATTCAGGATTTTTATTACTCCCAAAGAACATCATATATGTATCATCGTTTAGATATAAATAATCTGTGTGTCCCCATCCTATAGTATTAGATTCTGTAAAACTCACATTAGTTTTGTACGTATTACTATCGGTAGCATATTGAGTAATATATAGCATCCATACTAAATAGAGCAAACACAATATTAATAGTAAATAAGCAATAATCTTTTTACCAATTCTTTTCTTTTTCACTTTTGACTTACTCATATTACACCTACACTTAAAACAGCTAAATAATTATTTTAACTTTTCGATTAATACACCTAGAGGTTTATCGATATGTTATTTTTCTCTCTTTAGCTGTACCCACTTATTTATAGGTTTTATGTTTGGATATGATATATTCTTTGGGAGATTGTCAACGTCAAAGAATTTCAGTTGTTCAACTTCCGTTTCCTGACACTTTAACGTTCCTGAATATTTTTTACAAAGATACACTATATCTACATTAGAAACCTCGTCACCATTCGGATAAACATAGTGCATATCTTTACCAGAGAAAACGCCGAACATCTCTAATTCCTCTGCAACCAAACCTGTTTCTTCAAAGAGTTCTCGCTTTGCTGCATCTTCGACTACTTCGTCAAGTTCAACCGAACCACCAGCATAACCCCAACAATGGTTATCTCTTCTTAGTTGCAGTAATATACGACCAAGTTCATCTTCTACAATAACACTTGCACCAACTTGGAGTAACGGTCTGTGACCTACTTCTTTTCTTAAGTCCATAATATAATCCGACATATGAACTCTCCTTTTTTAACGATTTACATAACGCTTATCTATGTTTATCAAGTAAACCATAACACAGTATTTAGTATAATTAAATCATTTCATCTCTGAGCTTTAAAACTCTACGCTCGATTTCGGCAATTACTGCTTTAAATTCTTCGTCTGATTTTCCTGTCGGGTCTTCTAGTCCCCAATCATCGTCAAATCCTCTTTCGACAAACGGACAACCTACATTACAGCCCATCGAAATCGCTACATCGGGATTTGGAATATCAGTAATCAACTTCGAATACTGAGTCTGTTCCATATCAATTTGATACAGCTCTTTCAAAATGCGAACTGCATCCTGATTGATTTGAGGTTTCGTTTCAGTTCCTGCTGAATATGACTCAAACACGTCACTCGCAAAGTGTTTGCCCAAAGCTTCGGCAATCTGACTGCGACAAGAGTTATGCACGCAGATGAAAGCTACCTTTTTCTTTGGCTTTTTGAAAAATGGGCACTTGATACTCAAACACTGTGCGTTCTTTTCGCTGAAATCACATTCAATGCTACTGCTTTCTAACTTTACATCGTAGTTTTCGTTTATGTGTTCTATTGCTTTTTGAAAGCTAAGATAAGCATCTCTTTTGCAACACCTTGGACCACCAACCTGCGACAATCCATACAACGCAACTGACGTAAACTCCATATGTTTTCCCCAAGAAGTATCAGTGCTCAAAGGTCCAGTACCGTCAATGATAGACAGAGCTGCTCCCATTGAACTCACAGCACCGCAAACACCCCAAATACCGCAGGTTGCTCCAGGCATTTGCAAACCTCTTTTCATAAGCTCAAAGAGGCTCTCTTTCAGTTTTATCTTGCCACCTGCATTATAAAAAGCAGTCAGAATACACGCTCCGTCTAATATATGATGCTCAGGTCCGTGTATACGAACAAACTCCTTGTGTGCGATATTGTTAAAAATCTCAATCGGGTTCTTGCTCTTCTCCAAAATACACGCTTCTATAATTTTCTTTACTCTTTCTTCCATATATTTACACCTTCAAAATTGAACCTATAAAATCGTTTAAACTTTCTAACACAGTTTTGTTTATAGAATAGTGATGCCACTTGCCTTCTTTTCTGCTGTTTACAAGTCCACATTCACATAAAATCTTCATATGGTGAGAAAGCGTTGGCTGTGTAATATCAAAAGCTTCTAGCAATTTACATCCGCATTTTTCACCGTCTGATAACATCTGAACAATCTGCAAACGATTGTTATCCGAAAGTGCTTTACAAATGAGAGCTACTTCCCTTGTGTTCATTTCATCCACCTCACATAGATATTTGTCTATGTATTTATAACACACATATAGATAATTGTCAATATATTAATTTGCAAAACAAAATGCAACATCGCAAGTTCCTCGCTTACAATGTTGCATCATAAATCATTTATTAACTTTTCTGATACGAATTTAAGGTTATTTCAGTATTCTTTTCTTATCGTTCACTGTTACTAAAACCAACGAAGCAATTATCATAACAATCGCTGAAGCAACATTACCCCAAATGTTATCATTAACAATGAATATTCCTGATAGCGAATTGATAATACAGTGGAATAAAACACATAACCAGGCACTTTCAGTTGTTCTTCTGATACTTGCCAATGCAAAGCTTAAACCTAACACATTGATTCCGAAAACCAAAAAGCTATCTCCGTATTGTGATACACCCTGAATATAAAACAACGGCATATGCCACAGCCACCAAATCACACTAACCAACAAGGTAGCTACAACAAAGTTACACTTCTTTTCAAGTTCGGGTTGCAAAATGTATCTCCAGCCAGCTTCTTCCAATCCTCCGCCCACAAGCATCATAGGAATCATATAGATAATAGCATATAAAGGTGCTCCGCTTTTGTAACCAGATATCAGGCATTGAGGTAAAACAAACAATGCACTAAAAAGCACAACAACTACATACGAAAGGATACTGTGTTTGAAATCGAAAATATCCTTAAGCCATTCTTTGAAGCTCTTCTGCTTTTTTACTGATATGTACGAAGCTATTGTAGGAGACCAACCTCCTAACAAATACGGAATATACAATAAATAATTATCAGTCAGAGTTAAACCGTTCAAGCTGAATATCAAACAAGTTCCCCAACAAATTATCATTATAGAAAAAGTCCACAACAAATATTTTATACTTAACTTACTCAAAGAAATACCTCCAAAAAATACTAACTTATTGTATATTATATCACTGACTTTGTAAAGTAACTTCTGGTAACACCCTCACGGATAAAGTCGTTTTTCTCGTAGTAATGCTGAGCAACTTTGTTATCAAGAGCTGTGTCGGTGTCGAATCTGTTTACGCCTTTTTCATAGAGAAAACTCTTCAATGAATTCATACATTTTGTTCCGATACCTTTGCCTACTATATCGCCGTTTACATAAATCCAGCGAAGATATGCTGTGGTGTCACTCAGGTAATGCACCTCGCAACCGCCAACCTGATTGCCGTCGATTTTGAAGTCAATATACTGCTGATTGCCCTTTGTTAAACCATTCGCTGTAATCGTTACCTCAGAGTTTTTGCTCTCACTCAAAATAGATGAGTAGTACACGTTTTCGTGTTCTACTTCAAAGCCATTTTCTTTAAGCAAGGAATCAATATGAGCATTGTTTTCAAAAAGCTTACCATGACGAGCAAAACAGGTCATACCAAAGTAATGGAAGAAAGCGTATACTCGCTCATCGATACCAAGGTTTTGCATAGCTTCATTTAACAGCAATTCACCTGCATCTGCTCGGTCTTCTTTGAAATACAGATTGCGGATAATGGGGTATGAAATATCACTTGATATCTCGCCGTTATCAGCAAAGCCAAATGCAGTTTTGCCGTACTGTACAAAACCTACGAGTTTATCATTATAATAAACTGCTTTTACAAAAAGCTCTTTGAATAACTTTCTGCCCTCGCCGTCGATATCATCTTCAAAAGACTTCTTCCAAGTATCAAAATTCACATCAAAAAAGTATGGTGTTTTGAAACTAAGCTGAAAATCATAAATATCTTTTAAATTATATGTATCAGTTATCTTTAGCATTTTCATTCTCCTTTTCTTATCGTAACAGCCTTGCGATTCTTCTTTCGTTTTCATTGATGAATCTAAAAACATTGTATGTACTCTGAACCTGTGCGGTATCCTCCTGTCCCTCGAAATATGCAAGGAACAAGAGTTCGATACACTCCATAACGAACACCGCAGTCTCTTTTTCTTCTGTGGTAAGAGGTAAGATTTTCTTATAGCCAGCAAAAACATTTTTTGCGAAATCGAACCATTTTTCCTCATTGATTTCAAACTTTTCTTTCTCGGATAAAATCGACAGGACGAAATAGCACAAATCAAAGATTCTGATATTCTTTTGGCTCAAATCAAAATCTATGTAACCGCTGAAATCCCCTTTGTCAAAAAGAAAGTTCCCAAAATGTACATCTCTATGGATAAGCTGTACAGGCAGTTTTTTATAGAACCTTTCAAGGTTTTTTACAACCAATTCGTAATCTTCATATCTTAAGTTCTGCCATCCGTTTTTTTCAAAGCTTTCTTTCACCCAACCATTCATCTCATCAATCAGGCTGTTGTTCCAAAGTTCAACTTTGCCTTCAAGACTGTCAAAAGCAATATGGAGATTTGCAATAATTTCGCCCATCTTCTCGGCAATTTTATCCCCGAATTTAAGGCTTACAATATTACTCCCCGAAAGCTTTTCTGACATAAAGAAATACTGTCCGTCAGCTTCTACGTATTGTTCTTCTTTTAAGTTGTATATGAGCTTGCCGACAGGTATGCCCATATTGTGCAAGTGCTGATTTATCGTAATATTTCTATTTAACGACTTGGGATCTTCGTATACTTTCAGTACAAAATTCTCACCAATCTGCCAGACGGTAGAATAAATTTGAGTGATACTCTCGCCCTGCAAACCCCATTTCCACAATAAAGTCTTGATTTTCTCTGACATTATCTCAAACCTTTTCCTTTGCTCAATAAGTATTCTTCGGATACTCGACTGAGCTAAGTTGAAATTTCTAGCTAAATGCTCGTTACTCATCCCCTCAAGGTGCATTTTGTAGATTCTGTTGTTTCGTTTTTCTAGTTCAATTTTGTATTCGGTGACAGCTCTGTGAGTTTGCTTATCCTTTTTAGGAATGTATAAAAACTCACCCTGAATATATTTCTGGATTTCTTCAATAAGCTCCGCGGGAAGAATTGCTACTGCATTTTTATATTTCATATTTACACCCCGAAACATCTGACCTATCAGTCATAACTATAATAGCATTGATGTGTTAGATTTTTTGTTTATGTTCTTTTTATAATAAAACATAAACAGCTTTATATCAAGAATATATAAACAAAAATGCAACACCGCAAGTTCCCCTCTTACAATGTTGCATTTATGATAGATCAAGTGAGTTATGAAAAAAGTTAAGGCGGAGAGGGCAACTCTCCGCCTTGTTTTACTAAAAACTATCGTAGATAACTGTTTCGTCAATTGGTCGGAATTTGAAATGCAAGTCGAGTGGTTTTGCATCATCTGATGGATAACCCATAACAAGTAATGCGACAGGCTCAACGTTTTCAGGAATACTGAAAGTTTCACGCATCTTATCAGGGTCAAAATGCATAACCCAACAGGTACCGACTCCTTCGTTTTGAGCCACAAGCATCATATATGTTGTGACTATAACGGCATCAACAGGAGAAGAAAGTGCACCGTCATACACACGCTTCCAGCTTTCATCCCTATTGTGACAAACAAGCATAGCAGTTGGTGCGTTAAAATGACATTTAGTGCACTCTTTTAGCTTTTCAATAGATTCATCTGTATTAAAAACAAGTATTCTCTGTGGCTGATAATTACAGCCTGTTGGAGCTTTGTGACCTGCATTGAGAATTTTATCAATCACTGTCTGCTGTAAATGTTCACTCTTAAAATTACGTACAGAATATCGCTCATCAATTAGTTTTTCAAAATCCATTGTTGCACCTCTATATAGAAAAAAGTTGTAGTTGCTATTTTATTTGCAGTAGATTTCTATGGCTTTGCTTATAAATTCAGCAGTGCCAACAGCGTATTTGTCGATGTTCTTTTTGAAGCGTTCGTCGGCGACATACATTTGACCAAGACCTTTGAGAATATCATTCTCACAAGTGTAGTAATTCTCTGTGATGTAGCTTTGCAGTTCTTTTACAAGAGCTTGTGCTTCATTTGAGTCGGGTGCTTGTCCGCTTTGCAAACATTCTGCAAATTTAGCGAGCACTGCGTTTAGTCCGTCGTTTACCTGTTGCCACTTATCTTTACTGTAGTCAGCAGTTTTTTGCTCGTGTTCCTTATATGCATCTGTTTTACCCCAGCGTTCTTTTGCCTCAGCCTCGTACTGTTTACGAGCGGTATCATATTCGTTGTTATCAAATACGTTCATCGTAATCTTTCCTTTCTCGGCACTGTCCAGAGCATCTATGATTCTTTGCAAACGTTCCTTTTTAAGAATCAAGAGTTTTCTCTGCTCTTTGAGTGCTTTTTGTTTATCGTAATCAGGAGAGGATAAAATCTCTGAAATACTTTTAAGCGGGAAGTCGAGCTCTCTATAGAACAATATCTCTTGTATACGCTCAAGGGATTTTTCATCATAAAACCGATAGCCGTTTTGCTCATCAACAAAGGCAGGTTTAAGCAGACCTATTTCATCGTAATAGTGAAGCGTACGCACGCTGACTCCACAAAGCTTTGCGAATTCTTTTATATGCATTTTCATAGAATCACCTCTCTGCTGTAGAGTATAAAGTATAACGCAACGTCAGAGTCAATACTCTTATTATACAAACTTTTGTGTGATTTCTCAATCCCTATTCTTTGGGACTAACGGTACAGATTTTGATTGTTCAACTCACTTGTTGATTGCAAACTACAGGCTATAATAAAGTAAAAGCACTCCCTGAAAAGGTGTTTTCACGCACTTTCTCAGGGAGTGATTTATATTCAGTTTGCTTTTTCAACTAGTTCTTTATTTTCTTCGTCTTTAGCAAGGAGCTTTTTGACTCCGTCAACAACAACGCAGACACCAAGAATGATAATAAGAGTTGCAAAAGTGAGCTGTAAAACATCGCCGAAGATATCAGCACTCGCACCTGTGAAGAGTGCTTTTGCTTTTGATAATATTGTCATAGAAAGCGCAGTGAATGTAACTGCCATCATCACAACCATTGGAACGTATAAGAACCAGCAAATTTTCTTCTTTCTCTTGAGGAACGCCGCACAAGCAAGAAAAGCAAATACAGACAAAAGCTGGTTTGACGCACCGAACAATGCCCAGATATTCTTGTAACCAACAAGGGTAAGACCAAAAGCAAGAGCGAGAGTAACAAAGGTTGCAAAATATTTGTTTGTAAGCACCTTTCTTACAATACCCATATTCTCATCGCTGATAGAGTCGTCAAGGAAAAGCTCTTGAAAAGACAATCTTCCTACTCTTGCAACAGAGTCAAGTGATGTCAGTGCAAAGGCTGAAATAGAAAGAGTGATGAGCGTAAATACAACATCAGATGGAAGTCCCATTTTTGTGAGGAAGCCTGCCACAGCACCTGCAAAAATCTGAGCAGGTGTTTCAAGCCCCTGTGCTGATGCTTCACCGGTTGCAAATGATGCAACTGCAATAAGTGCAACAACAGCGAGCATACTTTCCAAAAGCATTGAGCCGAAAGATACAGGTAGCATATCTTTTTCGTTTTTAATCTGCTTTGAGGCTGTACCTGATGATACAAGCGAATGGAATCCCGAAACCGCACCACAAGCGATGGTGACAAAAAGTATAGGAAAAAGATAATTTCCGTCAACATTAAAGCTAGTGAAAGCAGGCAGGTTAATCTGCGGATTTGCCACAAAAACACCAACAACAGCCGCTAAAATCATAACAACAAGCAAATAGCTGTTGAGATAATCTCTAGGCTGTAAAAGAAGCCATACAGGCACAACAGACGCAACAAAAATATATGCAAAAACAAAGCCATGCCAAGCGTTAAGAGGAAGGAATACAGGTAATTTCAATCCGATTACAATAGACACAACAAGCAAAACAATAGCGATAATTGTGTTTACTGTTGTAGGGAGTTTTGTGTATCTAAGCAAAAGTCCTAGCAAGACAGCAAAGGCGATGAACATAATAGAAGTAGTTGCAACCGCACCGTTTGCTACGATATTCGCACTTTTTACTCCGTCAGTTACCGTGTAACCCATAAATGTACCTGCAACAATATCCGCAAAAGCCGCTACAACAAGAATACAGAACAGCCACACAAACAGCAGGAACATTTTCTTTCCTGTTTTGCCGATGTACTTTTCGATTATGTATCCGATACTTCTGCCTTTGTTTCTAACAGAAGCGTACATAGAAACAAAGTCCTGTACAGCACCGAAGAACACACCACCGATAAGCACCCACAATAGCACAGGAACCCAACCAAAAATAGCCGCCTGAATAGGGCCATTGATAGGACCTGCACCCGCAATCGATGCAAACTGATGACCGAAAACAACGCTCCTTGGAGCAGGTTCGTAGTCAACACCATCTCTCTGCTCGTAAGCAGGAGTTTTTCTACTAGGGTCTATTCCCCACTTCTTTGCAATCCATCTGCCGTAAAGCACATAGGCTAAAAACAACACGGCAAGGGATATAAGCATAATAGTGATACCGTTCATAAAGTCCTCCCCAAATTCAGAGTATCAAAACCGATTTAATCGAAACCGCAGTTTATCAATAGTTTTATTATATTACTATGCTTTCTCTCACGCAAGTATTTTGTTGTATTCTTTGATTACTGTAGGTCAGATTTTGACGGGATAAATTGCTTGACTTAAGTGTATATAAGAGTTAACATACAAGTGAGCTATATTGCAATTATCATTTACAGGAGGTTTGTTATGATTGAACTAAAAGAGTGTTGTAAAGTTCCGTTTCCTGAAAAACTTTTTGAAGAATATGAAGTAAAAGATACTGCAATTTATGCTAATGTCAACACTTCTAAAATTCTTGAAATGATGAAGCGTTTTATAGAAATGCATGATGAACCTCTGTTCTTTATTTTAGAGCTACCTTGTGAAGAAGATGACGGTGGTATTACACAGGAAAGAATCTTGTTAAGCAAAACCAACGACTATGATGTATACTTCATCGACGGGCTTAATAGTGACCAAGCAAAACATATGGTTAATGCACTTGGTGATTTTCTCATCAAAGACGGTATGAACACATTCGGAATCGGCGGACATATATCTCACGAAGAAATCCTTTTCGGCAAGTACAATGTGACAACAATCTATACCAAGAACGCTGAATCATACTTTGAGATTTTAGATGAATTCGGTATCGCAAGAACCGATAATCTTGTAACAGCTTGGGACACATTTGACAAAGAGCATTACGGAGAATGTGGGCTATACGTATCTAAAGAAACTGGCGAAACTATTTACGGCATACCCGAAGCATATAAAGAATACGGAATGTATTTTTATGAATCACGTAAAGAGTCTGATGAAGAAGACGAAAAAGAAATCACATTTGATGAGCTTATCGGCAAAGTACTTTTAGTAGGCATCACATATCACACGCACGATAACGAGTTCATCGAGCAAAAACAGTTGTACGGAACAGTAACTAGAGCAGACAAAAACGTTATCTGCATTAAACAGAAAGACGGAACTAAGTTCACATTACCTCCTGATTTAAGCTCAGCCAAAAGAGCTAAAAAAGGAAAATACAAACTCCGCTCAAGCGGAGAGATTGTAATAAATCCCGACTTTCTTGCAACATGGAATTTGATTAAACCTGAAGGCAATTAATGTTAACTCCCCTGATGAACATATGAATCATCAGGGGAGTTTTTACGACCACAGTTTGTCCCACAGATTCAAATATCTTTTTGTGATATTAGTTATAGTGACTATAACCTCTGCAGATAGCAGATTGAATTTTAATTGACACAAATTCTGTAGGTAATGTATAATTAATTTGCAAGACTTTTTGGGCTTAAAAGAAAGTCTGACGCTTTACTAAACGGAGGGGAATAATATGAAAAAAGCAAAAAAGTTGATTTCTTTGATACTTGCGGTTTTAATATTCACCAGCATGTTTGCAATTGCTGGAATAACAACGGTATCAGCGACTTCTTATCCAAAGATTCCTGCTTTTCAGATCTCACGTGTGCGCCAACCTTCTAACGACGACATCGGTCTGTGCTACTGGGCATCGCTCGCAACTGTTCAGGGATATTGTCTTGGCAGTTATACCTACGGTGGAGTGACAACAAACTATCGTATACCCGGCAAAGACTATGTGTACACCGATCGTGCAGATGCTATAACAAAGCTTTTTAAAGACAAAGCAAACGGATATGCACACGACACAAACAACCTTCAGGTAATGTGTCCGGTTAAAATGACGCTTGTCACTAAAGACATCGGCAAAAACAACTATACCTATAATCTGATTTATCAACAGCTTGCGCAGGGCAAACCTGTCATCATTTACACAGGAACCCACGCTTCTGTCATAATCGGCTACAACGGCTCCTCAACCACTCTTGAGCCATCAGGTTTTACTGTAATGGAAATAAAGCGTGACGGCAACTGGTGGAAAAACAGCGAGTCCATATACAACAAATATGCAAACAACCCTAACATAGATACAGCTGATGGAACTGACCCAGGATGCTACCTTACTCTTGACTCATGGATAGCTTATTGCGGTAACAGAGTTCAGGAAATCTGTTACCCTACAAATGCAGTCGCAACAGAGTGCACATTTAACTTCAACGCAAACGGTGGCACAGGTACCATGCCGTCGTTCAAGGCTGCTATGGGCAAACAGGTAACCTTTCCTGAGTGTACATTTACAAAAGAAGGCTACCACTGTGTAGGCTATACTGCATTCAGACACTCTGATTCAACATGGCACGCAGCAGGTATTGGTTGGAAAACAGAAAACGACATCATAGTACAGGGGTTATCAAAAAGCGAATATGCACAAGGTCTCACATTTAATATGAATGAATCCTGGACTAAAAACGGCGGTTATGTGGGGTGCTCGTTTACACTACATCCTATATGGATGCCGGACAAACCTTCACTTAAATTCTACAACAACTACTCATCAACCAACTATATGATGGGTATATCATATGACAACTACAGCGATTATTATCAGAGTCGCGACACATCCGTATATAACATTTCATATGCACGTACGCTGTCGACATTATATATGGATACAATTAAAATAATAGCAACCTCGCAAGGTAACGCAAACGGCAAGGATTTGCTCTTTAAAACACAAACCAACGCCGGCAAAAAGGTTGCTGGAGAACAAGGCGACGAAAAGCCTATGACACTTAAATTCAAGGCAAAATCGTCTGTCGATGGCGCAAAATTGTATTTCCGTTGGGGTTACTCAACAAAAACTACTTTTGTTACTCTATCGACGAGTTGGGATGTCTACACAATAGACATGTCAAAAAATCAGTGGGACGGTTGTCATATGCATCCGTATTTTGATAGTGCCGGCACATTTTATCTTGCTGACTTTGAACTAATCGACACAGGCGCCAACAGCCCAAGTGAAAAGGAAAGCTGTGACCTAGCACAAACAATAGAGTATTCGGGCAACACATATGAATCCTTGCCTACACCTTACAGAAACGGTTATAGCTTTGCAGGCTGGTACACCGCAAAAAGCGGTGGCACTCTTGTTTCTGCTTCAACCACTGTAATGCCTGCAAACACCTGTGTGTACGCACGTTGGATAAAAAATAACGAAAGCAATCTATTGGGCGACTGCGACTTCGATGGCGATGTCACAGTAATGGACGCTACATTAATTCAGCGCAGAATTGCAAATATGATATCTTTCACTACAGAGCAGAATTCAGTAGCTGATGTTGACTGCGATAGCGAAGTCACCGTTATGGATGCAACTAAAATTCAGCGTTTTGTCGCAAGTATTATTGACAGTCTTTAAACTGCAGTAATACAACCAAGTGATAAAAATTCCACTTTCAGCCACTGCTTGCGCAGTGGCTTTTTGTGTCCAATTTATTATTGACTAAAATTTACAAACATAATATAATTTGTGTGCGACATTACATATAAATAAAAATGAAAGGGGATATGTTTATGTTCTGTCCTAATTGCGGTGCAAACAATCCTGACAACAGTTATGTTTGCAACAGTTGTGGCACACCTCTGAGTGCTACTCCACAGCAAAATTATAACCAACCCGCTTACAATCAGCCTATGTACGCTCAGCCACCTGTTACTGATGTAGTAAGCAAAAAAGAGTATCTGTCAAAAATGCCATCAGAAAAAGCAAAAAAAGCTTCTTCTATTTCTCTTGTTCTTGCTATTGTTCTTGTTTTAACCATAGTAGCAAGCTACTTTGTAGTAGTTAACACATCTGTTCAGAACATACCTTTGATATCTTTTTCTGCAAAGGTATCCGGCGATGATGCAGACGAAGTATTTGATGAACTCTTAGAGGAGCTTGAAACTGAAACAGAAATGCTCGAAGAACTTGTTGAAGAAAACGAAGATTCTCTTGAAAAGAAAGAAAAGAAAATTCTCGACAAATTCGTTGATGCTGCTTACGACTGCTCTAAGTCATTCTCTATCACAAACGTCAAAAAGTTTATAAATATCGTTGAAGAAGCCGAAGACGCTGATCTCGATGAGTTTTCAGATGAGTTTGGTTATCTTGAAGATGACCTCGACGAAACAAATGACATCCTGTCTGTTGTTTCAACTGTTTTATTAATCGCACTGCTCTTTGTGCTCTTATTTGCAGCACTTGGCGGCTTCCTCAAGAAAATCGGCCTTGTAATTGTAAGCCTTATTTTCTCATTTATTTATGCACTTATTCTTTGTCCTGTATGGCTGATGATTATTATAGCAGCAGTTCACATCGCGTTGATTGTATTTCTTTCACAGATCAACTCTGAATATAACAATTACAAAAAATCATCATACGCACAGTATTAATCAGCAAAAAATCTCCGCTTTATAGGCGGAGATTTTTATTTTGCGTCACAAAACATTTGACAATCCCTTCTATGTAAAATAGAATAAATTCATAAATCTTTTGAGGTGCGTTATGAAAAAGTTCAGTGACATCAAGCGTTGTATTATAGCATCAATAGCGTCTATGGCTATATTCTGCATTGTATTTGCTATTATTGGAGACAGTCAAACACATCCACTTATTTTCGTAGCGATATTTTCCCTGCTAATCTTTTATTATTATTTAATAAAATTAATTGTAATTTCTTTTAAAGCGCTCAGAAAAAAAGTGTTGAACAATCAAAATATAGCGTCTTCTCACTTAAATAATAGTTTAAATAGATATGTAAGTACAAATGAGGTATTACAGTTTGAAAAAACAAATGATACTATAACATGGGGAAGAATCCTCCTGCTTTTCTTTATCTTCAACCCCATAGCGCTATACCTGATTTTTCGCAAAGTTAATTTTGAAACACGCAACCATTACTACAACGGTGTAACTATGTTGATCCTTGGGGTTGCTGTTGGTATCCCAAATCTTATTGCTGTTATTCTGCTGATACCACAGTTTTTCTCTGAGCTTATACTCAGCTCCTTTGTTACATATTGGGTGCTAATCTCAGTAGCACTTGCTATATTCGGATTCATATTCAAAGAAAAAGGCAAATTAACAAACAAATATATTAATATCCTGTTTGTTCAGAAAATCACAAACATAAATGAAATTGCAAAGATACTCAAAAGCACATACTCAAAGGTCTGTACTGATATTCAGTCGCTCATAGACAACGATACTATCAGAAATATCTATATTTATCACCATGACCAAGAAGTTATCATAAACGGAATTTCAAATAAAATCGCAATAAAATGTCCTAAATGTGCAGGCACAACCGTACTTAACAAAAACGCAGAACATATCTGCGATTACTGTGGAGCAAAGTTATGAAAACTAAAGCAACAAATAAAAATCCCGCAACAAAATGGTATATCGCCGGTGTTATCGGATTCTTTTTCTCACCTGTCGGAATTGTGCTTGTGATATTAAACACCGTACTGGACAACAAGTATTGCACAAAAAACAACAAAGCCATACTTTACACCGCTGTGTGCGATATTTTCCTTTCGCTTTTTATGCTTTCCTATATTTACATTATCTCAGTTGAAACCGACTCTGTTGCTATTCTAAGTTTCATGTATATCCCCGCGTTTTTTCTGGGCATATATATGCTTATTGTGTATTTTATTTTTGCCAAGCGTGCAAATCAATACAAAGCTGTTCTTACTCTTATCAAGGAATCTCACATAACATCTGTTTTATCAATTTCTGAAATAACAGGTCTTGACAAAAACAAGGTAATAACACGTATCAATAAACTTATCGATACGGGCGAGCTTGAGGGTGCGTTTGTAAACACCATAACATATGAAATCGAATTCAAGAAAAGCATCTGGGCACATCAGCTGTGCATCTGCAACACATGTGGTGCTTCAATTTATGTAAACTTTGGTCAAACGCTGATTTGCGAATACTGCTGTGGCGCACTTGATGTCAAACGAGTAAACTCTTAAATGATAAAAGCACGGGTACATATAATCTTTTGTACCCGTGCTTTTTTATGTCTTTTTTCAGATAAGTCCAAGTGACTTTTTCCATTCTAAAATGCGATTTACTGAATTATCAATCTGCTCAACTGAAATCTCGCCATCGTTCACTGCCTTTACAATAGCATTGACGGCACTTCTGTAATCTTCACAGATTATCATATCATTGCCGGCAACAACAGCACAAACCGCCGCATTTTCTCCGTCAGTAAACTGTGTGATACCCTCCATAACCAAATCATCTGTCATAACAACGCCGTCAAATTCCAAATCATTTCTCAGGATATCGTGGATAGGCTTTGACAGGGATGCCGGCATATTCTCGTCCATACAGGTGACGATATTGTGGCTTACAAGCACACAGTCAGCACCGCTCTCTATACCCGCAACAAACGGCAGAAAATCACCGTTTTCAAACGCAGAGTAATCGCGTGTATCATAAGACATTGACTGGTGAGTATCTACGCTTCCACCATAACCCGGAAAATGCTTGAGCGTTGAGCCAATACCAGCAGTTTTCATTGTTTTTACAACATTTGACACATAATCACATGTGCTGTTGTGGTCAAGACTGAAACATCGGTCATATATATAATTATCTTCACTAAGAGGCACGTCACATACAGGTGCTAAATTCACGTTGATGCCAAGTGATAAAAGCAGTTCTGCTTTTTCTTGAGTATCGCTTATCACAAGGTCCATACCACCCTGAGTAAAAAGCTCTGATGGCGACAAAAATGGTGACTCTCTCAGATTAGGGTTAATGCTCACGCGGTTAACCGTACCGCCCTCTTCGTCTACTGACACAAGCATCGGCACGTCTGACAAGCCCTGAAACGACTCAATCATATCAACTACATCGCCGCTTGTTTTGTTTTCAAAAGAATAAGAGTACAAGCATATTCCGCCAACGCCGTATTTTGATGCACCCTCGATATCTATTCCCTGATGACAACTCACCATAATCATCTGCGCAACCTTTTGCTCAAGTGTCATATCATCAACGCTGATATCCACACCCTCATTTTCAGTTGGTGGTTGCGTTGCAGGTTCTGTGACAACCTCAGTCTGATTGACCTCTCCCTTTTTTTGTACTGCGGCCTGACTGTTATCCTGAGAACTATCAAGCAGGTAGAACACCAGTGCAAACACCGCAGCCACAAACACAACCGCAATTATTATAAACAAGGCTTTCTTTCCTTTTGACATAATATCACCCGATTTCAGAATTTGTTATATTGTATAATCGTATCTATTATCTGTAATGCTGCTAAATGTAACGGATAAAAAAGATAAAATGCGTATTTAAGGCTGTATCTGCCCTTTTGCCCATTATACAGCACAAGCAACACCAGCGCAAGCAGTGCCCATAACTGACACCCAAGTGCGGTTTTTTCAAGTGCCATAAGCACCAGACCAACAGCAAGCATAAACAGTGAAATAATCCTGCTGTGCACAAGGTTGTATTTTTGCTTTGCGCTATCTGAAACGCTGTCAAACACAGTAACAAGCACAGGTGTAATAACACCACAAAATCCATAATCAACACCAATATGCTTACAAAACAGATATGCTAAAAACAAGCTTGCACCAAACAGCACAAACATCATAGCACCCGTAAAACGACATCTGCAAAATACCTTTTTTGATGCCTGTAAAAGATATATCAGTAGTATGGATAGCGAAAATGTAAGCAGTATGTTTCCATAATATTCACCAGTAAATGCTATGTAAACACCCTCACAAATCAGCCCCAGTACAAACACAGACAAAAATCTTTTCAGTTTATTTCTTGTATACCTGCAACCCTCTGCTATAAAAAACGCAAAAAGCGGATACGCAAGCCTGCCGACTATCCTCATCCACTCATATTGCGAAAAAAACACAACACCCATATGGTCAACAAGCATAAATACACACGCTAGTATTTTGAGCGTGCATGCCGATAATACTCTTGCTGAGAACTTATTACATATCATCTTCTTACGACCCTTAATATGGTTGCCACAGTAGAATCTGGTTTTATCATAGCGTATTCATACGCGTCTTCCGCTTCTCTCTTTCTGATAGTAAGAGTTTCGCCCTCATAACTCTGTGCTTTGTACGCAATCTCGATTTCTTTTATTGGGCTGTCAGCAAGGCTCTCGCACGAGAAAATCCCCATAAATGCTCTGATATATGCACTGTTATTCATATGCCCAACCATATCAATATCCGTTGATTTTATGGTGTATTGTGCAATTTCCTCTGCATCAGAAAAATCAGCATTCACACGGCTAAAAGGCTCTTCAACAGCAGTATCGCTGCAAAAAACAAAGTCAGCAGGATAAACATCGTCAAGTCGTTGTAGCTTTCCTGTGCTGATATCAACAACAGCCCACTCGCTTTTTGCCCTTATCATAGTTCCGTTTTCGTCGCTGATTGTGTAGTCTCTGTTAGCACGCACACGCACCGCTTTTTGTGGCCATGTGGCAAGTTTGACTTTCTGTGACATCCTTGGTCTGCTATCAATAATCACCTTTGTTCTTGTCGCAATCCAAAACAGATTTTCACCCAAATCGTCAGCACCCAGTTTTAATGTATCAGCGTGCTGTGTTGCTATATCCATAAACAAAGTAAACATCGAATTAACGCTCAGATGTGATGTGTTGTCACACAAGCTAAGCGGCACCAAAAATTCTCCTTCCATTTTACTATTCATCTAAAAACTTCCTTTCATATACGACGATTATACCACCCATAAATTCATTGTGCAACAAAAAAGTCGGGGTTACTGCCCCGACTTTACTTGTGTTATTTTATTTAATCAACTTTGCTGAATTCTTCCTTACCGACTCCACAAAGAGGACAAACAAAATCTTCTGGTAAATCCTCAAATGCTGTGCCAGGCGCAATACCATTTTCCGGTGAGCCTTTTTCTACATCATAAACCCAGCCACATACATCGCATGCGTATTTCATACTTGTTTCACCTCCAGCCGTTTTGCTATCATTACACAACTTTTCACAAAGTGTCAAAAGCTGTTTTTTGCTATCATCATTAAGTGCAGATTTCAAAGTAACCGTTGTATCAATAAAGTCAAGATTCTTGCATTTCGAAAGTTTTTCTTTCATAATTCTTGCAGCTGTCGCTGCCCAACTTCCGTTTTCGATAAACGCAACTGTTTTATTCTGAAAATTACGCTCTGCAAGATGGTCGATAAACTCACGCATAAACGGGAAAATATCGCCATTGTATGTTGTCGTTGCAAACACAACCTTATCATATCTGAAAGCGTCTTCAATCGCCTCGTGCATATCACATCGTGCAAGGTCATTTGTAACAACTTTCTTAATACCGCTACTGAGCAACTGCTGTTCTAACAACTGTACCGCTTTTTTAGTATTCCCATAAACAGAAGTATATGCAATCACAATACCCTCGTCCTCAGCTTTGTAGCTTGACCATGTATCGTACAAAGAGATATAGTAAGAAAGGTTTTCAGAAAGCACCGGTCCGTGAAGCGGACAGATAATCTGTATATCAAGTGCTGATGCTTTTTTAAGGAGTGCCTGCACCTGTGCTCCGTATTTTCCTACTATACCAAAATAATAGCGTCGTGCCTCACACGCCCAGTCTTCTTTTATGTCTAAAGCACCAAATTTGCCAAAGCCGTCTGCTGAAAACAGCACTTTGTCAACATCGTCATATGTCACAATAACCTCAGGCCAGTGAACCATAGGCGCAGTAATGAATGTAAGTGTGTGTGCACCCAAAGTTAATGTATCACCCTCACCCACTACGATTTGCTTATCTTCAAAATCAGTACCAAAAAATTGTTTCATCATAGCAAATGCCTTTTTAGATGACACTATCTTTGCATCAGGATACTGTCTTATAAAACTTTCTATATTTGCAGAATGGTCAGGCTCCATATGCTGAACTACAAGATAATCAGGCTTTCTGTCACCCAAAGTAGCTGTGATATTAGAAAGCCACTGGTCTTTGAAATTTACATCTACTGAATCCATAATAGCTATTTTCTCGTCGATAATAGCATAAGAGTTGTATGCCATACCGTTAGGCACATCATACTGACCCTCAAACAAATCGATTTCATGGTCGTTTACACCTATGTATTTTATATCATTTGAAACAAACATTTATATAACTCCTTTTTTAAACTACTGGTAGTATTATAACACAGTTTAAATATAAAGTGAATAATAGATTAATCTAAAATTTTACCATCAGTCGAAACGGTGATTACTGACCATGGAATAAACGTTTGACTATTCATAAGTGCATTCTTCACAGCATTTTCGATACCACCACAGCACGGCACTTCCATTCTTACAACAGTAACGCTCTTTATATTGTTGTTGCTAATAATTTGTGTAAGCTTTTCTGAATAATCACATGAATCAAGTTTAGGACAACCAATGAGAGTTATCCTGTTCTTTATAAACTCATTGTGAAAATTCCCGTACGCAAATGCAGTACAATCAGCCGCTATCAACAAATCAGCATTCTCAAAATACGGAGCGTTTACCGGTACGAGTTTTATCTGCACAGGCCACTGGTTAAGTCGGCTGAAAACAGGTGAAGCATATGATATATCGCCAAACTCTCTTTTGAACTGTTTTGATGCTGTGCCAGGACACCCACACGGTAGCGTTGCATTTTTTACTGCTTGTTCATCATACGCAAGTGCTTCTCTCTCTTCAAAGGATATAGCACCCATAGGACAAGCCGGCAAGCAGTCGCCAAGCCCGTCACAGTAGTCTTCCCTGAGAAGTTTTGCCTTACCATCGACCATACCGATTGCTCCCTCGTGGCACGCATTAACACACAGACCGCAACCGTTGCATTTTTCTTCATCTATTTTAATAATTTTTCTTATCATTTAATCATACCTCCATTGACTTTATGGTCATATTATAATAGAATAAATACAACAAATCTGTTGTATTTACAACATAGTGAGGTTTTATGAGAAATTATATAGATATTTTAAAACATACTAAGCTATTTCGTGGTGTCAGTGAAACTGATATCGAACCTATGCTTAGTTGTCTGGGTGCTAAGTTCAAGGAATATAAAAAAGGTGAATATATCTTCAGGCAAGGAGAATATATCGACAATATCTGCGTACTGCTATGTGGTTCGGTTCATATTCAGTCGGATGATTACTGGGGCAACCGCAGTATCATAAGCGAAGTATCAGCAGGTGAAATGTTTGGTGAATCGTTTGCTGTATACGAAAGCTGTGCTGTTCTTAATGACGCTGTCGCAACAAGCGATTCTATGGTAGCGTTTTTAAACGTAAAAAGACTTATGACAGTGTGTTCAAGCGTCTGTGCATTCCATTGCACAGTAATACAGAATCTGATTATAGCGCTCACACAAAAAAACCGAAGTTTAGTTCAAAAGCTGACGCACATATCAAAACGCACAACGCGCGAAAAACTCATTTCATACCTTTCTAACCAATCAAAACTTAATGGTAGCAACAGTTTTTCAATACCATTCAATCGCCAGGAACTTGCTGACTTTCTGTCAGTCGACCGAAGTGCTATGTCAAACGAATTGTGTAAGATGCGCAACGAAGGACTTATTGAATTTTGCAAAAACAATTTCATTCTTTTATAACTGCATCCATACAAAAAACGCACCGATTATCACGGTGCGTTTTTGTTAGTATTTTTTCTTTTTATTCTTCAGTGTCACTCTTAGCTTTTGAAAGCATAAGGTTTGTCAGTATGCCAAGAATCAAAGCACAAGCGATAGCTGTAATAGTGATTGCGCCTTTGCCTACGTTGAATGTGAGCGTAAGTCCACCTATACCAGAGATAAAGATAACAGATGCGACAAATAGATTTTTATTCTCGTCAAGATCAACGTCCTTGAGCATCTTAAGACCGGATACAGCGATAAATCCGTAAAGTGCCATACAGATACCGCCCATTACACATGATGGGATAGAGTTTACAAAAGCAACAAATGGCGTAATAAAAGAAATCAGGATGGCACCAATTGCAGCAGTGATAATTGTGTAAACAGACGCATTCTTTGTAATTGCAACACAACCCACAGATTCGCCGTATGTTGTGTTAGGACAACCGCCAAATATTGCACCAACCATGGAGCCTACACCGTCACCGAGCAATGTACGTGAAAGACCCGGGTCCTCGAGCAAATCACGATTAACAATAGTAGAAAGGTTTTTGTGGTCAGCAATATGCTCTGCAAACACAACAAAAGCTACCGGGATATATGCCATAGCAACTGTGGCAATATATGAGCCTGTAATTTGTGAGAAACCACCAAGAGCTGTCACAAATGTAAAATCAGGAACACTGATAAAACTACTCAAAGAAATATCTGAAAACGTATTTACAAGTGGAGAGTAATCAATAATCATAAGCGCATTGTTGTTTGTGAGCACACCAATTACATAGAAAATTGATGCTGCAAGATAACCTGCTAAAATACCCATAATAAACGGAACAAGCTTCAATGATTTCTTTCCGTAAACAGAGCTGAGCATTGTAACAGCAAGTGTGATAAGACCAACAATAATAGCAACATACGGTGAGCCTGGTGTACTGCCATCAGAAAGAGCATAGTTAACCTTCTGCAAATCGCCGATAGCATTACCGGAAAGTGACAGACCAATAATTGCGACAACAGGACCAATAACAACAGCCGGCATCAGTTTTGACACCCACTTAACACCAGCGAGCTTTACAACAACAGAAATCACTACATACACAAGTCCTGCCATAACAGCACCAATGATAATGCCAAGATAGCCAACAGACACAGATGCAGCACCCGCAAAAGCAGCGGTCATAGAGCCGATAAAAGCAAATGACGAGCCAAGGAACACCGGACTTCTTCCCTTTGTAAACAAAACATAGACGAGTGTGCCACAGCCCGCACCAAAAAGTGCAGCAGCAGAACTCATACCGTTGCCAACAATTACAGGTACTACAAGTGTAGCCGCCATAATAGCAAGCAACTGCTGAATTGCAAAGACAACAAGTGCAGAAAACTTTGGTTTGTCGTGTACGTCATAAATAAGTTTCATTTTTCTCCCCCCAAGATTTTATATAAAGATTTACTTTGTATATATAGTCACAGCGTTTTCGCCGTCAGTTTCATACAGTTTTACTGCTACTTCCTCATCAAGTGATGTAGGAATATTCTTCCCCACAAAATTCGCCTTTATCGGGAGTTCTGTGTGTCCTCTGTCAATAAGCACACAAAGTTGTATACGAGATGGTCTGCCCAAATCAAGCACAGCATCAAGTGCCGCACGTGCAGTACGCCCTGTAAATATGACATCGTCAATCAACACCACGGTCTTGCCTTTGATATCAAAATCAACCTTTGTATCAGTGAGCACAGTTTTGTCAGAGCTTTTTTCGATATCATCACGATAGTGGGTTATGTCAAGTTCGCCAACCTCGACCCTGTTTGAATCTATCTCAAAAATCAAATCAGCAAGACGGTTTGCAAGTGGCACTCCTCGAGATTTGATACCAATAAGACACAAATCGCTTGTGCCACGATTTTTCTCAATAATCTGGTGTGCAATTCGCTTTAAAATTCTCATTATGTCTGTTTCGTTTAATATCTGTGCTTTAAGTTTCATAAAAAACCTCATAAAACAAAAAATGACCTTGAAGCAAATACAACAAGGTCATAATTTAAACTTATTTGCAGAAACCTTGTCGGCATCACAGTACCGAATTAAAGATATTCTTTAATTGTAGAATACCACCACAAAAAGTACTTGTCAACAAAATAAAAGTAAAAATCCTGTTTTTTCTAAAAATTCCTTATTTTTAACATTGCACACAACATTTTGTAAGCGTCGCCGTTCACTCTCACTATATATAGAAATCAGAAAAAAAGTATTTTGCTTGACAATATTCGTACAAAAATGTACTATATATGATGTATGAAAAACTAACCTTTGGAGGGAATTTTATGAAAAATACCGACAAGCAAATGGAAAAAATTGTCGCTCTGTGCAAAGGCAGAGGCTTTGTATATCCGGGCTCTGAAATTTACGGTGGCCTTGCAAACACATGGGATTACGGCCCACTTGGTATGGAGCTTAAAAACAATATCAAAAAAGCATGGCTCAAAAAATTTGTACAGGAGAACAAGTACAACGTAGGTCTTGACTCCGCTATCCTTATGAATCCTACTACCTGGGTTGCTTCAGGTCACTTAGGAGGATTTTCTGACCCGCTTATGGACTGCAAGGACTGTAAGACTCGTCACCGTGCCGACAACCTTATTGAAGATTTTGACGGCACAGTTGTGGCTGGCTGGACAAACGAGCAGATGACCGACTACATCAAAGAAAAGCAAATTCCTTGTCCAAACTGCGGAAAGCACAACTTCACAGATATCAGACAATTTAACCTTATGTTCAAGACATTTCAGGGTGTAACTGAGGATTCAAAATCTGAGATTTACCTTCGTCCTGAAACAGCACAGGGTATTTTCGTAAACTTTGCTAACATCCAGCGTACAAGCAGAAAGAAAGTTCCTTTCGGCGTTGCGCAGATTGGTAAATCATTCCGTAACGAAATCACACCTGGTAACTTCATCTTCAGAGTAAGAGAGTTCGAGCAGATGGAGCTTGAGTTCTTCTGCAAACCGGGCACAGATTTAGAGTGGTTTGACTACTGGAGAGCATACTGCCGTGACTTCTTATATTCGCTTGGTGTAAAAGAAGAGAACTTACGTCTTAGAGACCACGACAAAGAGGAGCTTTGCTTCTATTCAAAGGCTACTACTGACTTTGAGTACCTGTTCCCATTCGGTTGGGGTGAGTTGTGGGGTATTGCTGACAGAACAGACTATGACCTTACACAGCACCAGAACACATCAGGCAAGAGCCTTGAGTATTTTGACCCAACTGATAACTCAAGATACATCCCATATGTTATCGAGCCATCTTTGGGTGTTGAGCGACTCTTTTTGTCACTCGTAACTGAAGCTTATGACGAAGAAGTTGTTGATGCAGAGAAAAACGATGTAAGAACCGTGCTCAGACTTCACCCATATCTTGCACCATTCAAGGCAGCAATCTTGCCACTTTCAAAGAAGTTAGGCGAGCAGGCTGAAGCACTAGCTGACGAGTTGTCAAAAGACTTTATGGTTGAATACGATGACGCAGGCTCTATCGGTAAGCGTTACCGCCGTCAGGACGAAATCGGCACACCACTTTGTATCACATACGACTTTGACTCACTCGAAGACAACTGTGTAACAGTCAGAGATCGTGACACTATGGAGCAGGTACGAATCAAGATTGATGAACTTTCAGCATATATTGCAGATAAAGTTAAATTCTAATCATTCCTATTTTAATACAAACATAAAGATACCCCGCAGGATTACCTGCGGGGTTTTTACATATCAACGTACTTTCTGCACCCTAGTGATGTGTTCTACATCACTTTTGTCTACTGATGCAAATGAATACCAAACAGGTGCTGTCGGAGCTGCTGTCATCGGATCAGGATTGCTGTTACCATGATCAACACTTACATACAGAACATCATCTTTACAGGACACTCCTGCAAACTGAAAATAATCGTAATAATCTGTACCCTGGGACACAGCTACAACAAGGCTTTTATCATTGAAAAACTCATCATCAAACTCCGTGTTTTCCACCTCAAAAAGATTGTCGTACTCTTCTTTTGTGTGTACTAAAGCAACAAAATGAGTACTTTTGCTATTATATCCTAGACCTACAGGTGCAGCCTGACAATTAACAACAGTCTGATATTCTATTGCTGTCACACCTTCAGGCTTTTCAGGGAAATTACCGTAATAGTAACCCAAATGGTTATAATTAGCAAATCGCATCTCATCAAATTCAAATCCAGGCACAACTTCAAATTGTTTAGTAAATGTATAGCTACCCGTGTAATATTTACGATACACTTTTACTTCAATTTCATATATACCAGGATTTTCAAACGACCATCCAACATGAGGATAAGTAATTAAGTCGCGCACATATTTTTCGTAATATGTTTCATCGGTTATACCTTTGAAGGTGTACTCATAGCAAACATTTTTGTCATTTTCAGTGTTATACACATCATCAAATTCAACTGTAAACAATATGCTTTTATCTGTTACCAGCTTAGACCCTGAATTAGGCTTTATGTTAATATCCTCGATTTCAACATAATATTCAAGATATTCAGATTTTCTTGGATGTTCAATCAGGTTTGCTACATACTTCTGAATTGAGGTTGCATCAAGCACCGTTACATCATCATCATTATCAAAATCCGCAAGTGCATACTCAATATGTTTTAGCTCCAAAATATTAGCGCAATGGCGTGAAATTAAAGTAGCATCCATTACGTCAACCGTATTGTCTTTATTGACATCACCAAACTTGTAGTCAATTTCATTAGCATTTGCAGGTATCACAAATACAAACAACATCAGTGCTACAGTTAATAAAACGCTTACTAATTTTTTCATATTTTCGCCTCCCAAAAATTAATAAAACCCAAAACTGAGTCCTTTCATAAATAAAACACACGAAAAGGTGTTTTTGTTTCACAAAATAAAAATTTTTTATGTTTTTTCAGGCATCAATACATAGCACCCAAACTTTACATATTTATTATACCATATATAAATTCACACTTGGTAGTATCATAATATCCAAATCTGAAAAAACTGATTTGTTGATATCAACTAAATCCTATCGCTATGCAAAAACTCCCCACCAGATGGCAGGGAGTTTTACAGTGACTATTTAATTATTTTGAAAGAAGTTTCTTGATACGCTCAACCGCCTCAATGGTGTTATCTCTGTCACCAAAAGATGTAAGACGGAAGTAGCCTTTGCCACATTCGCCAAAGCCCTCGCCCGGTGTACCGACAACATTAGCGTTTTCAAGGAGATAATCAAAGAACTCCCAAGAACCCATACCATTCGGGCACTTGAGCCAGATGTATGGTGAGTTCTTACCACCTGTGTAGTAGATGCCAAGCTCATCAAGTGCAGTTGAAATAATCTTTGCATTTTCTTTGTAGTAGCTTAGGTTTTCTTTAATCTGATTCTGACCCTCTTGCGAGAATACTGCAGCAGCAGCACACTGCACAGGATAAGAAACGCCGTTGAACTTTGTAGCTTCTCTTCTGTACCACAGCTTGTAGATATTGTGACCGTCACGCTCAAGCTCCTTAGGAATAACTGTGTAACCACAACGAACACCGGTAAAGCCTGCTGTTTTAGAAAGTGAGCAAAATTCAATAGCACACTGTCTACTGCCTTCAACAGCAAAAATAGAACGTGGACAATCATCAGTAATAAACGCCTCATAAGCGCAATCATAGAGAATGATAGCGTCATTTTTGAGAGCATAATCAACCCAGACTTTGAGTTGGTCCATATTATAAGCAGAGCCAGTAGGATTGTTAGGTGAGCACAGATAAATGATATCAGCTTTCACATTCTCATCAGGCATAGCACAGAATCCGTTTTCTTCTGTAGCAGGGGCTAGCACAATCTTTCTGCCTGCCATAATGTTAGAGTCAACATAAACAGGATAAACAGGGTCAGTAACAAGTACGATGTTATCTTCTGAAAAAATGTCGCCAAAGTTACCTGTGTCTGATTTTGCACCATCGTTGATAAGAATTTCGTCTTTGTCAACGCTAACGCCGAATGATGCGTAGTAATCAGCAATAGCTTTGCGTGCAAATTCGTAACCCTCATAGTCAGGGTATCCCTTGAAAGTATCTTTGTTTGCAAGTTCATCAATACCCTTTTTGAAAGCATCAACAACAACTGGTGCAAGTGGCAATGTAACGTCACCTATACCGAGCTTGATTACCTTTTTGTCAGGGTTTTCAGCGATAAATTTATTAGTGCGCTTAGCAATCTCTGCAAAGAGATAGTTAGGCACAAGATTGTCGTAATTGTGATTGATTTTCATATCCTATCAGTCCTTTATAAAAAATTCAAAAGTATTATACTGCAAAGGCAGTTATTAATCAAGTTTATATCTCTATTTCACCGTCAAACACCTTTGTCGCAGAACCTGTCATAAATACAGTTTCATCAGTATAGTTGATGATAAGGTCACCGCCACGCAGATGCACTACTATGTCATCACCTTTTTTGCAGTAGCCGTTCTCACACGCTGCAACAACCGTTGCACACGCTCCCGTACCACATGCCCATGTCTCACCAGAGCCTCTCTCCCACACACGCATCTGTAGTGTATGGTCATCAATAACTTTCACAAATTCGGTGTTTATACGCTGTGGAAAAGCTTCGTGATTTTCAAAATACGGTCCGATTTTTTCTAAATCAAGGCTATCAACATCATCTACAAAAGTTACACAATGCGGATTGCCCATTGATACACAGGTCACAATGTGCTCTTTGCCGTTTACTGTAAGCGGTTTTTTGATAACAGTTTCGCTGTCATACAAAACAGGAATGTCGCTTGCTTCAAGTATTGCTTTTCCCATATCAACTTTAATCATCTGTGCTTTGCCATTTTCTATAGTAAGCTTCAATGTTTTAATACCACTTAAAGTTTCAATAGTCACCACATCTTTTGACTTGTCAACGATACCATTGTCGTAAACAAATTTGCCAACACAACGTATACCGTTACCGCACATCATACCCTCAGACCCGTCAGCGTTGAACATCCGCATTTTGGCATCTGCTATATCACTTTCGCAAATAAGGATAACACCATCGCCACCGATAGAAAAATGTCTGTCAGATAACTTTATAGCCAAAGCGTTCGGGTCAGCGATATGATTTTCTATAGCGTTGATATAGACATAATCATTACCGATTCCGTGCATTTTTGTGAATTTCAGCATTATAATCACCTGTCTTACATAACAATATATATAAAGTATACTACATAATCTCAGTTTTGACAACCGGTTTGAGTTTTTTACGATGATTTTGAGCACTTTATTCGCTTGACAAATCACACGCATAATACTATACTTTTGCTGTATTTTTTAATGTATCGAGGGGACATATATGATAGATGTACCAAGCATTTTCGGAATAGACGTTTTTAACGAGCAGGTTATGAAAGAACGTCTGCCAGAGGACACCTACCGCGCACTTAAAGCAACTATCAGAAACGGTGAATCGCTTGACATCGCTGTTGCAAATATTGTTGCAAACGCTATGAAAGAATGGGCTATTGAAAAAGGTTGCACACACTACACACATTGGTTTCAGCCAATGACAGGTATCACAGCCGAAAAACATGATAGTTTTCTGACACCTGCGGGAAACGGTAAAATTATTATGGAGTTTTCCGGCAAAGAGCTCGCAAAAGGTGAATCTGATGCGTCTTCATTTCCAAACGGCGGTATCCGTGCTACATTTGAAGCCAGAGGCTACACAGCATGGGACCCTACATCATACGCTTTTGTAAAAGACCAGTCGCTGTATATCCCGACTGCTTTTATGTCATATACAGGCGAAGTTCTTGACAAAAAAACTCCGCTTTTGCGCTCTATGGACAGAGTAAGCGACGAGGCTGTACGAATACTTAAGCTCTTTGGCAAAAACGATGTAACACGAGTTACTGCAAACGTCGGTGCTGAGCAGGAGTACTTTCTCATTGACCGCAAAATGTACGACAAACGCAAGGATTTAAAATACACAGGTCGCACACTTTTTGGTGCACGTGCCACAAAAGGTCAGGAGCTTGAGGACCACTACTTTGGTGCTATCAAAAACCGTGTTTCGGCATTTATGAAAGAACTTGACGAGCAGTTGTGGCAACTTGGGATATATTCAAAAACAAAGCATAACGAGGTAGCCCCTGCACAGCACGAGCTTGCCCCTATATATACAACCACCAATATCGCAACAGACCAGAACCAGCTCACAATGGAAACCATGAAGACAATCGCCAGAAAACACGGTATGTCTTGTCTTTTGCACGAAAAACCTTTCAAAGGTGTCAACGGCTCCGGCAAGCACAACAACTGGTCACTTTCTACAAACACAGGCGAAAACCTGCTTAGTCCGGGCAAAAAGCCTGAAGAAAATCTTCAGTTTCTGCTCTTCCTTGCAGCTGTTATCAAGGCTGTTGATATGCATCAGGATTTGCTGAGAATATCTGTTGCAACCGCTGGCAACGACCATCGTCTTGGTGCAAGCGAAGCTCCACCTGCTATCATATCTATGTATCTGGGCGATGACCTTGAGGCTGTAGTTGACGCTATCATTCACAACGAAGATTACGAATCACACGGCAGAGTGCTGATGAAAACAGGCGTAGAGTCTATTCCTGATTTCAAGAAAGACAACTCTGATAGAAACCGTACATCTCCGTTTGCTTTCACCGGAAACAAGTTCGAGTTTCGTTCACTTGGCTCTTCTATCAGCATCTCGTGTCCTAATATTATGCTCAACACCATTGTTGCACAGGCTTTGTCGCAGTTTGCTGATATATTGGAGCAGTCACAAAATTTCGAGTCAGCATGTCGCAGACTTATAAAGCAGACTTTCAGAGAACACAAGCGCATCATATTCAACGGTGACGGCTACACAGACGAATGGGTGCAAGAAGCAAAAAGCCGTGGACTTTTAAATCTCAAGGATACTCCGCAAGCTCTCAAACTTTTTGTCAGCGAAAAGAACATAAAGCTCTTTGAAGAAAACCATATATACGGCGAAAAGGAAATCCGTGCACGTTACGAAATTCTGATTTCAAACTACTCAAATGTTATCGCCATTGAGGCTCAGACAATGATAAATATGGCAAAAAAGGATATCTTCCCTGCTGTATCAAAATTCACAGGCGAGCTCGCTGACACTATCGCTAAAAAGCGTAGTGTTTGTGCTGATATCAAAGTTGATGCAGAACTGAAACTTCTGACAGAAATGTCAGATTTATTGTCACAGTTTGCAACCCTTTATAAAAAACTGGAGCAAAATCTTAACAACGCTGACACTTACAAATCAAACCCACAGGTACTTGCAGAATATTACAGGGACGAAGTGCTTTCTGTAATGAACGAACTAAGAGCTGTAGGCGACAAAATGGAAGAAGATATGTCAACAGAATACTGGCCATATCCATCCTACGGCGATATGCTCTACTCAGTACAATAAACAAAAATCCCCCGACTTTTCTGGTCGGGGGATATTTTTTATTTCAGGTTTTCTTTTAGTAACGCTCTACCCTTACTGAGTCGACTCTTAACTGTGCCTTCAGGAACATTAAGCACACGCTTAATTTCCTTTATAGAATAATCTTCTACATAAAACATCACCACAACCAAACGTATTTTTTTAGGAAGCCTGTCTATAGCCTCGCCCAATTCCACGCTTTGATACGGGTTATCTCTGCTTGAGATTTCAGGTAGTTTTTCGTTTTCCAAAGAAGTAGCTCTTCCCGATTTTTTAAGCGTATGCTTGCACTCGTTTATGAGTATGCGTACAAGCCACGTTTTGAAAAACTCCTGTTTTTTAAGCTTGTGCAAATTTTCGTACGCTTTCAGTATAGCTTCACTCACAGCATCCTGTGCATCGTGCTCGTTTTTCAGCATCGACATCGACACTCTGTAAAGCGTATCCTGAGCGTCCAGCACCAGGCGTTCAAATGTATTTATATCCATATTACTGTACCTTAAAAATGAAACATGTATAAGGGTTGTTGCTGTATTCAGGAGCAATCACTCCGTCCGTTACAGGATTAAACGCAACATAAGCGTTAGGAAGTTGCTCGTCAATGCACCGCAAACCGATGGTGATAGTCATCGTTTCGTTTGGCTTAAGAGTTGGGACGTAAAAATCCTTTTCATTTTCGCCGTGTGAGCTCATATAGAAAATCTCCCCATCATAATAGCCGTTTGCTGTGATATTGTGCGACTTGTCAACGTCGGCAGTATGAATGTAGCTACCTTCTTCATCCTTTGTAAGAGTTTCGAATCGATGCGGTATATAAACTTTAGCAGCTTTGTCTGTAGTGTTAGTGTACTCAATATCAATAAGCACGAGTTTTTGCTCCTTACTTTCTGTACTGAGCATCTTTGTTTCAGTGTTAATACCGTCGCCGTTTTGCCAGATTTCAACAGTTTTCGGCAACAACTTTCCGTTACTGTCCGCAACCTCGTCAATTTCAAAAAACGAGTTGATATCATTCTTATCAAGACCATTGATATTATCAGTGACGCATATACCTGTTATTACGGATTTCACCTTGATATCACTTTCACCTGTTTCTTCATTATAACCTGCAAAAGTAATTTCCGTATTCATTGGCATTTCTACATAATTATATTCATACTCATATAAACTGTTCTCATCAGTATTTTCCTGTATGTTTTCAGGCTCATAAAATTCATCGTGGTCGTTTTCAGTTCCCTCAGTAAAGCTGATACAATCTACAAAAGCCGAAAGCTCGCTATCTGTCACGGTTTCACCACGGTAAATAAGCATAAGCACATTTGCTTCATTATACCATACAAAGTATCGCACAAAGTCCCTATTATCCGTTCCTATCAGCTCATATGCAGGACGTGATGCAATAGTCATCGCGTTGTACTGCTTGACGTCGCGCTCAAGCGTGGTGTAATCAACGCTTTTGTAAAAACGCATCGGTAAAATCGAAAAGCCAAATTCACCGTTATCCCTATTGTATTTCATCCTAGCCGTGTTCTCTACTTCTTCAAAACCTTTTTGAACATCAATATTCATCTTGACATACTGTGGTGCATCTTCGTTGATGCTGATATTAAAACTGACGCCGTAGTTGCCCACACGCTTAGCGACTGCGCCGTACAGTTTAACGGCTCCGAACACGGCACTCGGCAATATAGCTAAAATAATCACGACAGCTATAACAGCCCTTAACGATACACTTGGTCTTTTCTTGCTTTTTGAAAGCCTTGCTTTATTAAGAGCACTTTCTATTGTATATATAAAACGTTCCGGTGTCTCCTTAAATGCGTTATTCAGCCTATCTTTCATATTTATCTCCCTTTCTAAACTCAGATTAAAAATGAATTCATTCTATATATTAGAGTCATAAAGGTGCACAAAGGTTCATTTTAATAAAAAAATATCCCTAACATGCCGTCAGGGATATCGTATCATTTTTATATATACAATTATTACACCTAAAGTCCATTCTCACACAGTGTACGCATATTAGAAGAAATCAACTCTATCGCATGATAAAAGTTTTCTCTATCTTTGTCAGAGAGCCCCTTGCCCGCTGATTCAACAACCTGTGCTATGCGTGTTCTGACATGTTCGGCTGCTTTTTTACCCTCATCAGTCAGCTTAAGCAGTCCCCTGTAAAGGTTTTTTCCACCCGCTTGTTTTACAACAAGACCTTTTTTCTCCATAATCGACATCATACGTGACACATCGGCTTTGTCCTTGCCATACTGCTCGCAAAGTTTAGCCGCCGTTATACCGTCTTCGAATCTGTACAATGCCATAAGATAGGTTGCATGTGGTCCTTTGAGTCCGTATTTTGACATTTCTTCTGCAGCAAGCTTATGCCAATAACGTGTTATTTCAAAAATTGCAAACGAAAACTTCTCAAATCTTTCAATCATATTATTCTCCTCTTTGCGTACATACTCACTATATAACACCCGCATTATATATTAGCATCAACGCATTGTCAACACAAAACCCGTATCTATGCGATACGGGTTTTATAAAAATCAATTTAGTAATGTAATGCCATCAATCTCAATAGTAAAATATGGTGCAGACCTGAAATAAGACTCGTGGAAAAAGCCGTCAAAAATCGCCTGGTCCTCATCAGGAACATCGTCTTTATCAGTATCAGTAACATACACTGTGTTTACTTTTTTGCCGTTACGCGTAAACTCTTCTGTATCAAAGACCTGAACCTCACCCGACTTCATACCGGTAAGCACCATATCAAGTCTTTCCTGTGTGCCATCTGCACAGCACAAATTAAGTTCAGTCAACGACACCGCCAGATCCTCATAACCTTTGCACCAATCCTGCTCAATTTCTTTGTCATTAAGTACACAGTCTATCAACTCTTGATAATATACAGACCATTCAATTTTAGCAGAAACCAATGCGTTATCAGGTGAAACAGTACTCATATCACTGTCAAATCCGACACAGTAGCACACCTTGCCGTTTTCGCTTGCAGATTTCACCGCAGAAGCCACACCAACAGAGCTGCTATGCTGTGCAATAACAACACAGCCCTGTTCTATAAGCTGATTTGCTGTGTCAATTTCAGCCTGCATATCATATCTCTTGTTTGTGAACTGTACGCTCAACGCGACATCGCTGTATACTGATTTCACACCAAGATAAAAAGCGCTGTATGCTGAGCTTGCCTGTGCACTTGGCAACGTACCGACATAGCCAAGCTTGACATTGCCGTCATCATCAAGATTTATGTCAGCTATAGCATTAGTCTTATCCAGCTGTTTGAGTTTCATACCGGCAACAACACCCGAAAGATAACGAGCCTCGTACACTTTTGTGTATGCGTTATAAAAGTTACCAAGTCTAGATGCCGCTGCGGTATCTCCACCAATAACAACAAAATCAGTATCAGGATAATCAGTAGCCGCATGGTTCATATAATCCTGATGTGAATTACTGTTTGATATAACAAGGTCGCATCCGTTATCGACAAGCTGCGCTATTTTTTCATAGCAATCGTCGTCTGCTCTGACTGAATACTCACAAACAAGCTGCTCATCAGAAAGCGAATGCTCTTTCATAACCTTTTTTATGCTTTCAACGTGTGTTACTGATTCAGGTGCTTCCTGAGAAGACACAAGCACCATTCCTATTTTGAATACAGGTGGTGTATCAGTATCTGCTGACGGTTTTGTCTGTTCCTGCTTTTTACATGCCACAAAACAAATCATAAGTACAATAACAAGTATAAATGCCGAAAATCTCTTCATTTTGATATTGTCCCCTATCTCGATATTATGGAAAACTCCCTCAGATTTTCCATAATCTTCAATAATAAATCTTCATAATTATACTCTTTAATACTCAAATTATCAATAATAAAGGCGAAAAACTATGATTTTGACCATAAAAGCAAAAAAATCCACATAATGTTTGTATACAAGATACTGACAGCTTTGGTGTTTTTTGATTAAGAAAACAAAAAATATTACTACACATAGTTGATTATACTTTCAGAATATATTATCATATAACACAATAATAACATCATTAAAACAGCACAAAATATTTTAGTACGAGGTGTTTATAATGAGTACTCCAAAAATCACCGCAATTACCGCTGATAACGAGATTTTTTCAAGTGAAGCTTATCTTAATGATAAACTGACATTCAACTATATTGAAACCTCAAAGCAATATGAAAACACACAGCTGTACTCTGACTCAAAACGTGTAATAATATGCAGAAAATATAATCACCAGAACGTGTGGATTTGGACAGACAACGAACTGCCAAATGATATGGATTTTGTAATAGAAATAGCAAAGGTAGTAAAAGATTTTGGTATTGCAAAGCCGGATTTTTTTACAAAGCCAAACATAGCACAGGCTTTTTCTGATATGTATGCTATCGTAAGCAATGATCTTGACTACCAGATAAAAGACGAGTTCTCACTTGGTGCATACAAATACGTCGGCTCAGATGTTACCGTGGATGACTGCCTGACTGTACAAAAATACCACAAGAAATTTTTTGATACTCTCTTAGACTTTTACAACGATTTGGCAGATGAGTTTTGCTGGGAAAATAACAGAGCAAAAAAGATGGTCGAATTGTGTGAAAAATCAAGCACCTATGTGTTGCTGAAAAATGGCGATATCATCTCAGTTTGCGCTATTTCTGACAAGCAAGGAGAGTTTTGTTCTGTACGTTCTGTTGCTACAAAGAAAAGTGAACGAAACAAAGGTTGCGGCACACTTGTCACAAGTTTTGCATCAGCCAGTATATCTAAAAAGGGCAAAATCATTATGGTATATACAAACAAAGGCAACAAAGGTGCATCAAACACCTTTAAAAAAGCAGGTTATCAACTTGTAGGTGACATACATCTCATTAAAAGCTGATGATTCAAAGCACCGTTTTGGTGCTTTTTTGTTTTGTATAATTCTTCTTACGCCTTGAAACAAAAATTAAAATAGGTTATTATAAAGGTTAGATTCATACTCGGTTTTGGAAGGTGACACTGTGTATCAGATAACAAAATCAGAAAAACTATGTGAAAATATATTTTTGTTTGACATAAAAGCAGAGCGTATTGCTTCTCATTGTCTGCCGGGACAATTTGTAATAGTGCGTACTGACAAAAACAGCGAGCGTATACCGCTTACTATATGTGACTACGACAGAGAAAGTGGCATTGTGACTATATGTGTTCAGGTCGTTGGCAGCGGTTCATTAAAACTGTCAAAAATGCAACAGGGCGACTTTTTGTGTGATATAGCAGGACCGCTTGGTTGTCCGTCAGAGTTGTGCTCTACCCCTGTTGATGAACTCAAAAAGAAAAACATCATTTTTGTAGCAGGTGGCTTAGGCACCGCACCTGTTTATCCACAGGCAAAGTGGCTTTTTGAACACGGAGTTGACTGCGATGTCATTATCGGCGCAAAAACAAAAGATCTCGTTATATTAGAAAACGAGATGAAATCTGTTGCAAAAAATGTCTATGTCGCAACGGATGACGGCTCATACGGATTTTCAGGACTTGTCACCGATTTACTTGAAAATCTTATGAAAAAAGAAAACAAGAATTACGACCTGTGTATTGCTATAGGTCCGATAATTATGATGAAGTTTGTCTCACTTTTTACAAAAGAGCAAAATATTAAAACTATCGTCAGCCTCAACCCGATTATGGTAGATGGCACAGGTATGTGCGGTGCATGTCGAGTTACCGTTGACGGCAAAGTGAAATTTGCCTGTGTTGACGGTCCTGAATTTGACGGTCATTTAGTAGACTTTGACGAGGCTATGAAACGCCAACAGATTTACAAAACCGCTGAAGGCAGAGCTTATCTCAAAGAAATCGAGGGCGACACCCATCATGGCGGTTGCGGTCACTGTGGAGGTGACGAATAATGGATATGCTAAAAAGAGTTCCTATCAAAGAACAGGACCCAAAAGTAAGGGCTGCTAATTTTGATGAGGTTTGTCTTGGTTATACAAAAGAAGAGGCTATGCTTGAAGCGTCCAGATGTCTTGAATGCAAAAATCCGATGTGCGTTATGGGGTGCCCTGTTAGTGTGCCTATCCCTGAATTTATCTCAAAAGTAAAAGACGGCGATTTTGACACAGCCTTTAAGCTTATATCAGAGTGCAACACTCTGCCTGCTATCTGTGGACGAGTTTGCCCACAGGAAACCCAATGCGAGGGCAAGTGTATCAGGGGTATCAAAGGCGACAGTGTTGCTATCGGAAAGCTCGAGCGTTTTGTTGCGGACTATGCTATGGAAAAAGGCATCAGACGACCACATAAACACGAAAAAAACGGCAAGAAAGTTGCTATCATCGGCTCCGGTCCATCGGGTCTTGCTTGTGCAGGTGACTTGCTGAAATACGGCTACGAGGTTACTATTTTTGAGGCACTTCATGAAGCAGGCGGAGTACTTGTGTATGGTATTCCTGAATTCAGACTGCCAAAAGAAGATGTCGTAAAAAAAGAAATCGCAATGCTTTTGCATCTTGGTGTAAAAATCGAAACCAACACCATCATTGGTAAATCAGTCACCATTGACGAACTGATGGAAAAAGAAGGCTTTGACGCAGTATTCATCGGTTCAGGTGCAGGACTTCCACGATTTATGGGTATTAAGGGCGAAAACGCAAACGGTGTCTTCTCTGCAAACGAATATCTTACCCGTTCCAACCTTATGAAAGCGTTCAAAAATGATTCTGACACCCCGATTATGCGTGCAAAAAAAGTCGCTGTCGTTGGCGGTGGCAATGTTGCTATGGACGCTGCCCGCACTGCACTGCGACTTGGTTCTGAAGTTCACATCATCTACAGACGAAGTGAAAAGGAACTTCCTGCAAGAATGGAAGAAGTCCACCACGCAAAAGAAGAAGGCGTAATCTTTAATATGCTGACAAACCCTGTCGAGATTCTTACAGACGATGACGGCTGGGTAAAAGGTATCAGATGTGTCAAAATGGAACTCACCGAACCTGACAGTTCAGGCAGACGCAAGCCAATTGCAATACAGGGCTCTGAATTTGACATTGATGTCGATATGGTTATTATGTCGCTTGGCACTTCTCCAAACCCACTGATTGCATCTACAACCGATGGTCTTGACACAGACAAAAGAAGCTGTATCATTGCAAACGAAATCAACGGGCAGACCACAAAAAAAGGCGTCTTTGCTGGCGGAGATGTTGTGACAGGTGCCGCAACGGTTATCCTTGCGATGGGTGCAGGCCGCTCTGCTGCCGTGGGAATTCACGATTATTTATCCAAAAAAGATGACAAATAACGCAATTTTCTCTCTTCAATATTGCAAATATGCTACATAAAACATACAAATTTATGCATATTTCTATAGAAAACTGAAAAAATACAGAAAAATCTTGCATTTGCATGCCATTAGTTCTATAATGATACAGGTGCAGGATTTTTGTTTTTTATCTATGCTTTTTATATGAATTTACTGCTTGTTTTTAGTATATTTATATTTTAGAGCGCACTTTTAATTTGTAATTATTTTTTTAGGAGGATATTCACTATGTCTTATGTTGATGAAGTATTAGCTAAAGTAAAAGCTAAAAATGCCAACGAGCCGGAATTTCTTCAGACAGTAGAAGAGGTTTTGAACTCTCTTCGTCCTGTAATTGAGGCTAACGAGGAAATGTACAAGAAGCAGGCTCTGCTTGAGAGAATGTGCGAACCTGAAAGACAGGTTAAGTTCAGAGTTCCATGGGTTGATGACAATGGTCAGGTACAGGTTAACACTGGTTACCGTGTACAGTTTAACTCTGCTATCGGTCCTTACAAGGGCGGCTTAAGATTTGCTCCAAACGTATACATCGGTATCATCAAGTTCTTAGGCTTTGAGCAGATTTTCAAAAACTCACTTACTGGTCTTCCAATCGGTGGCGGTAAGGGTGGTTCTGACTTTGACCCTAACGGCAAGTCAGACGCTGAAATTATGAGATTCTGCCAGTCATTCATGACAGAGCTTTACAGACACATCGGTCCTGAAACAGACGTTCCTGCAGGCGATATGGGTGTTGGCGCAAGAGAAATCGGCTATATGTTTGGCCAGTACAAGAGAATCACAGACCGTTTTGACGGTGGTGTACTCACAGGTAAGGGTCTTACATACGGCGGTGCACTTGGCAGAGCAGAAGCTACTGGTTACGGTATTGTTTGGTATGCTGACGAAATGCTCAAGTACAACGGCGATACACTTGAGGGTAAGAGAGTTGCTATCTCAGGCTTTGGTAACGTTGCTTGGGGTACAGCTAAGAAGCTCACACACCTCGGTGCTAAGTGTGTTACAATCTCAGGTCCTGATGGTTACATCATCGACGAAGATGGCGTAAACACAGAAGAAAAGTGGCAGTGCATGCTCGACCTTAGAAATTCAGGTCAGAACGTTGTTGCTCCATATGCTGACAGATTCCCTAATGCTAAATTCGTAGCAGGCAAAAAGCCATGGGAATATGCTGACGCAGACCTTTACATTCCATGTGCTACACAGAACGAAATCCGCATCGAAGATGCTAAGGCTATCGTTGCTTCAGGCACAAAATACGTTTGCGAAGGCTCTAACATGCCTACAACAAACGAGGCTCTTGAGTACTTACAGGATAACGGTGTTATCGTTGGTCCTGCTAAGGCTGCTAACGCTGGTGGTGTTGCAACATCATGTATCGAGATGGGTCAGAACGCAGGCAAAACTGTATTCTCATCAGAGCAGGTACTTGACCAGCTCCACGATATTATGGTAAACATCCACAAGGCTTGTGCTGATGCTTCACTCAAATACTATGGCACATATGACCTTGTTAAGGGTGCTAACATCGCAGGCTTTGAAAAGGTTGCAGATGCTATGCTCGCACAGGGTGTTGTCTGATAACTTCCTATAACACATAAAATTAGCTCCTGTCGTTTCTGACAGGAGCTTTTTGTTTTACATTATATCTTTATCTTATTATTCAACATCTGTTTTCCATAAGCCATGAATATTGCAATACGCATATACTGCAACACACTTTTCGTCAGCTAAAGCAAATGTAACCTTTGGCTCACTACCAACCTCAAGACACTTGCGCTGACCGCCACGGTCAGTCTGCATATACACCCATACAATATGGTGTTCCTCAACCATTGGGTGAGGTGTAGAGCCTATTTCAACATACACCTTGTCGTTTTCAACTTTCACTACAGGCAGATGTTTCTCAACGCTCGCTTCCTCCGTATTTGGAACAAGTTCAACCATTTTTGTTCCACAGCATACCATAGGAACTCCTGCATTGTGGATAAGACCTACAATATTACCACAATGCTCGCATACAAAAAATCTGATTTCACACATAATTATACCTCCATATTTTTATATTATTCTATTAATTATCGTGACAAATATTCCTCTGCATAATGCGCAGCTACAGCACCGTCAGCCACCGCTGTGACAACCTGTCTGAGCACCTTTGTGCGTACATCACCGACAGCGTAAACGCCATCTATGTCGGTTTTTGTAGACTCATCAGCGACAATATATCCGCCACCGTCAAGCTCAAGCTGATTATCCAGAAATTCTGTAGCAGGTTTGCGACCAATGCTGATAAACACACCATCGCAATCCACTTCTCTCTTCAGATTAGTCTTGACATCAATGAGCGAACAAGAAGAAACTTTTCCGTTTTCTGTCTCAATTTTTGACAGCACACTGTTGTAACAAATCTCAATATTCTCTGCTTTCATTACAGGGTCGTGATATATCTTGGTAGCACGCAAAACATCTCTGCGGTGTACAAGATAAACTTTCTTGCAAAGATGCGAAAGATATAGCGCATCTGATACAGCAGAATTACCACCGCCGACCACGACTGCTATCTTGTCTTTGTAAAATCTGCCATCGCAGTGAGCACAGTAATGCACACCCTGACCGAGCAACTCCTGTTCATTTTCAAGCCCTAATTCCCGTGGGTTAGCACCGCTTGCGATTACTACTGTTTTTGCGTACAGTTTACCTGACATCACAGTTTCAATTACTTTGACTTCGCCTGATAAATCAACTGACACGACTTCATCGTACATTGTCTTGGTACCAAATCGCTCGCTACCCTGTTGCATATAAGACGAAAGCGTAAAGCCGTCAACCCCTTGTGGAAAACCGGGATAATTGTCGATAACGTCAGTGAGTGTCATCTGACCACCAACGGCCATACGCTCAAGCACCACAGTATCAAATCCGGCACGCGATGAATAAAGTGCCGCAGTATACCCCGCAGGACCTCCACCTATGATGACCATATCATAAATATGTTCCATATCTTTTCCTCTTTTATAAAGCTTTTTAAAATCAGCCTTCTATCATACTGAGAATCTGAGCCTTTGGCTTTGCGCCCATCGACTTTGCGACTACCTCTCCGTTTTTCATAACAACAAGTGTAGGAATACTCATAACCGAAAAAGCCGATGCCAGTTGTTGCTGTTCGTCAACGTTGATTTTACCCACTAAAATCTGTGGATTTTCCTGAGCTATTTCATCAATGATAGGAGAAACCATACGGCATGGGCCGCACCAGTCCGCATAAAAATCGAGCAAAACTGTTTTATCGCTGTTTTTAACCTCATAAAAATTATCTATTGTTACCTTTAATACTGACATATTCATACTTCCTTTCCTTTTTATTATGCCCTACAAAAGAGCATTATTATGTTTTGATTATATCATACAAATATTTTAATTGTAAATAAAAAAGGTCTCCAAAAACGGAGACCTTAATTTATACATTATGACAGTGTTGCAGCGATTACCGCCTTTATAGTGTGCATACGGTTTTCGGCTTCGTCAAACACAATTGACTGTTCAGATTCAAATACTTCGTCTGTGACTTCCATGCAGGTGATGCCGAATTTTTCAAAAATTTCTTTACCAATCTTTGTGTTAAGGTCGTGGAATGCAGGCAAACAGTGCATAAATTTACATTTCTCTCCTGCATTATCCATGAGCGCTTTGTTCACCTGATATGGTGAGAGTTCAGCAATTCGCTCCTCCCAGACTGAATCAGGCTCGCCCATTGATACCCACACGTCTGTATATATAACATCTGCGCCCTTTGTAGCTACCATTGGGTCCTCAATAAACTCAAGTGTAGCACCCGTAGTTTCTGCCACAGCTTTGCACTGACTGATAAGTTCTTCACTTGGGAAATACTTTTTAGGTGCACATGCAACAAAGTGCATACCCATCTTTGCACAGCCAACCATAAGTGAGTTACCCATATTGTAACGGGCATCACCCATATATACGAGCTTTTTGCCCTTTAAATCCCCACAATGCTCTTTGATAGTCAAAAAGTCTGCGAGAATCTGGGTTGGGTGAAATTCGTTAGTAAGACCGTTGTACACAGGTACGTCAGAATACTTTGCCAAATCTTCGACAATCTCCTGACCAAAGCCACGGTACTCGATAGCATCATACATACGAGATAGCACACGCGCTGTATCGGCGATTGACTCCTTCTTGCCAATCTGTGAACCAGACGGGTCAAGATATGTCGGGTGCATACCCAAATCAGCAGCAGCAACCTCAAAAGCACAGCGAGTTCTAGTTGATGTCTTCTCAAATATCAGAGCAATGCTCTTGCCCTCACACAATCTGTGTGGGATACCGGCTTTTTTCTTTGCTTTTAACTCAGCAGAAAGTTCAAGCAGGTAGTTTATCTCTTCACTTGTCAAATCAAGTAATTTCAGAAAATCTTTGTTTTTAAGTGACATATTCATTCTCCTTTAAGCACAGGCAGATTTGATAGTATCCACCGCTTTTTTGAGCAGTTCAAAATCAATATTGAGTGCAGGCAAAAGTCGCAGTTTATCTTTAGCACTTAAGCACAATACTCCGTTTTGCATACATTCTCTGATGATATCGGACACAGGTTTCTTGGTTTTTATACCAATCATCAAACCCATTCCGCTGACACTTTCTACTCCATCAGCATTTGAAAGCGTCTCAAAAATATATTCGCTTTTCTTGCATACATCTGCCAAAAGCTCATCATCAATACGCTTTATAACAGAAAGCGCGCCTGCACATGCTACCGGGTTTCCGCCATATGTCGAGCCGTGGTCACCAAAGCCTAGGGTGTTCTGTGCTTTTTCTCCCACAACACAGGCGCCGATAGGAAGTCCTCCGCCCAAACCTTTTGCAGTAGTGAAGACATCAGGTGTGATGCCGTAATTCATATAAGCGTATAGCTTACCTGTACGGCCGTTTCCTGTTTGCACCTCATCGACAATCAGCAGTATATCGTTTTCTTTAGCAAACTTATCAACTGCTTTGACAAAGTCACTGTCCAGTTTGATAACTCCGCCCTCACCCTGTACACACTCTATCATAATAGCGCAGACATTGTGCTCTTTTGCAGTATTAATTACAGCGTCAATATCATTTGCGTCAGCGTGTACAAAACCAGACGGCAACGGATTAAATAACTCGTGATAGTGGTCTTGACCTGTGGCACTTAATGTTGCCAGAGTTCTGCCGTGAAAACTGTTGTTAAGTGTCAATATGTTTGTCCTGTCATAGCCCTTGTCACTTGCGTATTTTCTGGCTACCTTGATAGCACACTCGTTAGCCTCTGCACCCGAGTTTGAGAAGAAAACTTTTGACATAGAAGTTCTTTCACAGATAGCCTTTGCAAGCAATGCACAAGGTGAAGTGTAATATAAATTTGAAACATGCTGAAGTGAGCAAAGCTGTGTAGTTACAGCCTCAACCCACTTGTCATCTGCAATGCCAAAAGCAGTAACACCGATACCTGTTGTAAGGTCGATATACTCTTTGCCGTTTTCATCAATAACTACAGAACCTTTTCCGCTTACTAACGCCAAATCAAAGCGGTTGTAGGTATTGAGCACATATTGCTTGTCTATTTCTTTAATCATTATTTTTCGCCTCTGATCATAGTACCGGCACCTTCGTCGGTGAGTAACTCCATAAGTATAGAGTGCGGAACTCTGCCGTCCATAATAACAACGTTTTTAACGCCCTTGTAGATAGCCTCGATACAGCAACCTATCTTTGGAATCATACCGCCTTTTATCGTACCGTCTTTGTATAGATTCTGTGCCTGCTCTACTGTTAAACCTGTAATGAGAGTATTAGGGTCGTCTTTATCCCTTAACACGCCCTCGATATCAGTCATCATAATAAGTCTTTCGGCACCGAGCGCACCTGCGATATGGGCAGCAGCAGTATCGCCGTTGATGTTATACGCATTGCCCTCTTTGTCGCAACCGATAGTTGAAATAACAGGGATATATCCGTTTTCAAGCAAATCTTCTACAGGCTTGATGTTGATTTTTGTAATCTCACCTACATAGCCCAGACGCTCGTCTTTAATCTTTGCCTGAATGAGCATACCATCCATACCGGAGATACCCATTGCTTTGCCACCTTTTGCTTCGACCATATTAACAAGGGTTTTATTGACTTTACCTGCAAGCACCATCTGTACTATGTCAACAGTCTCTTTGTCAGTAACGCGCAAGCCGTCTACCCACTTTGGCTCTTTACCTAGTTTAGTCATAATATCGTCGATATCAGGACCGCCACCGTGCACAAGAACAACCTTGATACCGATAAGCCACAGCAAAACCAAGTCTTCCATTACCTGCTGTTTTAATTCATCGTCAACCATAGCGTTTCCGCCGTATTTAACTACGATAACTTTTGAGTTGTAACGCTTGATATATGGCAAAGCCTCTGTGAGCACCAGTGCTCTCTCCGGATTAGAAAGTTTTATCTTCTTCATAACAACCTCTTATGTACGGTAGTCACCGTTTATCTTTACATAGTCGTAAGTAAGGTCACAGCCCCAAGCTTTTGAGCTGTACTCGCCGTCACCTACTGAAACATTGATTTCGATTTCTTTTTCAAGCAGGATTTCTTTTGCGATTTCTTCAGAAAAATCAACTCCTGCACCGTCTTTGCATACTAAAATCTCACCTTTTGCAGATTTGAACGAAACATCAACTTTTGTAACATCGACATCTGCTTTGCTGTAGCCGATAGCACACAGTACTCTGCCCCAGTTGGCATCAGCACCAAACATCGCAGCCTTTAACAAACTTGAACAAACAACGCTTTTTGCAACTGTGCGAGCTGTGTTAATGCTGTCTGCCCCTGTGCAGTTGCACTCAAGCATCTTTGTAGCGCCCTCGCCGTCAGCAGCTATCATTCTGCACAATGTAACGTTCACTGTGTTGAGTGCCTTCATAAATGTATCATACGCTTGTGAATCTGCATTTATCTCACTATTTTCAGCCATACCGTTACACATGACTGTGACCATATCATTTGTTGATGTATCACCGTCAACGGATAGCATATTGAAAGTTGCATCGACATCAGTTCTCAATGCTTTTTTAAGCATTTCTTTGCTGATGCAAACATCACTTGTGATAAAAACGAGCATAGTAGCCATATCAGGGTGAATCATACCGCTACCTTTTGCGATACCTCCCATATGACAAACCTTGCCGTCAATCTCAAACTCAACAGCAACTTCTTTAGCTATTGTATCAGTAGTCATAATTGCACTTGCACAATCAAAGGAGCCGTTGTATGATACCTGACTATATAGTGTCTCAATAGAGTTTTCTATCGGAGTTATTGAAAGTTTCTGGCCGATAACACCTGTTGATGCAACAACAACATCTTTTGCGTTAATCCCTGTTGTTTTCTCTACGAGGTCACACATGCTCTGTGCAATCTCAATGCCGTTTGCGTTACAGGTGTTGGCGTTGCCTGAATTACAGATAACTGCCTGTGCATAGCCGTCTGCAATATTGTTTTTTGTAACAGTGAGCGGTGCTCCTTTTACTAAATTTCTTGTATATACACAAGCTGTCACAGCTTTTTTGTCGCTGACTATCAACGCCAAGTCTTTTTTTGTCTGATTTTTGCGGATACCGCAGTGCACACCGCCCGCTTTAAAGCCCTTTGCAGCACACACTCCACCTGAAATTATCTTCATAAAAATTTATCCTTTATATATTTAGTCCTGTGCATTCATCTGCACCAAGTAGTATGTTCATATTCTGAATAGCAGAGCCTGACGCTCCCTTGCCCAAGTTGTCAAAACGAGATATAAGCAATATTCTGTTATCGTTACCGCATACAGTTATCTGCATATCGTCTTTGAGCGACAACGCATTTGATGACATAAATCCACTCTCGTCTGCGTTTTCATCAAAGTGAACTATCTTACCTGTGTATACTGATTTGTACACATCTTTGATATCATCAATCGTGCCGTTTAAATCACTCTTGAAAACAGGTATTGTCACCTGCATTCCCGAATAAAAGTCAGAAACCACAGGACAAAACGCAGGTGCGTTTTTGAGGTCACAGATTTTAACCATTTCAGGAATATGCTTGTGTGATTGCGAAAGCCCGTACATTCTCGGTGCGTCTAAAAGCACATCACGGTCTTTGTCTTCATACTGGGCTATCATCTGTTTTCCGCCACCGGAATAACCTGTGAGCGAAAAGCATGAAAGATTAGCGTCTTTTTTTATTACACCTGCTTTTGTGAGCGGTGCAACAAGTGCGTTAAAACCGCTTGCGTGACAACCCGGATTTGCAATACGCTTTGAGTTTCTGATGATATCATAAGACTCAAGCAACTCTGCAAAACCATATGTCCAGCCGTCGCTCACACGATGTGCAGTAGAAGTATCGATAACAGCAGTGTCAGGGTTTTCTATCAACGACACTGCCTCTCTCGCAGCCTGATCAGGCAGACATAAAAAAGCAATATCACAACTGTTAAGTGCTTCTTTTCTCGCTGAAACATCTTTTCTTAAATTCTCGCTTAATGTAATAAGCTTGATATCAGTGCGGTCTTTGAGTCTGTCAAAAATCCTAAGTCCCGTAGTGCCTGCACTTCCGTCTATAAAAACCTTTGTCATATCTTAGATTTTCTCTTTCACAAATTTAATCTGGTTTTCTACTGACTCTACTGATGTGCCACCAACACTGATTCGCTTGTTGACACAGGTTGTAAGGTCAATATCGTTATATACATCTTCTTCAAAAAGCTCAGAGTATTCTCTGTATTTTTCAAGAGGCAGTGTTTCCAAGATAAGCTTGTTCTCGATACAATATGCAACTATACTTCCTGAAATCTTGTACGCACTTCTAAACGGCAAGCCTTTCTTAACAAGGTAGTCAGCAAGGTCAGTTGCATTGATAAAGCCCTCTGATGCAGCTTTTCTCATATTGTCCTTGAGTACTGTCATTGTATCTATCATCGGAGCAAATACTTTAAGACACATCTTTACTGTATCACAAGCGTCAAAAATGCTCTCCTTGTCTTCCTGCATATCCTTGTTGTACGCAAGTGGCAAACCTTTGAGCATAGTGAGTGTCGCCATAAGGTCACCGTAAACACGAGCAGTTTTACCACGCACTAACTCTGCCATATCAGGGTTCTTTTTCTGTGGCATAATTGATGAGCCTGTTGTATAGCTGTTAGAAAGCTCAACAAACTTAAACTCCCAGCTTGACCAGAGAATAAGCTCCTCTGAAAAACGAGAAAGATGCATCATAAGCAAAGCAATAGCTGATAGCATCTCAACACAGAAATCTCTGTCAGATACACCGTCTAAAGAGTTCAGTGCTATAGAATCAAACTGTAGCTTTTCAGCCTCAAAATATCTGTCTGTATCATATGTAGTACCGGCAAGTGCACAACAACCGATTGGGGACACATTCATACGTTTTCTGCAGTCTTTTAGCCTGTCAATATCACGCAGAAGCATCATGGCATATGCCATCATATGATGTGAGAAAGTCACAGGCTGCGCGCGCTGAAGATGAGTATAGCCTGGCATGATAGTCGACTTGTTGGCTTCTGCCTGAGAACAAAGTGCTTCTATCAAACTCTTTGTAAGTTCAATAATCTCGTCGCACTCATCACGCAGATACATGCGTAAATCAAGTGCAACCTGATCATTACGGGAACGTGCTGTGTGGAGTTTTTTGCCCACGTCACCAACACGATTTGTGAGCACCTGCTCAACAAACATGTGTATGTCCTCTGCCTCCATATCAATCTGTAGTGCACCACTGTTTAAATCGTCCAAAATCTTACCGAGTGCTTCGACCAGAATCTCGGCATCATTTTGTGTGATGATATTCTGTTTAGCAAGCATCATAGCGTGCGCTATAGAGCCATTGATATCCTGCTGATACATCTTGCAGTCAAAGCGGATAGATGAGTTAAAATCGTCTGCGATTTTAGATGTCTCGCCACTTGTTCTGCCAGCCCACATTTTAGCCATAACAATTACCTTCTTACTTAAAAATCCTTAACCAATATATTGTACACCAAAACTTATATTATATCAATATTTTTCTGTCAAAAATTGAAACAGTCCTGCACAGAAAAAACCGCGCAGGACAGATGAGTTAATCTTATTTGCCGTCGATTTGAGCCTGAACCTTGATTGGAAGACCAAAAAGGTTGATAAAGCCCTGAGAATCTCTCTGGTCGTAGTCTGATTCACCAAATGTAGCGATTTCTTCGCTGTAGAGTGAATATGGACTCCAAACACCCGCATTGATCATGTTGCCCTTGTAGAGCTTGAGTCTTACTTTACCAGTAACCTTCTCCTGAGTCTTGTCAACAAAAGCAGACAGCGCTTCTCTGAGTGGTGTAAACCACTGACCGTTATAAAGAAGTTCAGCAAATGTGATAGAAAGTCTCTCTTTCTCGTGCATTGTCATCTTGTCAAGACAAATAGACTCGAGCACCTTGTGAGCTTTGTAAAGAATTGTACCACCCGGTGTTTCGTATACGCCACGGCACTTCATACCAACAAGACGATTTTCTACAATGTCAATGATACCGATACCGTTTGCACCGCCAATTTCATTGAGCTTTAAGATGATGTTCTTTGCGCTCATCTTCTCGCCATCAAGTGCTACAGGAATACCCTGTTCAAACTCAAGTTCAATATATGTTGGCTTGTCAGGAGCCTGCAGTGGAGAAACGCTCATCTCAAGGAAGCCTTCCTTCTCATACTGTGGCTCGTTGCCTGTATCTTCGAGGTCAAGACCCTCGTGTGAAAGATGCCACAGGTTCTTGTCCTTTGAGTAGTTTGTTTCGCGGTTAATCTTAAGAGGAACATTATGTGCCTCTGCATATTCAATTTCTTCTTCACGGCTCTTGATATCCCACTCACGCCATGGTGCGATGATTGGCATATTAGGAGCAAAATGCTTGATAGCAAGTTCAAAACGAACCTGGTCGTTACCCTTACCTGTACAGCCGTGAACAATAACGTCAGCACCTTCTTTGATAGCAATCTCAACAAGACCCTTTGCGATACATGGACGAGCGTGGCTTGTGCCAAGCAGATAATCTTCGTATACAGCACCAGCCTTCATAGTAGGAATGATAAAATCATCAACATACTCGTCTGTATGGTCAAGGATATAGCACTTTGATGCGCCTGTAGCGATAGCCTTTTCCTCAAGTCCCTCAAGCTCGTCAGCCTGACCAACGTTGCCTGATACTGCAATAACCTCACAGTTGTTGTAGTTTTCCTTAAGCCAAGGAATGATGATAGATGTATCAAGTCCGCCAGAATAAGCGAGTACAACCTTTTTGATATTTTCTTTGTTCATAAAAATACGCCTCCGTGAATAAATATGCATAAAATTTAATAAGTATGCATATATTATAGAGAGTTTATGCATATTTGTCAACGGTTTTTATCATATTTATTCAAAATAGCCCTGTTTTAACCTATACGTACTCATAATATGTTCATTTTAACAAATACTGCTTGCATATTTTTTCAGAATATGCATTTTTTCTGCATAAACAGCCAAACAAGATACCACCACTATATGCAAAGTATACAACCACAAAAGGCGATATTGTATAATATATCCTCTTGAAATATGCATAGTTTTCATATATAATATAAGTACAAAAGTATCTGACACAAAGATTACTCTGACTGAAAGATACGGCTTTTTTCAACCCGCCACAAGTGGGTGTATTATGCTTTTTTTGCCGTATCTTTATGATACGGCTTTTTTATTGGAGGTTATTATGCAAAAGAGAGTTGCTGTTATGAGCATTATCGTAGAAAAAAACGACTCTGCCGAAAAACTGAATTTGGTGCTCCACGAAGCGTCAGACTTTATCATTGGCAGAATGGGTATCCCATATCGCGAAAAAGGTGTTTCTGTCATAAGCGTTGTGATTGATGCACCACAGGATATGATAGCCGCTCTAAGCGGTAAAATCGGCAACATTGACGGAGTAACCGTCAAGACCGCCTACTCAAACGTGATAACAGATGAATAAGACATTAGAATTAGTAGAAAAATTAAACAGCACCAATAGTCTGAGCATTGACGAATACGAATATCTAATCACCCATCGTGACAAAGAGACATCTCAACTGCTCCAAAAATACGCAGTGGAAAAACGCAAAAAATATTATTCTGACAAGGTTTTTGTGCGTGGACTTATAGAGGTCAGCAACATATGCAAGAACGATTGCTACTACTGCGGCATCAGAAAAAGCAACCAAAATTGCGACCGCTACCGCCTTACAAAAGACGAGATTTTAGAATGTTGCAAAGAGGGCTACAACTTAGGTTTTCGCACTTTTGTGCTTCAAGGTGGCGAAGACGGGGCATTTACAGACGATTGGTTGTGCGACCTTATAAGACAGATAAAGCACAACCACCCTGACTGTGCTGTAACTCTCTCTCTCGGTGAACGCTCATATGATAGTTACAAAAAACTATATGACAGCGGTGCAAACAGATATCTTCTGCGACACGAAACCGCCGACAGCATACATTACGGCAAACTCCACCCAAGCGACTTAACTCTTGATAACAGAATAAAATGTCTTTATGACCTAAAAGAAATCGGCTATCAGGTCGGTTGCGGGTTTATGGTCGGTTCACCATATCAGACAGCAAAGCATATCGCACAGGACTTAAAGTTTATCGAAAACTTTTCCCCTGATATGTGCGGTGTCGGACCGTTTATCCCACACAAAGATACAGAGTTTAAAGACTACAAAGCAGGAGATGCGCAGTTGTGCTGTTATCTTCTGTCAATTATAAGACTCATAAAGCCTAACATCCTACTGCCTGCGACAACTGCTTTGGGCACAGTCGAAACAGACGGCAGAGAATGCGGAATTTTATCAGGCGCAAATGTAGTTATGCCTAACCTGTCACCTATATCTGTACGAAAAAAATACGCACTTTATGACGGCAAAATCAGCACAGGCGAAGAATCTGCCCAGAGCCTGAACAAACTAAAACAATCAATGAAATCTATCGGCTACGAAGTCGTTGTTGACCGTGGCGATATCAATACCACAAAGGAGTGACCACTATGGCAATTTACAATCCGAAATCACTGAAAGCAGAAGAATTTATCAACGATGCTGAAATCAGAGAAACTCTGGAATACGCAGAGCAAAATAAAAACAACCTTGAACTCATCGACGAAATTTTAGAGAAAGCACGTCCAAAGAAAACCGCTACAGGCTACACCTGCAGTGGTCTTACCCACAGAGAGGCGTCTGTGCTTTTGGCGTGTGATATTCCTGAAAAGATAGAAGAAATCTACAAGATTGCAGAAGAAATCAAACTAGCTTTCTACGGTAACCGTATCGTTATTTTTGCACCGCTTTATCTTTCTAACTACTGTGTAAACGGTTGTGTGTACTGCCCATATCATTTAAAAAACAAGCGTATCCCAAGAAAAAAACTCACTCAGGAAGAAGTCAGAGCAGAGGTTATCGCTTTGCAGGATATGGGTCACAAACGACTTGCTATCGAATCAGGCGAAGACCCTGTAAACAACCCAATCGAATACATACTCGAGTGCATCAAAACTATCTACAGCGTGCATCACAAAAACGGTGATATCCGCAGAGTCAACGTAAACATTGCGGCAACTACTGTCGAAAATTACCGCAAGCTCAAAGATGCAGGTATAGGTACATACATCCTGTTTCAGGAAACATATCACAAAGAAAGCTACTTAAAACTCCATCCTACAGGTCCTAAACACGACTACGACTACCACACAGAAGCTATGGACAGAGCGATGCAAGGTGGTATCGACGATGTCGGCTTAGGTGTACTGTTCGGACTTGAACTTTACAAATATGAATTTGCAGGACTTATCATGCACGCAGAGCATCTTGAGGCTGTTCATGGTGTCGGCCCACACACAATTTCCGTACCACGAATCAAGCGTGCTGATGACATCGACCCTACCGCTTTTGACAACTCTATTTCTGACGAAATTTTTGCAAAAATCACAGCGTGTATCCGTCTTGCTGTACCTTACACAGGTATGATTATCTCAACAAGAGAGAGCGAACAAGTCCGCTCAAAGCTGCTGCGTCTTGGCATCTCACAGGTCAGCGGTGGCTCACGTACATCTGTAGGCGGTTACACAACACAAGAGCGTCCACACGACACCGAGCAGTTTGATGTATCTGACCAGCGTACACTTGACGAGGTTGTAAAGTGGCTTATGGAAAACGGTCATATTCCGTCATTCTGTACCGCGTGTTATCGAGAAGGTCGAACAGGTGACAGATTTATGAGTCTGTGTAAAAGCGGTCAGATTCTCAACTGTTGTCACCCGAATGCGCTTATGACACTGACAGAATATCTTGAAGACTACGCAAGCGACGACACAAAAAAGGTTGGCTACGATTTAGTCAAAAAAGAGCTTATGCGTATTCCAAAAGACAAGGTTCGTGAAATCGCAGAACAGAACATTGACGACATCATGAATTCTAACAGACGTGACTTCAGATTCTAGTATGTAACAAAGGAGGATACATATGAGCCTTCAGAACACACCGTCTTCAGAGCGTTTGCACATTGGCTTTTTCGGCATGAGAAACGCAGGTAAGTCAAGCATAGTCAACGCTGTGACTAACCAACAATTATCTGTTGTATCAGACGTGCTCGGCACCACCACAGACCCTGTCAAAAAAGCAATGGAACTACTTCCGTTAGGCCCTGTTGTTATAATTGACACACCGGGTCTTGATGATGAAGGTACGCTTGGCGAAATGCGTGTAAAAAGAGCAAAAGAAGTTTTAGCATATACAGATATTGCAGTAATTGTTATTGATGCCAGCAAAGGCAAAAGCAACGAAGATAACGAGCTTATAAAAATCATTGATAACAAAAAACTGCCGTACATTGTTGTATATAACAAAGCTGATTTGCTCAAAAAAAGAGAGCCCCTCAAAGGCAACGAAATCTACGCAAGTGCTGTAACAGGTGAAAATATCAACCAAATCAAAGAACTGATTGCAAAGCTCTCAAAACACAGCCATGAGCAAAAGCCTATCGTGTCTGATTTGCTTAATAAAGGTGACATCGCTGTGCTTGTTATCCCTATTGATGAAGCCGCACCAAAGGGCAGATTGATTTTGCCACAGCAAATGGTGATGCGTGATATACTCGACAATCATATGATGTGCGTCTGTTGTCAGGACACAGAGCTAAAACAAACGCTTAACTCACTCTCAAAACAGCCAAAGCTTGTTATCACTGACTCGCAGGCTTTCGAAAAAGTAGCACAAGATACTCAATGCGACATTATGATGACATCTTTCTCGATACTTATGGCACGATACAAAGGTGACTTAATGACATTGATACAAGGAGCGTCAACTTTATCTCAATTAAAATCAGGTGACAAGGTGCTTATTGCAGAGGGCTGTACCCATCACCGTCAGTGCAACGACATCGGCACTGTCAAAATGCCTGCATGGATAGAAAAATTTACAGGTGTAAAACCACAGTACACTTTCACAAGTGGTGGCACATTCCCTGATGATTTGTCCGATTTTAAATTGATTGTTCACTGCGGCGGCTGTATGCTCAACGAAAAAGAAATGAAATCCCGTATACAAAAATCAAACGCGCAGTCTGTGCCGATTGTAAACTACGGTGTTGCTATTGCCCATATGCACGGCATACTCAAACGCTCTCTTGCGCCGTTCCCTGATATCCAGAAATTACTGTAATAACAGCAAAACGCTCACCCGATATAGGTGAGCGTTTTTATTTATCCTGATTTATTTTAGCACGTTTTCTTTGAATTTTCTGACCTGTTTTGAAATTTCTTTGAGTTCTTCTTTTGGCATAGTGTCAAGGTGTTCCAGTTTATCGACAAAAGCAGCAAATGTTTCTTTTCGTTGAAGCTCTGTGACCTCTGTGTAAAAATTCACAACAACACCTGTCACAATGGCAATAACCAAGGTTGAGTATATTGTTACCAAAAGTGAAATAATCTTTGTAATCGTAGTAGTAACCACAACATCTCCAAAACCTGCCGTAGATATAACGGCATAGCAATACCACAATGCATCGCCGTAACTGTTGATGCCCGGATCCAATAAAAATATCAAAAATGCGCCACACAACACAAACACCAGATAGGACAGCAGTATGTGATGTGCTTTTGTACGAACCAATATTCCCTTTAGTACCCTAAGTCTTTTCAACCATATCACCTCTCAAAATGCAAATTGCCAAATCTTATCTGTACTAAAGTATATCATCAAAAATTCAAAAACACAATGGAGTGTGTCAATTTTGCGTTTGCTGTGTGACACTTTATTTTTGCTGTAAGCTTTGGTTTTATTGTGTTCGTTTTTATTGCAATTTTTTTCTCACTGTATTATAATTGAATCATAATTTTTGAAAGGATACACTAACGATTGTTTTGTCGTTACGGTACATAAATATGTTGTGTAATAAATGTGGCAATCCACTTGAAGAAAACGCCGTTTGTTGCAGTAAATGCGGCGAAATATTTGACACTTCAAAAACTTTTGATGATGCTGATTTGACCGATACTACTGATACACAAGACCAGTCACAAACATCAAACGAAGATTCAAGTGATTTTGCAACTGCTGATTTTGATAAACCGCAAAAGAAAAGCAAAAAGAAAAAAATCATACTTTCTGTTGTTTCACTATTGCTTGTAGTTGTGATAGTTTTTGTATCGCTGAATTTTTCATACATACTCGGTCATTTTATCCGAATTTTTCTTGGTGATGCAACCTATCTCAAATACGTTGAATTGTTGAATATCAAAAAAGTCTCTGCGTGTGCAACCAACCTGTACACCACATCGGCAAAGGTTCTATCAGATGACTTTGAAAAAACCGTGCAGACAGACATCATTTCACTTGAAGATTTGTTTTCAGGTCTTGGCTCACTTAATCTTTTTGGCAACAACGAAGACTCTAACTCTTCTGACGAAAGCACCCCTGACAGCAAAATCCCTGATATAGACTCAGACGCTAATTCTAACAATGGTTTCAATCTTGACTTTCTGCCGGGAAACGACACCACAACGCTCAGCGCTAATACATCATCACAACCTGTTATGGTATCTGCAAGTTCAGACTCTGCTGCAGTAGACAAAAAAACTGATGAAGATTCCAAAAAGAAAGACGATTCCATAAAAGAAAACATAAACTCGTTCTTTGTTAATGAGTACACAAAAATATTTGAAAGCGACGCTGTACAGGATGCTCTCCCATCAAAAAAGCAACTGAAAAAACTTGCTGAAAAATATGCAACTATCATCTGTAACGAAATCACAAACGAGCATGTAAATGCGTACTACAAAGATGTCACAATAAACTCTATCACCCAGAAACTATATGTTATAGAGTTTACGCTTGACCAGAGCACATATAACACAATATGTAAAAATCTCATTGAAGAACTTAAAAACGACAAGGTAATAAAAGAAGTTATCGACGGTTTATCACAAGCACTATTTGATCAAGGATATATCAAAAAAACAGATGTCTTATACTCAAAGTTTACTGATATTCTTAACAACCGACTTGAAGAAGTGAACAAAAGCATAAAAGCTAAAGACAACGATGTGATGTTTACTCTTGTTGATTATGTGAATAATCAACATGAAATTGTTGGTCGCGATATCATAAAAGACAACAAAGTCACCTTCTCGTACCTGACAGTTACAAATAAAGACAAGTTTGAAAACAAGGTAACATCGCTAAAGGATAGCAAAACAACCTCACTTATCGGCAGCGGTACACAAAAAGGCAACATAATAAACACCGAGTGGACATTATCAAAAGACAACAAAACATTAATGTACATCACACTCAATGATTTTAATAAAAAGCAGGCATTCAACGGCTCGCCAAATGGCGAAATAAAAATCACGCCTACAGGCACAATTATTAAAAGTATTGTAAATTTCCCTGGTGTTGAACTGCTGAGTCCACAAATCAATATTGATTTTTCTTTAAGTAAAGACGGGGCATTGCTTGATGCCAAGGTTTCCGTATTTTCAAAGGATATCGTGAGCATATCATACAAAGCAACGAAAGTTGAAAAGTAAGTTGTCAAATCAATGCCGAATATGTAACATAACGGATAAATAAACATGCTTGGCGCTGATGCAAATCAGCGCCATTTGCTTTTTTGGGGTTTTCTATATGAATATTGAAGTTAAAGGTATTAAAAAGAGTTACGGAAAAAAAGAAGTCTTAAAAGATATAAGTTTCTGTGCCACATCCGGAAAATGTGTCGGAATTTTAGGTGCCAACGGCAGTGGCAAATCCACGCTGCTATCTATCCTTGCAGGAGTACAACCTGCAAACGGAGGGCAGTTTTTGTATCAGGGCAACGACTTGTTCAGATACAAAAAACAGCGAGCACAGCTTGTGTCGTATGTTCCACAGGGCACTCCCCTTATTGAGGAGTTAAACGCAAAAGACAACCTGTCTTTGTGGTATGAAAAAGAGGATATGGAAAAACAACTCAAAGACGGAGTACTAAAAATGCTGGGCATTGATTCTTTTCTAAAAATCCCTGTATCAAAAATGTCCGGCGGCATGAAAAAAAGACTTTCTATCGGTTGCGCTATATCTAACCGTCAGCCTGTTTTGTTGCTTGACGAACCTATGGCGGCACTTGATATTGCGTGCAAACAAAATATATTTGAGTACATCAAAAAACACAAAAACGGTGGTGGAATAGTGTTGCTGTCCACACACGATATGCTTGAACTGAGTTTGTGTGACGAATGCTATATAATAAAAGACGGCATTCTCAAACCATTCACCTACACCGGCGACATCGAAAGTCTTGTAAAGAGTTTATAATATGAAAAAATATTTTTACTTACAGATAAAAAGGATACTAAAGGTTTTTCCGTTTATTCTGAGTGTTACGCTTGTGCTGTTTCTTTCAATTATGATAATACTGTCCTCAGTTATCACCAATTTTGAAAACAAAGAAGAGAATCAGAAATTTTACATCGGCATAACAGGAGACACCGACAGCGAATATATCAAATGGGGCATTTCTGCGTTTGAATCATTCGACGAAACAAGGTTTTCGATAGAGCTTGTCGATATGACACAGGACAAGGCACAAAAAGCTTTGTCTCGCGGAGAAATCTCAGCCTATGTTATATTGCCTGATAACTTTGTCAGCAATGCACTTTCGGGCAAAATCGAACCTGTCACATATGTCACCAGCGCAGGAGCAACAGGTATTGTCACTATGTTTAAAAACGAAGTGACAAAGATGATAACCGATGTGTTACTGTATTCCCAAAAAGGTACTTATGGCATTGGTGATGCGTTAAGCGACAACGGACACAGCAAACTCTCTGGTAAATATGTCAACGAAATATCAATAGAATATGTAGACCTGATACTAAGTCGCAACGACATCTACACTTTCACAGAACTTGGTATATCAGATGGACTAAGCACAACAGATTATTTTGTCTGCTCACTGTGTATTGTGCTTATTATGCTTGTTGGTCTGCCATACGTAACCATATTTGTAAAAAAAGACAGGTCGCTTGACAAACTGCTTGTATCAAAAGGCTACTCAAGCACAAAACTCATAGTATGCGAATACTTATCTCATGCTCTTTCTATGGCAGCGATTATGTTCACCTTGCTGATTGTGATAATGCTTTTTGTGGGTGTTATGCCAAACGCTGTTTCTTCATATATTTCTTTTTCGTCGTTGTTGCGATTTGCGCTTTATCTATTGCCGATAATATTTATGCTTTCAGCGTTTAATATCATGATATTTGAAGCATCTGATAACATAGTAAATTGTGTACTCATCCACTTTTTTGCAAGCTTATGCCTGTGTTATATATCCGGATGCCTGTACCCTATTTACACTTTTCCTGTTTCTGTACAGAAACTTGCTTTAGTTTTGCCAACAGGACTCTCAAGGATTTTTCTGTCAGGTGCTTTCACTCACAGTTTCCCACTGCTACAATTTGCAGGTATAATACTTTATGCTGTAGTTTTCTTCTTTGTCGCAGTTGCTGTACGCACACAAAAAACAGCAGCTAAGGGGAGGTGAGCATAATGAAAAGATTATTCAGATGGTTTTTTATGCTTAACAAAAGGCTGTACAAAAAGGCCTCTTTTGTTATAATGCTTATGCTCATCCCTGTTCTTATCACGGCTTTTAACTTTGTCGCAAAAGAAGACAGCGGATTTTTGCACATAGTTCTTGCCCAGATTGATACAAGTGATGAACTGTCGTCACAAGTAATAGAAGAACTCTTAAATGAAGAGTCCATAATAAGATTTTCGTATGCAGAATCAGAAAAAGAGGCTATAAACTGCGTCAGAAACGGCGATGCAGACGAAGCATGGATTTTCAACAGCAACCTAAAGCAATGTGTAGATGAATTCTGCGCATCCGACTTTGACAAAAACAAAACCGCCGTCAATGTTGTAGCAAAAGAACAGAATGTTTTTCTCAGGGTTGCCAACGAAAAACTATCCGCTACCATGTACAAGCACTACGCAAAATCTTACTACATAAATTTTGCACGTACAAATGTGTCCTCACTTGATTCTTTGAGCGACGAAGAACTTTCAGCATACTTTGACAACATCACACTTAACGAAGACTTGTTTGTTTTTGCATCTGTTGACAGCGATTCAGCACACAACAGCACCATGGACACAAACTATCTTACCTCTCCGATAAGAGGCTTGCTGAGTATTTTAGTTGTTATCTGTGGTATCGCTGCCGCAATATACTATATGCAGGATGAAAAATCAGGCACTTTCTCATGGGTGAAAGAAAGCAACAGGATATATGTCGCTTTTGCGTGTATTGTGATATCGACACTCAACATCACATCCGTTGTGTTCATTTCGCTGTTGTGCACAGGACTTACGGCTTCTGTTTTAAAAGAGTTAATCAGTTTTGTTCTGTATGCTCTGTGTGTTGCTGTGTTCTGTCTGCTGATAAAACAGATTTTCTCAAGCATACGGATGCTTGCATCGATAATACCGCCACTTACAGTAATTATGATTGCTTTATGTCCTGTGTTCTTTGATTTGAGAAAACTGACGGCATTGCAACTGATGTTCCCGCCAACATATTATGTCAATGTTGTGTATGATAATATGTATCTGTTATATATGGTGATATATACGATAGTTTGCTTTGCTTTATGTCAACTATTGCAGAAACTAAGATTATCAAGAGTATTTATCAAAAAACACCACACTAAATAAAATCAGTCGTTTTGCTCAAGCAACTATAAACAAAAAACAAGTATGCTACGCTTCGTTGCATTGATGCTACAATGCGATTCTTGAACACAAAGCCATCAAGCGATATACTGCTATCAAACAGTTTAACTTTAAGGAGGCAATTAAATGAACAAAGATAATACATGTATGACGTTTGGTGAAAAAATCAAAACAGCACGAAAATCAGCAAATCTTACACAGGAACAATTAGCAAAAAAGCTTTCTGTATCGCGACAAGCAGTTACTAAATGGGAATCTGACAAAGGTATTCCTGATATTGAAAACCTTAAAATGCTGTCAAAAGCTCTCGATGTCAGCATCGACTATCTGTTAAGTGACGACACCGAGCTTGATATGACAGTACTAAGACAGCCAATCAATCTTGACGACTATAATTTTAAACCAAGTTTTTCAACAAGGATTGTCAAAAAAACCGGCAAAAAAGATATGGCTGTAAGAGAGAAGTTCCCGGATGCTCAGATTTATGCACTTTTAGGTAAACAGATTGAAACAAAATCAGAAAAAGTTATTGATAATCTCTTGGGGTTTCTGACAGATTCACCTTTTGGAATTCCACAGTTTATCAATTCTGTAAAAAATGTTGACAAAGAGTTTTATCTTGTACAACAGGATGAAAGCCAGTATTTCATAACTGTCACTGACGAATTTATAGAAAGCAGAAAACTTTCCACAAAAATTACAGACAAAAAATTTGTAATAGGTAATTTCAGCTTCACTAATCTGGGCTTGATAAAGTAACTCTTTACAAACTGTATAAAACAATAAAAGCGGAGTGAAATCACTCCGCTTTTTTGCAACGCTTGCCTTCATATACAAAACACAATATAATGATAACAATATTTAATTAGGGTGAAGTAAGTATGAAGAACACAAAAACAATAGGCGGCTTAACCATTCTTGAACTTGGAAGTAAAATCAGTAGTCACGAAGGTTCCTCGTGCATAATATATTGCAAAGATTCTAATGGTTTCAACTCTATTTTAAACTGTGAAATCAGTCATCACGGAATTGGTTTTTTTGTTTCGGATTATGATGCCTGTAAAATGGGACAGCCAAATGTTAAAAGTGCAGATTGGAAAAGAAATTTTTACAAAGTAATCAACCGTGATAATTTTAAAGAAATTATAATGAACAAAAAAGATTACAACATCATAAGCAATTTTTTAGGGTGCGGAACAATTGAAAATACCGAGTGCATCCATTGCCTGCAAAAAAATATAGCAGATTGGTATTATTATAAAGGCTTTCGCTGTAAGGAGTGCATAGAAAAAATCAAAAATTCAGATAATTGGAAATACTAAACTAACAATCAAAAACTAAATTTCAATAGTATAAATCTCCTTGTCTTACAGATACTAACAACACGATTTAAATTGTAGGGGCGATTCACGAATCGCCCGCGGGTCATTTGTGAATGACCACTACGATGTATATTTGTATTAAAAAGGAGATTTTGTATATATGAAAGCAACAGGAATTGTAAGACGAATTGACGACCTCGGTCGCGTTGTTATTCCAAAGGAAATCAGACGTACTTTGCGTATACGTGAAGGCGACCCGCTTGAAATTTACACAGCGACTGATGGCGAGGTTATCTTCAAAAAATACTCACCCGTTGGAGAACTGTCGACCTTTGCAGGTCAGTATGCTGATGTACTGTCACGCATCAGCGCTATGCCAACACTCGTGTGTGACCGCGACCATGTAATTGCTGCATCGGGCGTTTCAAAACGCGAGTACCTTGAGCGCAGGGTAACATCTGTACTCGAAAACTATATGGAAAATCGTCGCTCCTACAGCGCTCACGCAAACTCAGTTGACGATGTTCAACCTGTCGAGGGTATGGACCACTCAGCAGCAATCATCTACCCTATTATTGCATCGGGTGATGTAACAGGTGCTGTTGTAATGCTCAAAGGCGACACAATTAAAGTTCCTACTGAAACCGAGATAAAGCTCGCCCAATCTGCAGCAGCGTTTTTGGGCAAACAGATGGAAGAATAACAAAAACCACGAGCAGCCAGACCTTTTTGATTGTCTGGCTGTTTTTTGATACTCTAAGCACTCAAAAATAATGTCGATATATACGATAATTTGTATAGTTTTGGATTGACAATACGATATATTGTGTGATAACATTATTTTATAAATGTTCAGGAGGATAATAACATGTCTAAATACCGTCATGCTAAAAAACCCAGTGCTTTAAAAATTGTCTTGATAATTCTTTGTGTACTTGTGTCTATTGCTATTATTGTTGGCGCAGTATTTCTCATAAGCGGTCTGACTTCAGACAAAAAGGATAAGAACGAACCTGCACCTACTGTTGAGCAGACACAGCCACCTGCAACAGTACCACCTACACAGGCTCCGACTGAGGATCCACAGCTTAAATACACAACTATGGCACAGGAATATATGGGCACTATGACAGATGATGAAAAAATCTATCAGATGCTTATGGTTACTCCTGAATCACTTACAGGTGTTGATGTTGCAACAATGGCGGGCGATGCTACAAGCAATGCTATCACTGAATATCCTGTAGGCGGTATTTACTACACAGCACAGAACTTTGAAGACTCTGAACAGACTACTGAATTAATAGAAACAACAAAGTCTTTTGCAAAACATCCTATGTTCATCGCTGTATCTGAAGAAGGTGGCGAAAACGCTCCTGTTGCTTCAACAATAGGCTCTACTGACATTGATGTAATGTCTGCATACAGCGAAGACGGCGAGCTTGTTGCTTTTGAGAATGCCGATGCGATTGCTAAGGACATCAAAGCTTTTGGCTTTAACCTTAATTTTGCACCAACAGCCGTACTAAACGGTGACAACGCATACAGCACAGACCCTGCTGTTGCAGGTACTCTTGTCAACCAGGCTGTAAAAGGCTACCAGTCAAACGATGTTGTAAGCGTACTGTCATCATTCCCTGATGTTGCTGACAGCGATACATCATACGAAGATATGAAAACAAATGAATTTGTTCCATTTGTAAGCGCTTTTAACGGTGGTGCTGATGCTATTATGATTGGCAACTGCACAGCTTCGGCTATTGATGCTGACAATCCTGCGTTTATGTCAAGCCGTGTTGTTACTGACATCCTCATCAAAGACCTACAGTTTGGTGGTCTTATCATGTCACCTATGCTAAATGACGAAAGCATCACCGGCACATATTCTGCTGATGACATTGTCACAAAGTCTATCAACGCCGGTGTAAATATGTTCGTTTGTCCTGATGATATCGACACATATTACACAGCTATTAAATCTGCACTTGATAACAACCTTATCACACAGCAACAGATTGACGAAAGTGTCACAAAGATTCTCACCCTCAAGTTCAAGTACGGCATACTTGACGAAAATTCGTTCTCAACATCTGCCACAGGTGGTGCAGATGCTCCAACAACCGTGGTTACTACCCCACCTACTGAGTACGCAACAATAACTGAAGAATAAAATCAAGTAAACAAAGGACCGATTTACTCGGTCCTTTATTTTTTTAAAAAAGTTTTCTATTAGTTAATAATTTTACCAATTTTTGTGGTAAAATATATAATGGAAAAAATTTGAAAGGAGCATCGAATTTTGCTTCAGATAAAAAATATATCGAAACATTATAAGGTCGGTGATTTGTGCACAAAGGCGCTTGATGATGTATCACTCAACCTTCGTGACAACGAGTTTGTGGCTATACTTGGTCCATCAGGCTCGGGTAAAACAACATTGCTCAACATCATCGGCGGACTTGACCGATATGACAGTGGCGACCTTATCATCGGTGACATCTCAACAAAAAAGTATAAAGACCGTGATTGGGACTCGTACCGCAACCACACTATTGGATTTGTATTTCAAAGCTACAACCTGATCGAACATCAGTCTGTACTTTCAAACGTAGAGCTTGCTCTGACTATATCAGGTATATCAAAAAAAGAGCGCAAAAAACGTGCTGTACAGGCTTTAGAAGATGTGGGACTAAAAGACCATATCCACAAGCGTCCAAATCAGCTTTCAGGCGGACAGATGCAACGAGTTGCCATCGCACGAGCTCTTGTGAACAACCCTGATATATTGCTCGCAGACGAACCAACAGGTGCGCTCGACTCTGACACCTCTGTTGCTGTTATGGAGCTGTTAAAAGAAGTTGCAAAAGATCGTCTGGTTGTTATGGTAACGCACAATCCGGACCTTGCAGAGGAATACGCCACACGTATTGTTACTCTCAAAGATGGAAAAATCACATCTGACTCTGACGAGTTTATAATAGAGGATAAAATCGATACTCAAAGCAAGAATATGGGCAAATCAAAGATGTCTTTCTTCACCGCGCTTTCTTTGAGTTTCAAGAACCTTCTTACAAAAAAAGGCAGAACTCTGCTCACCGCTTTTGCCGGCTCTATCGGTATTATAGGTATCGCGCTGATTTTATCTTTTTCAAATGGTGTCGACCAGTATATCACAGATATCCAACGCGACACTATGACCAGCTACCCTATCACAATCACACAAGAGGCTATTGACCTGACCTCTATTATGGATATGAGTGGCAAGGTTGTCGAAGCCTCATCAACTGACGGTGCCTCTATCGACGAAGCCGCAGTAAATGCCGGATATGACGAACTCGAACTGAGCGAATCTATTTTTTCAAGCGTTACAGAAAACGACCTGACATCATTCAAAAAATACCTCGACAACCCAAAAAGCGAAATCCACAACTACATCGGGGAAAACGGTATTATCTACACATATGATGTCAACTTCTCTGTTTTTTCATATGACGAAAATGATGACATTGTCAACTCCAACACAGACACACAGGATATCCAGACTTCAGACAAGTCAGACTCAGGGCTTTCCGGTATTATGAAGCAGGATATGTCTATGATGACCGATATGTACTCAATGGCAGCAAACGCATCAGAAAATGCACCTAATTTTCAGGAAATGATGCGAGGCAACAACAGCGTTATCAGCCCTGTTATAACTGACAGCTATGATGTAGTGCATGGTCATTGGCCTGACAGTTACAATGAAATCGTGCTTGTTCTTGATAGAAAAAACAGCGTATCTGCTGACAAGTTATATCAGCTTGGATTTATAAGCGCTGACGAATACGAACTTATTATAGAGGACATAAAAAACGAAGAAGACCCTCAGGCAATCACTTTTGACTACGAAAACATCTGCAATCACGAGTTCTATCTTGTGCCGATGTGCGACCAGTACATCAAAAACGATGACGGCACATTCAGCTATATAGGTGATGACAGCACACAATATGATGATATGCTTGAAGATGCACTCACCTTAAAGATAACAGGTATCATCAAACCAAAAGAAGATGCCCAGAATGCAAATGTATCAACTGCGATTGGCTACACCTCACTTCTTACTGATTATATTATAAAGCACACTGATGACAGCGAAATCGTAAAGGCACAGGAGAACAACCCTGACAAAAACGTTATGAACAATATGCCGTTTGAGGCAAAGGACGATGACGCAAAAATCAAAGACGCAAAGGAATACATCAAAAACCTCAGCGACTCTGACAAAGCATCATTTTATCAGGCGATTATGTATTTTGAGTCACAAGACGAAGACTCTACAAACGCTATATCAGCACTCGGTGGTGCCGGTATGGGCTACGCAAACTATAGCGCACAGCAAGAAGACTACAACGCTATGATGGCTCAGGCTATGGATAATTGGCTTGAAAATTCACCTGACAACGAAATTCTGTTGTCAGTATATGACGAGTATATAGACGGCGCATCATATGACGACAACCTCAAAAGTTTTGGCAAAATAAGCTACGATGCTCCATCATCAATTTCGATATATACAGACTCTTTTGAAGGAAAAGATGGCATTACAACCAGTATTGAAAACTACAACGCAAAAGTATCTGATGATAGCAAGATAACCTATACTGACTATGTAGCACTGCTTACCTCGTCAATAACCTCAATCGTTGATGTCATTTCTTATGTACTCATTGCCTTTGTTTCTGTATCACTCATAGTATCTTCAATCATGATCGGTATCATCACATATATTTCTGTGCTTGAACGAACAAAGGAAATCGGTATTCTGCGTGCTATCGGTGCATCAAAGAAAAACATCTCACAGGTGTTCAATGCCGAGACATTTATCATTGGTCTGATTGCGGGTATTATCGGTGTAGGAATATCGCTATTGACGTTGATACCAGCAAATGCTGTTATTCACAGCCTTACAGGAATACAAACGATAAACGCATCGCTTCCACCTGTTGCTGCTGTGATACTGATTATCTTAAGTGTAATACTGACACTTATCGGCGGAATTATACCATCCAGAAAAGCCGCAAAAAAAGACCCTGTAACAGCACTCAGATCAGAATAAAAATAAACTTAAAGGAGCTGAATTTTTTCGGCTCCTTTTTTATAATTTTTTTAAAATAGAATGAAACCAAACAGCACTCAAAAAGGATTATATTTATAGACGGAAAATTTTATTCGCTATATAGGTCAGGGTTGCACACTCCCTTTGTGCAACCCGCATAATTCCCCTCCCGAATAATGTTTATTCTGTCAATTTATTTTTTCATATACAAATATTATAATGTAAGTGTAAAAATTTTATCAGGAGGTTATATTATGAAAAAAGTAGTATCTTTAGTTTTAGCTTTTGTTATGCTACTGAGTATAACAAACGTAGCCGTTTATGCATATTCAGACGGTAAGTACCAGTATAGCGTAAAAGAAGCGATTGCAGAACACGAACTTATATATGACGAAAAGATAGACACCAACCGCTACTATTTCCTTATGCCAAATGGCAGTAACGGTGAAAAAGGACAAGATCCAGATAACTTAGGTTATAACGAGTACGTTGCGTCCTGGTACAACGAATACACCGACCAGCCTGGTATTTTCTGGTGGGATAGCGGTGTTGCTGACCCTACTGAGTGGCCCGGCTATACTGTCGAAAAAGGGGATTCTGAGTGCGTTTTCTACGCTGATGTTCCAAAAGCGGTCACAGTATTCAACTGGAACAATAATATAGCGTTCACTTATGACGAAAACGATCCTATGAAATATTTATCAAAGCAGAGTATAAACATCGCTAGCGAGTACTACGACCCGGGTGAGAGCGAAAACTATCCGGATGGTACCGACAGCTTTGATAATATGATTTTTGTCTTAAGACCTGAAAGAGTGGGTATCGGCGACTTTACAGAAAAATTTGCCGGTGAATGGTACTATTACTACGGTGATGGTTGCTACGGTTTTGTAGAAAACGGTGACAGTTCAGACTGTCTGCGTGACGATCATAATCACAAACAAAAATCTGTCACAGAAGCTATCGCAGAATACGAAGCACAGACAGGCGAAAAGGTCGAAACCAACCGCTACTACTTCCTTATGCCGAATGGCAGTAACGGCCATAAAGGTGAAATACTCGACTTTAATAATGATGGTTCATACACAACCTATAAAGACTTTGAAGAAAGCTGGTATAACGAATATACAGACCATGCAGGTATTTACTGGTGGGATACCGGTGTTGCTGACCCTGTTAAGTTTCCTGGATATTTGATGGAAAAAGCCGACGCTGACTGTGTTTTTTACGCTGATGTACCAAAAGAAGTAGAGAATCTGATATTCAATAACGCTATTAACAGAGGTCTGGACCCAAGCGCACCTATTCACACAAAAGCGTATAACACAGGAACAATAATTTCAAGCTTTTACTACCCTTTAGAAAGCCCAAACTATCCAGATGGTGTAGAATCATTTGATAATATGATTTTTGTTATTGAGCCTGGATTATCGATTATCGAAACCGCACCACCTGCAAAACCTTCACGACTTGGCGAGTGGTATTACTACTACGGTGATGGTTGCTACGGTTTTGTAGAAAACGGTGACAGTTCAGACTGTCTGCGTGACGACCATAATCACAAACAAAAATCTATCACAGAAGCTATCTCAGAATACGAAGCACAGACAGGCGAAAAGGTCGAAACAGACCGCTATTACTTCCTTATGCCGAATGGCGAAAACGGTAAAATCGGTAAAAATGAAAACGGATTTTTCTATAACAAATTTATGGATTCATGGTACAACTCATACACCACAACTGCAGGTGTTTACTGGTGGGAAAGCGACACATTCATTCCTGATAAATGGCCTGGATATTCTATCAATGAATCCGACAGCGATGATGTTTACTACGCAGATATCCCTGAAGATGTTGAAGTCATTATTTTCAACAACTACATAAATGGTGGATTAGACATCTCATCGGATATTTTTGAAAAATCACAGCAAACATTTAATATACTTCTTTATGATTATGATACTCACGAAACTAATCCTCGTCCATACAAAGATATGATTTATGTTATGGATCCTGACGTTGATGACTTTAACGAGTTTCCTACAAAACTGAAGTTTGGTGGCAACTGGTACTATTACTACGGCGACGGATGCTTTGGCAATGTAGCTGACGGCGACTGCACAAACTGTATCCGCGAAGACCATAATCACGAATATGAAAACGAGCTGATGGCAGAAATCGCACAGGCTTTTGAAGAGTATTCAATAGAACTTGACATTCCTGAATCTGAGATTTTTGACCACTATTTACACTACAACGAAGACGGCGTTATTGACTATGTATATGTTCAGTGGCACTCATCTGGTAGTAGTTTTGCTTTTACTGGCGATAGATTTTTAGATTACTGCATACAAAAATGTGACACCCCATCTTCTATTGGTCTGCACATTTATGATGTATCCGCTAAAGAAATCTACACATTTAAAGAAGCTCAACAAAGCGCACGTGAGTATTTGTCTGACTTTCTTGACAATCATGCAGACGAGCTTAGTCGTGACTATACTGTATATAAATGCGGTGACGTAGACAAAGACGGCGAAGTCACAGTACTTGATGCTACCTTTATTCAACGTGTAGCAGCAGGACTTGACAAATTTCCGTTTGATGACGGAATAGGTGATATGATTAATTCTACTATCGAGAATCCTATTATCTATTATATTTCAGATATAGATAAAGATGGCCAGCGCACAGTACTTGATGCAACCGCTATCCAACGCAAAATCGCAAACTTGGAATAATCTCATACTTTAATCAAAACAAAAAAGGGCAACCGATTCGGTTGCCCTTTAGTTATGCTTATTTAATATCAGCTATTAAAAATTGACATAATGTCGTAGAATGAGTCGTCCTCGTCAGTTGAGTCAACCTCAACAGGAGCTACCTCAGCTTTGTCTGGTGATGAATTAGGGAAAGCCTTGGAATTGTCGTTATTAGAACCACAACCTGCAGCGATAACAGTAACGCTGATTTCGTCCTTCATATCCTCGTTGATAACAGCACCCCAGATGATGTTTGCTGACTCTGATGCTTTCTGAGAAATCATAGTTGAAGCAGCGTCGATATCCTCGAGTGTGATATCAGGAGAAGCTGTGATGTTGATAATAACGCTCTCAGCACCATCAATAGATGTCTCAAGCAATGCACTTGATATAGCCATCTCAGCAGCAACAGCAGCCTTATCCTTACCTGTAGCCTTACCGATACCCATATGAGCGTAGCCTGCGTCTTTCATTACAGCAGTAACGTCAGCAAAGTCAAGGTTAACAAGACCAGGAACAACAATAAGGTCAGAGATACTCTGAACGCCCTGTCTTAATACATCGTCTGCGATTGTAAATGCATTCTGAAGTGTGATAGACTGGTCAGATACATACTTAAGTCTTTCGTTTGGTACTATAATAAGTGAGTCAACACAAGCAGCAAGCTCTGCAATACCCTGCTCTGCCTGTGCCATACGCTTTTTACCTTCAAAAGCAAATGGCTTTGTAACAACAGCTACAGTAAGGATACCCATATCGTTTGCAATCTTAGCAACGATAGGAGCAGCACCTGTACCTGTACCGCCGCCCATACCGGCAGTAACAAACACCATATCTGTGTCTTTAAGCAATGCTGCTATTTCTTCTCTGTTTTCTTCAGCAGCAGCTTGTCCAACCTCTGGCTTTGAGCCTGCGCCCTTACCGCGAGTTGACTTCTCACCAATCTGAATCTTCTGGTGAGCCTGTGAAAATCTGAGCACGTGCTCATCTGTATTAACAGAAATAAATTCCACATTCTTAACGTCCATTTTAATCATACGGTTCACAGCGTTGCCGCCGCCACCGCCGACACCGATTACCTTAATAACAGGCAAATAATCGATCATCTCTTTTTCTAACTCAAAAGCCATATTAAAATCCTCCCTAAACGGAATTTTCAAATTTCCAAACCGCATACTTAGAGTATTAACACTCTATTACATTATAACTTAACACATATTAAAGATATTTTCAATATTTTTTTAAAATATTCCCAAAAAATTCACGAATAAAAATCAGATATACCAATCTTCAGGTGACAGCGCAGGCTTAGTCTCATCCTGTGTTTCTTCCTCGTCTGTGTACTCATCCTCCGGTTTTGTAACAGGTATATCGTTTTCTATGAGCGATTGTTCTCTGAAATACGATTTTTTAGTAGTATTACAACTCGAAACATCAAGTTCGCCCTCTGTTGTCTTTGACCCGTTCAAATCAAGCTTTTCTGTAATGATAGTCATCGCTGTCCTTACCTTGTAGCTTATATCCTCAGGAACGCCGATTTTCACTTTGATTCGGTCGTCATACGTGAACGAAACATCGCCGGTATCTGTAGCATCAATCTCTGTGATGCCTTTGTATCCGTTGTCAGCAAAAACAGTTACTATCTCGTTTATGATATTCAGCGTTGTTTCGCTTTCATACGCAATATATCCGCCGACAACATTACTCTTTAAATTATTACCCATAAACAAAGGTAAATCATATTTATCTGCACTATCTGTTTTTTCTAAAATCCTGCCCTTGGCAGATGCCACAAGGTATTCTCCATCAGTTACTTTGACAAGATAAGCAGGCACAGCTTCCTTAATCTCAATAGTAATTGTATCAGGAATAGCGAAAGAAACCTTTGCTTCTTCGATATAAGCATATGTGCTGACAAGTCGCTGGCTTGCGGCTTTTTTATTAGCTAAAAAGATATTCTCGTTTAGCGTAATACCACATGTGTTTACAAGTTCCTGCTGTGTATATTTTGTGTTACCTGACACATCGTATGCCTGTGTTTTAAAAAGAACTGTCAAAGACAACACAACACATACAATCAGAACCACCGCCACAATCGTGCAGTATGTAATAATGTTTTTCACGCGTCGTGCAAACGGTGTGACAGGTTTTGGGATTTTGTTCTTCTTTTCGCTCTTTTTGTAAAGTTTCAGCAACTTTTCTTCCTGTTTTTGCTCTGCTATCTCGTCTACAAAAAGTTCGTAGTCGTCATTTCCTTTTTTTGAAATCTCGACCAACGCCTGATCTGCTTTATCGTTACGTCGGGATCTGCGTGAAAACACAGACGAGAAGCTTTCGCCTATTCTGTCCATAATATCAGGTTTTCTGTCAAAAGTCTGATATTCTCTGCTATTCTTTTCCCTGTCAGACCTATTGTTACTCACGCAAATCCCTCCTTTTTTCTTTCCTCTTTATTAATCAGATTTTCTTTATATCTGCACCCAAAGACGCAAGCACGACTTCAAAGTCATCGTATCCGCGCTCAAGGTAATTAACTCCCGAAATCTGGGTGCGCCCCTGTGCCGACAAAGCCGCCACAACGAGTGATGCAGCACCCCGCAAATCAAGTGCCCTCACGGTTGCACCTGACAGATATCGCACACCGTCAACAACAGCAACCTTGCCCTCGACTTTTATATCAGCGCCCAGTCGGTTGAGCTCGTCAACATGCTTGTATCTGCTTTCAAAAATATTCTCTACAAAAACCGTAAGTCCGTTTGCTTTGCAGGTCATCGCCATCAGCGGTGCCTGCGCATCTGTCGGAAAACCGGGATACGGCATTGTCCGAATCATTTTTGGTGATTTTATTCTTGATGGGGCATCCACCGTAAGTTTACCCATTTTGTATGTCATCTCACAGCCTACCTGCTCAAAAATCGGCAACACCGCCGACAAGTGACTTAGTATAACTCCATCAAGCGTGACTTTTGAAGCGGTTGCGGCTACTGCTGACATCAGAGTTGCAGCAACAATTCTATCGCTTATAATACTGTGATTACACCCGTAAAGTTTTTCAACTCCTTCAATAACAATCGTGCTCTCTCCTGCACCGCTGACTTTAGCCCCACATGAGTTAAGAAAATCAGCCAAATCAGTTATCTCGGGTTCTTTTGCGGCATTTGTAATTATGGTAGTGCCTTTTGCTTTGACAGCAGTCAGCATAATATTTTCCGTTGCACCGACACTAGGAAACGACAACGCAATTTTTGACGGCTTGATACCATCTTTTGCAAAGCACTCGAGCTCACCGTGTTGCTCAATAATCTCTATTCCCATCTGTCTTAGTGCTCCAAGGTGCAAGTCTATTGGTCTGGGACCCAGCTCACACCCACCGGGGAGTGACATTTTTGCTCTGCCGCATCGAGCAATCAACACTCCAAGAAATATGATAGATGAACGCATCTGAAGCATCAGATCGTGCGGAATATCGCTTCTGTTTACGCTCTGTGTGTTAACAATCAGCGTATCTCCACTGCGTGTTGCTGTACATCCAAGATACCTTAATATCCGTATTGATGCATCAACATCAGAAAGGTCGGGACAGTTGTACAGTACACTTTCGTCCTCACACAGAAGTGTCGCCGCCAGTATAGGTAATGTGCTGTTTTTTGAACCCTGTACTTTAACCTCTCCTGAAAGTCTTCTGCCACCTGTGATAAGAAGCTTATGCACAACAAACACCCTTTCACAAAAAATCTTTCCTTTACGTTTGATATTCTATGAATATGGGGGTTGTACTGTGAATAGATTATATCCTTACTTATTTCACAATCTCTTTTACTATGCTGTAAATACGTTCGTTTGCATCGGTTATAGCCATGCTCAAAGCGTTTTTGGAATACTCCTGAAGCATCGTACTATCACACAACATACTGTCAACAGTTTTCATAAGTATTTCTTCGTTTAATTCATTCTCTTCAATCAAAGATGCCGCCTTTTTATTAACCAGCGTCATAGCGTTGTGGTACTGATGGTTTTCAGCAACATACGGAGATGGAATCAGTACCGCCGGCTTACCCTTTGCCTGAATTTCAGAAAGAGTGATAGCGCCTGCACGACAAACTACGATGTCACATGCCGAAAGACATACAGACATATTATTGATATATGGTCTTATATCAAGATTTTTATATTCGTCAGGGTCAATGCCCTTTTCTTTAACTTTATCAGGAAACCATGTACCCTGCTTACCATATGCATGGATATGCTGGTATTTCTGGTCCTTGGCACTTCGCACAACAAAACCCGTCATAGCCTCGTTTATGCATCGTGCACCAAGTGAACCACCAAACGACAGCACAACAGGTCTGTCATCAAGGTTCAGTTCTTTTCTGGCTTCATTTTTATCGACTTTTAGTATTTCTTGTCTGATGGGATTACCAGTCACAACAATATTTGCTTTTTTATCAAGGTGTTTTTTTGCATCCTCAACAGCAAGCATAACCTTGTTTACTTTTTTTGAAAGCATCTTTGTAGTAACACCAGGAAAAGCATTTTGTTCGTGAACAATAGCAGGTATACCCAAGCTGACTGCAGAGCGTATTACCGGTCCGCTTACATAACCACCTGTACCAATACAGATATCAGGTTTAAACTGTGCAATGATTTTTTTAGCCTTTGCAGACGCTGTGAACGCTCTTTTTACAGTCTTGATGTTGTGTACAATAGACTGTGGCTTAAAATTTCGTTTAAATCCACTGATTACGATTGACTCTATGTCAAAGCCGGCATTTCTGACAAGGTCCTGTTCCATACCGTCTTCATTACCTATAAACAGAATCTCTGTCTGTGGCTCTTTTTCTTTTATGTATGATGCGATTGCAAGCGCAGGATTGATGTGTCCTGCTGTACCGCCACCAGCTAAAATAATTCTCATACAAAAAACCTCTTTAATTAAAACTTTTCAATATTGGCTGAACGGGAAATAGACAGAACTATGCCCATCTGGAACAGAAGCATCAACAGCGAACTGCCACCATATGAGAAGAACGGCAAACTGATACCTGTATTAGGCAACCAGTCGGTAATAACCAGAATATTGAGTATTACCTGTAATCCTATCTGCGTAACAAGTCCAATACCCAGCAGTTTACCGAATCTGTCCTTTGCTCGAAGCGAAATGACAATACCACGCCATACAAGCAAAGCAAAAATCATCAGGATAATGATAGCACCGATAAGACCTAACTCTTCGCATACAATAGCAAAGATAAAGTCGTTCTGAGGCTCAGGCAGATACAGATACTTTTGTCGTGACTGACCAAGTCCAAGTCCGAACAAGCCACCGGAACCTATTGCATACAGCGAATTTCGTGTTTGCCATGTCTGCTGCCACTGGGCTTCGTCTTCATAAACAAGAGCTTTGCCCCAGCCCTCCATACGGTCCATCGCATAAGACAGCATTCCTGTTGTCCACAACAGCAACACTACGACCACAAGCACAAGACCGGCGATTGCAATCCACTTGATTTTGATACCGGACAAAAACATCATTATTACTGTAAGCAACGCAACAATTACAATACATGAGTAATGTGGCTCAAGCAAAAGCAACAGTGCAGTCGATGCAAAAACAGCCGCACCCGGCAAAACGCCGTATTTGAGCGTATCCATCTTGTCATAATATCGGCTGCCCCAATGGGCAAGAAAAAGTATAATAGCAAATTTACTTATCTCAGACGCCTGTATACCATAGTCACCGATACCAATCCATCGGTGAATACCTGTCTCGGACGGCAACAATAGTACAAGAATAAGCGCAAAATATGATACGCCAAGAATAAGGACCGAAAATCTGTGGAAATAATGGTAGTCTACATAAGATGTCGCTATCATAATAGCAAGACCAACTATCGCAAATAAAAGCTGTCGCTTTAAATAGTAGTAACTATCTCCGATCTCGTAAAAAGCAACCGGATAACTTGCCGAAAACATCATTGTTATGCCTACTGCAAGCAGCAAAACTATGAGCATACAGAATGGTATGTCAAGTCCTTTACCAATAGAGAGCAACGAGAACTGTTTTTTGCGTTTTCTTACATATGTTGCTCCTCTGTTTTTTGAAGTTGAAGAAGATTCACCTGTATGGTTTCGTGTTTCATAACGATATCTTCTGTCGTTTGATTCTCTTGTCAATGTATCCCGACTCATACGGTTCATCTCCTTTCAAAACTATCGGCTTTTTTATGAATAAATAATTAGTTTCCAAAAATCACAAGTAATAAAGATATTACACCGCAAACAGCAGTAACACAGCTGAACACAACAACGATTTTCATTTCGCTCCAGCCACCCATCTCAAAGTGATGGTGAATCGGACTCATTCTGAAAAGACGCTTGCCGTGACTTAGTTTGAAATATCCAACCTGAAGCATAACAGAGAACATTTCAACAAGGTACATAAGACCAAGCAAAAGCATAATCAGGTGCATATCCATTGTAAACGCAAGCGCACACACGATACCGCCTAAAAACAGCGAGCCTGTATCGCCCATAAATACCTTTGCAGGATGGAAATTCCACACCAAAAAGCCAAGCATGCCGCCTGCAACTGCTGCCGCAAAAAGTACATTTGAATCAAATACACCTAGAATATTTGCAATCATCATCATAAACAATGCAACAAAAAATGTAATTGAACCATCAAGTCCATCAATACCATCAGTAAGATTTACTGCGTTTGTGATACCGACAATTACAAGTGCCATGATGATGTAATAGAAAAAGTGAAGGTCAACCGCACCGACAAAAGGAATTATAATCTGTGTGGTATCACCAAGAAGTTTCATCACAAAAAGATACAATGCCACTACAGAAAACTGTAAAACAAGCTTTTGAATAGCAGTAAGACCCAGATTGCGTTTTTTTACAACCTTGATGTAATCATCAATAAATCCTATACCGCCATAGCAAAGTGCCATCACAAGACCTGCAAATACAAATTTCTCGGTTGTATGAAAACCTTTGTGTGTAGCCGCAAAAACCACTACTGTAATAACGGTCGAAAGCAATATGCCAAGAATGAACATCAGTCCACCCATAGTAGGTGTTCCCTGCTTTTTCTTGTGCCACGAAGGACCTATATCAAGTATAGTCTGGCCATACTTGAGTTTATGAAGAAAAGGTATAAGGTATTTTCCTGATACAGCAGATATCGCAAAAGCTATGAGTGCCGCAGCCAATGCCCAGAATCCTATTTCCATTTTTACACCTCATTTGTTTTGAATATATAAAGAAAATTTTGCTAATCGTTAATACTTGCCGAACTAAACGACACCGTAACAACTGTACCCGGGCTTACGAGCGTACCCTCTGCAATATCTTGAGTCGATGATGTAGAGTCGCTTGACGATACAGAACCCGTCAGACTTATGTTTATTCCATAATACGAAGCTATATAATTCACATCAGACAAGCTGTATCCAATAAGATTCGGTACCGAAACTTTTTCTGTGATACTGCTATCATCAGTATAAAGCACCACTGTACCACCTGTTGGTATCTTGCTACCTGCCGCAGGCACCTGAGCAACAACAGTTGTACCCTCGCCCTTTATTGTAACATTAAAACCATCTGCGTTAACGTGCTTTGATGCCTCATTTACAGAAAGACCTGTGTATGTACCCGAAATAGTATCAACGTTTGCAGCCTCTGCTTCTGTGTACTGTGCATCAATCTCAAGGTACGGAAGCACCTCGCTCATGATATTAGCAAATACAGGAGCTGCAACAGCACTACCGTAATAGTTACCAGCAAGCGGTGTATCAAAGTAAATAAGCATTGCAATCTCAGGGTCTTCTGCAGGAGCAAAGCCACAATATGATGCAATATAGTCGTCAACGCCGTCGCCGTTTGAGTCAGTAAGTTTCTCGGTTGTACCGGTTTTACCGGCTATTCTATATCCTGCAACATATCCGTTCTTACCTGTTCCGCTACGTGCGTTTTCCTGCAATATGGAACGCATCTCTGCAGCCGTTTGCTCTGATATTGCCTGACGCTTTGTGTCTGTGCTGATGTTTTGTACAACAGAGCCGTCAGCGCCAAGAATCTGCTTTACAACGTGTGGCTGAACGATATCACCACCGTTTGCAATAGCACTTGCAGCAGTAATCATCTGAATTGGTGTGATTGAGAAGTTCTGACCAAAGGACGCAACCGCAAGGTCAACAGGTCCCATATAGCCGTCTTCTGAGAAGAATTGGTCTTCCGACTCACCAGGCAAATCGATTCCTGTTTTCTCAGAAAAGCCGAAAGCCTGATAATAATTCCAGAATTTGTCTTCGCCAATACCCTGACCAAGCTGAATAAATGCAGGGTTACATGAATTACACAGTGCCTGCTGATATGTCTGTGTACCGTGTCCTTCGTGTTTGTGACAGTTAATGTTTTCTTCATAAACCTGCATTGAACCACTACAGTTGAACCTTGTATCAGCGTTTATGGTTTTCTCCTCAAGTGCCATAGATAATGTACACATCTTGAAAACCGAACCAGGGTAATATGTATCACTTATAGCTTTGTTACGCCACATCTTTGACAATGCCAGACTCTCTGCCTCATTCTTTGCAGTAGAAATAAGACTGTCAATTTCTTCTTTTGAAGCGTTTGAACCTTCTTCAAGATAGCCGTTTTCGATAAGATACTCGGTATCGATTGCCTCGATTTCTTCCATCGCCTCTTTGCTGATAGTAAACGGGTCGTTAAGGTCATATCCGCCGACAGTTGCCATCGCAAGTATCTCGCCTGTGTTTACATCCATAGCTATACATACGCCACGATTGTAGATATCGTTATCCTCGATACCTTTTTGCATATATTTTTCGCAAATACTCTGAATAGTTTCATCAATAGTAAGTACAAGTGAGTTACCGTCAACCGCCTCGACGTTCTGGCTGTAATCAAACGGCATTATTGTTCCATTTGCGTTTGTAGCAGTCACAAGTCTACCTGGCGTTCCAGTAAGATAATCGTCGTACTGATACTCAACACCAGAAAGCCCCTGGTCATCTGCACCGGTAAATCCGATTACACATGATGCAAGCTCGCTGTACGGATAATAACGCTTGTAGTCGTCAAGCAACGCAATAACGCCTGAAAGTTGAAATTTCTCTTCAACATCATTCATAAGTGCAAGCACCTTCTGCTGCTCTTCACTTTCTATCTTTCTTTTGACAACTGCGTAATAGCTGTTCTGCTTTGCTTTTTCAAGCACATCTTCTTTTTCAAGAGATAGTATATCCGCAAGTTGTGTTGCGACATACTCACGCTGTTCATCTGTTTTAAAATTTGCAGGTGACAAAACAACCTGCCATACTGATGCACTCTGTGCCAGAATCTTACCATTTCTGTCATAGATAGTACCACGTTTAGCGGTAATAACTGTATCAGAGAGTTGTTGTTCAACAGCCTTTTGCTGAAGCTGTTCACCTTTTACAAGTTGCAAATACGCAAGTCTTGCAATAACTGCACCAAAACCGAGCACAAGCACGATAATAAGTAGCCAGACCGTACGCTGTCTCAATCTTTGATTTGCACCCATATAAAACACTCTCCTTTCTGAAAATCGGTATTAGTAGTTAAAGTTAACAGTTAGTTTTACTGTAAAAATCAAAATAATAATATCAAAACAGGGATATATGTGTCAGATTTGTTAAAAAATCGCAACCCATACAATAGCAGAAAAAGAGTTAAGACAAAATCTCAACTCTTGTTCTTATACATACTTATTAATCCAACACAAAGGTTATGACCACAGCGACGTAACAGCGTCGGCTATGGACTCCCAGATTGTCTTGTTGTTGTCCTGTGAAATTTCAACCTTGTCTCCCTGAGAAAGGCTGACAAACTCTTTCTGCGAATTAGCCACCTTGCTCATTCCAAGGTCGTTTTGAGCATACTCCTCAACGACAGACGTTGACACACTTGCGTCAACTTTCATCTCAAGCTGTGTGTAAAGGCTCTGCTGCTCTGACAGAGTATCGCGGGCATTTGCAATCTGCTGATTAAGTTCAGTGAGCTGCACCTGTCCGTGAATGATAAGTCCTACTACCAAAACAATGGCAACAGCCACAAAGATAGCAGCAGAAATCTTGAAGAAGTTGTTTTTTCTTCTTCTGATGCGCTTGTGTCTTGAATGAGACTCGGTTTCGGTATTCTGTTTTTTGGATTCTGACTTTTTATCCATAGCGTTTTTTGCAGGAGCATCTACCGCAGTTGCGTAGATATCATCATCCTCAAACAAGCGCAAATCATAAGCCAGGTTACGGTTATCGTAAACCATTTTCGCACCCCGTGTCGTTTCAAAAAAATTTGGTTTCTGTTTTTCAGGCGATATATAAAAAAGTAATAATCAGTTTAAAATCAGCCGTAATAATCAAAAATTACAACTTTGATACAACTTGTATCCGTTACACAACAAAATTAAAGCATGTCGAGTTTTATAGCGTTCAATATCTTTGATGCCAGTAAAGAATTATGTAGTAAAAAGCACAATTTATAGTGTTGTAACGCTGTTTGTAACAATGTTTACAAGCTTGTTATCATTTTACTATACAGACGCTATGTTGTCCATAGTAAATAAATACAAATATAGGTATTATTTATGAAATCGTATGGCGGTTTTGACCATTATAATTTTATTGTAGAAAAATAGAGTAAAAACTAGAGTTTTTCGCAAACTCTGAGTTTTGCGCTTCTGCTTCTCTGATTATTTTCAAGTTCTTGTGCCGATGCCACAACAGGCTTTCGATTTACAAGTTTTGCCTTAGGTTTATTTTTGCACACACAAACCGGAAAATCTTTTGGACAAGTACAACCAACACACCATGAAGCCATCTTCTGTTTAACAATCCTGTCTTCAAGAGAATGGAATGTTATCACAGCGAGTCTGCCACCCTTTGACAAAAGTTCAAAGGCATCATCAAGCCCACTCTCAAGCACATCAAGCTCGTGATTTACAGCGATTCTCAGTGCCTGAAAAGACTTTCGCGCAGGATGTCCGTCGCGTCTGACTTTTTGCGGAACACTGTTCTTTATAATTTCAGCTAACTGTAATGTAGTGGTAATCGGTTGCTCCTGTCTGCATTTCACTATATTTCTGGCGATAGATGATGCGTACTTTTCTTCGCCGTAATCATTTAAAATCCGTGCAAGTTCAGAATACTCAAGAGTATTAACTAAATCAGCAGCAGTTTCACCACTCTGGCTCATACGCATATCAAGCTTAGCGTCCTCATGAAACGAAAAACCACGCTCTGATGTATCAAGCTGATGCGACGATACACCAATATCAAGCATAACGCCATCAACACAGAAAATACCCCTGTTATTTAACAGCTCCTTCATGTTGCCAAAATTGCCTTTTATAATAATCGAGTTGTCGTTATCCTTAAAACGCTCAACAATATGACGGATAGCATCAGGGTCCTGGTCAATCGACACCAGTTTACCGTCATCAAGCCTTGACAATATTTCTGACGAATGTCCGCCACCGCCTGCTGTACCATCAACATAAATACCGTTTGGTTTTATGTTCAGTCCGTCTATAGTTTCATTCAAAAGCACAGGAATGTGTGAAAAAGCCATATCAGCCTCACAGTCTTAAAAGCTCAAGAGCCTCTTTAACCGACTCCTGCTTTTGCTTTTCAATAAATTTCTCAAATGTATCCTTGTCCCACACTTCGATTCGTGTGTCCATACCTACAACAACGATATCCTTTGTAAGGTTCGCATCTTCTCTCAACTTCTGCGCAATCATAACTCTGCCCTGTGAGCTTACTGAAACTTCGCTAGCAGGCGAAATGAGTATATACTGCAAAGACAACGCCTTATCAGCAGGAAGCTGTCTTATCTGCTCACGCAGTCGGTCAAACTGCTGTGGGCTCAATATCTGCACACAGTTTTCAAAACCGCTGGTGATATACACCGTGTCAGATAACTCCTCACGGAATTTTGACGGCAGAATAATCCTGCCCTTGGAATCGATTGTCTGATTTGTAGTACCTGAGAACATCCTGCCACCTCCTGCTAAAATCGTTCTGTTTTGTGCCACTTAATTCCACTTTGTGCCACTTATAGAATGATTATATACTATATACAGTAGAAAATCAAGAAAAAAGTTACGATTTATAACAAAAAATTTACAAAATGAAATCTGCTAATTTAGAAATTTGATGTACAGCACCCGACAAACGCAAAAAGGCTCCCTTTTCGGGAGCCTTTTGATATGCATTTTTAAGTTGCAAACATATGGATTACAAGGTGAAATTATGATTTCTTTGTAATTCTTAAGTTCTGACGGGTCTTTCTGAGCTCTGTAAGCTGAGCAGTGATAGCATCGTCAGTCTTTTTCATAATATTCTCAACATACTCATTAGCAGCCTTGCGCATCTCTGCACACTTAGACTTAACCTCGTTCAACAGCTCTGTTGCCTCGGCTTTAGCAGCGCGCATAATTTCGCTCTGGTCAATCATAGCCTTTTTGCGCTCTTCAGCAGCTCTGATAATGTCCTCTGATTCCTTCTTTGCTTCTGCGATAATCTGGCTTCTGTCAGAAACGATGTTTTTAGCCTGTCTTACTTCTGCTGGCAATGTATCCTGAATCTCATCAAGGATATCATAGATTTTCTCAGCCTCAACCATAACCTTGCCACCGGTAAGAGGAATAGCCTTTGCATCAGCTATCAGGTCCTGCAACTCGTTAATTAGTTCATCCACTCTCATTTTTTGATTTCCTTTCTAAATACCGTTCTTTTTCAAACGTTCATAAACCTGTGCATGTATTGATGCAGGAACAAAAAAACTGATATCCCCGCCCAATGAAGCGATCTGCTTAACCATACTTGAACTGAGATACATATACTGTGAATCAGATGTAAGAAAAACAGTGTCAAGTTCAGGATTAAGCTTTTTATTAGTAAGGGCCATCTGAAATTCGTACTCAAAGTCCGACATAGCCCGAAGTCCCTTTACAACAGCCTTTGCTCCGCGCTCTTTTGCATAATCTGCAAGCAAGCCGGAAAAACCGACAATCTCCACATTAGGAATATCACACAGAACTTTCTTTAAAAGAGCGATACGTTCATCAATCGAAAAACTCGGTGTCTTTGACATATTGACAAGCACCGCAACGATAACTTTATCAAACATCTTAGACGCTCTTTTTATGATATCCACATGTCCGAGTGTCACCGGGTCAAAACTGCCGGGGCAGATAACTGTATTGTTCATAACAGCCCCCTTACTAAAAATCACGAACCACTATATATAGTCCTCGTGACGATATATGCTTACCTTTATTTTACCATAGGTACGTTGTCTGTCAAGAGTAAAATTGTAATATTTTTGTAATATTTCATCATTTAATGCACTTTCACAAATAATAACACCTGTTTTTTTCATTCTTTGTGCACAAAGTGGCATTATTTCTTGTAAAATCCCCTTGTTGTATGGTGGGTCAACAAAGATAATGTCAAAATATTCGTTTGTTGTTTTCATAAATGCAAGAGAATCGACGTTGAGCACCTTGGCAAATTGTTTCAAGTTTGTAACCGTTAAATTGCGTTCAATCACCCTTGTTGCTAGTTTGCTCCTATCAATAAATGTAGCGTTTGCACATCCTCGGGATAATGCCTCAATTCCCATCTGTCCACTACCGGCAAAAAGGTCAAGAAAGTGTCTTCCCTCAAGCTCAAACTGTATAGCGGAAAAAATCGCTTCTTTTACTTTGTCTGTTGTAGGTCGAACATCATCACCCTTCAGGGTTTCGAGCATTCTTCCTCTTGCCTTACCTGTTATTACTCTCATAAATTCTCCTTGTTGTGGTAGTATCTGTAAACATTAAGAGCACTGTCGTGCGTCATACTTGGTGCATTTTCAAGTTCTTTAAGACTTGCTTTTTTAATATTCTCAACTGTCCTGAAATACTTAAGCAACGCCTTAGCTCGTGTCTGCCCTATTTTGTCAATCTTTGTAAGTGACACTCCTGAAATAGATTTCTTTCTCTTTTGGCGGTGATAGGAAATCGCAAAGCGATGCACCTCGTCCTGAATTGATGTTACAAAGCTAAACACATTCTGGTTAGGTTTTATTGCTATTTCGCCTTTTTCCGAAACAATAGCACGTGTGCGGTGATGATCGTCCTTTACCATACCAAAGACAGGTACATCTATCCCCATTTCCTGAAGGATAGGTTTAACTGCCGCTACCTGACCCTTGCCGCCATCCAGCAATATCAGATCAGGAAGTTTTGAAAAAGTGTTCTTTTCTGTATTTTTATCAATCTGAGCCTTGATATACTCGTCAAATCTGCGTTTCAGCACCTCTGCCATAGAGGCATAGTCATCCTGACCGACAACGCTTTTTATCATAAACTTTTTGTATGCTGATTTCTTTGGTTTTGCGTTTTCAAACACAACCATACCGGCAACATTTTCTGCGCCCGCTGTGTTTGAAATGTCATACGATTCAATGTAATGCGGAGTTTTTTCAAGACCTAATATAGTTTTCAGACTTTCAAGCACCGCATATTGTTTACCAGCTATTCCGTTGAGCTGGCCAAGTGATTCATAAGCGTTTTGCATACACATATCGACAAGATGCTTTTGCTCTCCTATTTTTGGAACAACTATATACGCACGCTTGCCGCGTTTTTGCGAAAGCCATTGTTCTATCACATCAGCATCATCAATCTCTTTATCGAGCACAATGTTCTTTGGAATATCGTCCCTGATAGAATAATATCTGAGCAAAAACTCGCTTCGCACATCACGCTCATCGACTGATTCATCTACGATAAAATTCTCTGTGTCAAAAAGTCTGCCATCAGCAAATCTAAACACCTCAAACGAGCCTTTTTCACCATTTGTAGCGTACGCAATAACATCCTGTTCATCAAGCGAAACATTCATAACTTTCTGTTTGTCACGCATTTTTTTGATTGAATTTATCTGGTCACGGATTTTTGCCGCACGTTCAAAATCAAGATTATCTGATGCCTTCATCATTTTATCAGTCAGAATTTTGATTGACTTTGAATCCGAGCCCTTTAAAAAAGCAAGAGCATCTTCGACATACTCGTCGTATTCTGACAGTTTCACTTTACCTGTGCATGGTGCACAGCATTGTTTGATATGAAAATTCAAACAAGGTCTCGACTTTTTGAAATCCTGTGGAAATCTGCGGTTACAAGTAGGCAGCCTGAATATCTTCTGTGCCTGCATGACACTGTCCTTGACGTAAAAACTGTTTTTGTACGGGCCGATATATGTTGCGTCATCGTCACCTTTTTGGAGCACATATGATATCCTGCGCCAATCTTCATTTGTCACTCTTATATAGCTGTAGCCTTTGTCGTCTTTTAAAAGAATATTGTATTTGGGTGTGTGCTGTTTGATAAGACTGCACTCAAGTATCAATGCCTCAAATTCAGAATCTGTGATGATATATTCAAAATCATCCACATTTTCTACCATTCTTCTGACTTTTTCAGGGTGATTATTCTGTGAACCAAAATACTGACTTACTCGATTTTTGAGTGCTTTTGCCTTGCCGATGTATATGATGTCATGGCTTTTGTTCTTCATAATATACACACCGGGACAAAGCGGAAGTGCCATAGACTTTTTACGCAACTCTTTAATTTTTTCGTTCACACAATCACCTTCTTTACTAACAAATTACCTCAGTTTAAATATAAAATAAAACCTTAGATATGTAAAGAGAAAATAAAAAAGGCGGAAACAAATTCCGCCTTTGATATCATTTTATAGATAAAATTATTCAGCAAAGCCTGACTCTACAAGTGCAACCAAACCCTCTACTGCCTCTGTCTCGTCTGAGCCATCAGCGTAGATTGTGATTGATGTACCACCGATGATACCGAGTGAAAGTACACCAAGAAGACTCTTTGCGTTAACTTTTCTTTCGTCTTTCTCTACCCAAACAGTAGATTTAAACTCATTAGCTTTCTGGATAAAAAATGTTGCTGGACGAGCATGAAGACCAGCTTTGTTCTGAACTAATACTTCCTTAGTATACATTCTAAAACCCTCACTTCTACTTTGCAAAATAATAAATAATTGACATAAACACGAACACAAATTTTGTTCGATTATTGTTATTATATCCACAAAATATCACAAGGTCAACTGTGAAAAAGCATTTTTGTTTTGATAGATAACAAGAGTTTTTTTATAAAGCTTTTCTTTGTGCAAATCTGCTAAAATGTTGAAAAGTTTTTGTGATAACAATACAAGTCACCAAAGCAAAAGACGCAGTTTTGTACAATATTACAAGGCTTTTAGTCGTTTTCACCAACATCAAGAATGTTCTGTACAAGTTTTCGCTCGCTATCAGTAAGCTGAGCTTTCTCAAGCATATCAGGACGTTTTTTTGCTGTGTTAATAACAGCCTGCTCCCTTCTCCACTTATCTACGTTTTCGTGATGACCTGACAAAAGCACCTGTGGCACTTCTCTGTCACGCCACACCTGTGGTCGTGTATACTGAGGGTATTCAAGCAAACCGTCGTAGTGGCTCTCCTTTGTAAAGCACTCATCTTCAGAGAGCACTCCCTTTTCCATACGTGAAAGAGCATCGACAAACACAAGTGCAGGCAACTCTCCGCCTGTCAACACATAATCGCCAATAGAAATCTCTTCATCAACAAGCTCATCTATCACTCTTTGGTCAACACCCTCGTAATGACCACAAAGCACACAGATATTCTTATGATTTGAGCTTATGTCAATCAGTTTCTGCTGATTAAGCACGCTCCCCTGCGGTGACATATACACAAAATACGGTTTTTCGTCAAGATTTTTGCAAATATCTTCAAAGCACAGTGCAATCGGCTCTGTCATCATAAGCATACCTTTGCCACCACCGTATGGTGCATCGTCAACGTGTCTGTGCTTGTCAAAAGCAAACTCACGAAGCTGGTGACAATTTATCTCAAGTACGCCTTTTTTTTGGGCTCTGCCGATGATAGATTCATTGAGCACTGTTTCCATCATCTCAGGAAACAAAGTTATAATATCAATCCTCATCAGAAAATAGTCCTTTCATTAAGGTGATTTTGAGCACACCACCATCTATATCGACATTGTCTATAACATCCGGTATCGCAGGAATATAAAAAGCTTTGCCGTCTTTGTCTTTCATTTCATACACATCGTTTGAACCGGTTTTGAACACATCCGTCAAAACGCCATAAACCTGGTTTGTACTACTGTCAACCACATTAAGTCCTATCATATCAGATACAAAATTGACGCCCTCTTCGAGTTTTATGTCAGAGCGATTGATATAAAGTATTCTGCCTCTGTAAAGGTCAGCCTGTTCAATAGTGTCAACACCGGGTATTTTTGTAAGCACCATATTTTTATGAGCGCGGGACTTAACCTTGACTTTTTCGTTTCCCTCATCAAAATACAGTGTCTTAAACTGTGCTAAAAACTGTGGCGAATCACACCAGCATTCTACTCGCATTTCACCTCTAACGCCATGTGTGCCGACAATTTTTCCGCCTTCTAAAAATTTCTTAACCATATTTTTCACCAACAAATAAATATTTCAATGTGATTTTAACACAACAAAGCTTTTTAGTAAAGACAAAAGAAAAAGCGGTACATAAAGTACCGCAAATTCCTTTGTGAAATCAGTCGATTTCGACCATGATTTTTTCGTTGTTGCGAATAGCAGCAGAACGAGCAACAGTGCGTATAGCTTTAGCAATTCTGCCCTGCTTGCCGATAATTCTGCCCATATCGTTTTCTGCAACATGGATATGGTACACTACTGTACCCTCTTCATTTGCCTGATCTTCTGTAACAGAAACCTTGTCCGGCTGTTCAACAAGACCTTTAGCAATAATCAAAAGTAAATCTTTCATCAAAAAGTTTTCCTTTCAGAAATTAGAGAATACCGTTCTTCTTGAAAAGATTCTTAACAGTATCTGTAGGCTGTGCACCTTTTGCAATCCACTCTTTAACCTTGTCAGCATCAACCTTAACCTCTGATGGCTCTGTGAGTGGGTTGTATGTGCCGATTTCTTCAATAAAACGACCATCACGTGGATATCTTGAATCAGCAACAACGATTCTGTAGAAAGGTGATTTTTTAGCGCCCATTCTTCTTAATCTGATCTTTACCATTTTTTGTTCCTCCAATGTATTGAAAATTTTATATTATTTACCAATGTAAATTATTGGCATGATAAACTGTATTTATTTAAAACCCGGGAAATCCGCCGTTGCCACCCATCGGTCCCATCGGTCCCATAGGACCACCAAGTCCCGGCAGGTTTCTCATACGTTTGCCTTTTTTACCTTTTGATGTGAACTGTTTCATCATCTTCTGGGTTTGTTCAAGCTGTTTTATGAGTCTGTTTACTTCTTCGACACTTCTGCCGGAGCCTGCCGCAATTCTGCGTTTTCTCGACGGATTGATAAGCGATGGTTTTTCTCGCTCTTCTTTTGTCATAGAAAGGATAATTGCTTTACTCCAGTCAAGCTGACGCTCGTCAATATCAACATCATCAAGCTTGTTGCCGATACCAGGAAGTTTTGACAAAATGCCTTTGATAGGGCCCATATTCCTGATCTGGTCAAACTGGTCAAGCATATCGTTGAAGTCCATTTTGTTCTTAAGCATTTTCTGTGCAAGTTGCTCGGCTTTTTTGGCGTCGAGTTTCTGCTCAGCTTCTTCGATAAGTGTGAGCACATCACCCATTCCTAAGATACGGCTCGCCATTCTGTCAGGATGGAAAGGTTCCAGATCTTCAAGTTTTTCGCCTGTACCTGAAAACTTAATTGGTCTGCCTGTAACAGCTTTTACAGAAAGCGCCGCACCACCACGGGTGTCGCCGTCAAGCTTTGTAAGGATTACGCCTGTAATATCAAGCAGCTCGTTAAATGTTTTTGCAACATTCACTGCATCCTGACCTGTCATTGAGTCAATGACCAGCAGCACCTCATCCACCTTGACTTCAGCTTTGATGTTTTTAAGCTCATCCATCAATTCTTCGTCAATATGAAGTCGACCGGCAGTATCGAGGATTACAATATCATTACCATAGTCCTTAGCGTGCTTTATAGCTTCTTTAGCGATTTTAACCGGATTTTGCTGTCCCATCTCAAAAACAGGAGTCTCGGCTTTTTTGCCGACAACCTTTAACTGTTCAATAGCAGCAGGACGGTAAATATCACAGGCAACCAAAAGTGGTCGGTGATTCTGTTTTTTAAGATGAAGAGCAAGTTTTGCCGAGTGGGTAGTTTTACCGGCACCCTGCAAACCACACATCATAATAACTGTAGGTGGTTTTGATGAGAAGTTGAGGCGTGAGTTTTCTGCGCCCATAAGCTGCGTGAGCTCTTCGTCTACAATTTTTATAACCATCTGTGCAGGAGTAAGACTCTCCATAACATCAGAGCCTACTGCACGCTCGGTAACTTTGTTAGTAAAATCTTTAGCAACCTTGTAGTTTACGTCAGCCTCAAGCAAAGCAAGTCTGACTTCTCGCATCGCATCTTTTACATCTTTTTCGGATAATCTACCTTTGCTTTTGAGCTTTTTAAATGCCCTGTTAAGCTTTTCGGACAAACCTTCAAACGCCATAAATCAGACCTCCTGTTCGTATAACTTTTGTGCTGTAGTGTATATATCATCCGACAGTTTTTTTGTTTCGCTGTCAACAAAAGAATCGGATATCTTCTTTGCTTTTTCTATGATACTCATAAGACCCTGCTGTGTTTTTGAAAATCGTTCGCACAAGAGAAGATTTTCTTCAAACGTGTACAAGCTCTTTTTTGCTCTACTGAGAGCATCGCGTACACCCTGTCGTGACATACCCAAAATATCGGCAGTTTCCTGCAAAGAAAGGTCGTCGTTATAGTACAGCGACACAGCTTGTTGCTGAGTATCTGAAAGCATCTGGCCATAAAAGTCAAAAAGCAGTGAAATCTCAAGATTCTTATCCATAACATCACCCTCCTGACTTGCTCGCTGTAAAGCAATTAGCTTTACACCTTAGCGATTATATCAAAGGACATCGTATTTGTCAAGCAAAAAACAAGAAAAACCGATTTTTCTGCTAAATATTTTGCACATATAAAGCCTGAGATTATATATGCAAAACAAGCTTTAGCTGTACTGTTTATTCAACTTTTAAAATTTCCATATTAAAAGTTATATTTTCTTTGATTTTGCAAGTTATTTGTGTTATACTTTAATATGTATAAATTTGTGCATTGATTACAGGAGATTTTTAATGGAACAGATAATCAGCATTGACCGTATTGAACACGCTGTTGCGCTGTTTGGAAGTTTTGACGAAAACATCAAATTAATCGAGTCAGAATTTTCAGTCAGAGTTACTGCAAGGGACAGCGAACTTAAAATAAGCGGCGAAGCCGAAGATGTTATGAAGGCATCAAAAGCTATCGACGGACTACTGTCGCTTTTGAGCCGTGGCGAACAACTGTCAGAGCAAAATGTAAGATACTGCATCTCACTCATCAACGAGGGCAGCGAGGAAAAAATAGAGCAGCTTGCTTCTGACTGCATCTGTGTCACAGCTAAAGGTAAACCTATCAAACCAAAGACTATCGGTCAAAAGCAATATTGCAACGCTATAAAAGACAACACAATAACTATTGGTGTCGGTCCTGCCGGTACAGGTAAAACCTACCTTGCGGTTGCTATGGCGGTAACAGCATTCAGAGCAAAAGAAATAAACCGCATCATCTTAACTCGCCCTGCTGTGGAAGCCGGCGAAAAGCTGGGCTTTTTGCCAGGTGATTTGCAAAGCAAGGTTGACCCATACCTAAGACCACTGTACGATGCTCTGTTTGATATGCTTGGTGCCGAAACATACCAGAAATATCTTGAGCGTGGCAATATCGAAGTAGCACCGCTTGCATATATGCGTGGCAGAACGTTAGATGACTCTTTCATCATTCTTGACGAAGCACAGAATACAACAAGCGAGCAGATGAAGATGTTCTTAACCCGACTTGGCAACGGCTCAAAAATGGTCATAACAGGCGACATCACACAGATTGACTTGCCAAACGGTGCAAAAAGCGGACTCAAAGAAGCCGTCAGGATTCTTAAAAATATCAAAGATATAAAACATGTCACCTTTTCTGAAAAAGATGTTGTAAGACACAAACTTGTGCAGGATATCATCAAGGCGTACGAAAAAAACGAGGAGGCAAAGAGAAGACATGACAAAGGATAAGGTAAGAGTAGTTATCACAAACTCACAGAAAAAAGTACAGGTTCCGACAGGACTGAGGATGCTTGTCAGGCGTTGCTGTACCGCTGTACTTAAAATGGAAAAATTTGAGGGCGCTGCTGAAATCAGTGTGACCTTTGTTGACAACGAACAGATAAAAGAACTCAACGCTCAATATCGCGACAAACCTATCGAAACAGATGTATTGAGTTTTCCTATGGGCAGTGACGGAAAATACGACACAGACCCTACTACGGGTGCACAAATCCTTGGTGATGTTGTCATCTCTATGGAAAAAGCGCTCGAACAATCAGAACTTTTCGGTCACTCATTCCAGCGTGAAGTAGGATATCTGACCGCACACAGCGTACTCCATCTTTTGGGCTACGATCATATGGAACCGCTTGAAAAGGTACATATGAGAGAAAAAGAAGAATATGTTATGGATATGCTCGGACTTGAGGTCACAAAAAGCTATATTGCCGAAGATTAAAGGTGCAGTTATGGATAAAGTACTAAAACAACTCAAAAGTTTCTTTTACGCAGCACGAGGGATTATCTCTGTTTTTGTCACAGAAGCACATATGCGTTTTCATCTTGTCGCTGCTGTTTATGTCCTGATTTTTTTCGATAAATTCTACAATGATTTTCTCAACACATCGACTATCTACATTTTGCTTTTAGTTATAGCACTGGTCTTTGTATCAGAAATTTTCAACACCGCTATCGAAAGACTTTGCGACACTGTTACAAAAGACTACTCAAAAAACATCAAATACATAAAAGACGCAAGCGCAGGCGCAGTGTTGATATCTGCGATAATCTCAGTAGTTGTCGCATGCAAAGTTTTCATAAAGCCTGACATAATCAAGTATGCGATTATACCTTACTTTCAATCACATACAGGTGCACTTGTGTTGCTTATACTAAGCATCATTGTCGCTGTTGCGTTCATTGTAATACCGCCTGAAAAATATATCTCATTTTTCAAGAAATTATTTGTGCATCCTGTAAGTATGGAAAAAGAAACAGATAAAACAGAGGAATAATATGAACAAAAACGATAAATCCGCTTTTATAGCACTTGTGGGCAGACCTAATGTCGGCAAAAGCTCACTTTTAAACAAAATGCTCAATCAAAAAATCGCGATTGTATCAAGCAAGCCACAAACTACCCGTACACGCATTATGGGTATACTAACACAAGGTGAGCACCAGCTTGTGTTTATCGATACACCGGGTATGCACAAACCAAAGACCACACTTGGTCAATATATGGTACGTTCAATCAACGAATCTGTCATGGGCGTTGACGCTTGTGTACTGGTGGTTGAAGCTGATAAAGAGGTAGGCAAAACCGAGTTGATGCTAATAGAAAAATTCAAAAAATCAGAAACCCCTGTTGTGCTTGCTATCAACAAAATTGATATGCTCAAAGACAAGGAGGAGCTGCTTGAACTTATCCTATCATACTCAAGCCTGTATAACTTTGAGGCTGTAGTCCCTGTGTGTGCAGTAGACGGCAAAGGTGTAAACGAACTTGTTGACGAGCTCAAAAATCTTTGCAGTGAGGGCGGACATTTCTTTGAAGACGACGCACTCACAGACCAGCCTGAAAAAGTCCTTGCAGCAGAAATGATACGAGAAAAAATACTCAGGCTTTGCGACAAGGAGATCCCTCACGGCACTGCTGTTGTTATTGAACGTATGAGAACTCGTGAAAACAGCGATATCCTTGACATTGATGCCACCATATACTGTGAACGCTCAACTCACAAAGGTATCATCATCGGCAAAGGTGGTTCTATGCTCAAAAAAATCAGCACTTTTGCTAGACAGGATATGGAGAAGTTTTTTGACTGCAAAGTAAACCTTCAGACATGGGTCAAAGTAAAAGAAGACTGGCGAAACAGAGAAGCTCTCCTCAACAACTTTGGTTTCAACCAGAAAGATTTCGACTAATTATCAGAATTTTAAGCCAAAGACAATTTTTGGCTTCTACATATTTCCCACTATATCTCGCCTTTTACTAAGGTATAATAGCCTTACAGGGGTTAACCTCAGTTCATTTGAAAGGCAGATAAGTATGAACGAAACAGATGCGTGGAACTCTTTTTTGATGAGCGGTAGTGTACTTGATTATCTGAGATACAAATCTTTACAAACCGCAAAAGAAGGGGAAAATATCTTGGAGGAAAGCAATGAAGTTCAAGACGAACGGATTGATAATCAAAGAACAGAATATCGGTGAGCAAGACAAGCTTGTCACCGTGCTGACTGATTCTCACGGTATTATCCGTGCGTTTGTGCGTCGTGCAAAAAACATCAAAAGCCCGAAGTGTGCATCCACCGGGCTTTTGTGTTATTCTCAGTTTTCGGTTTTCGAAAACAAGGGTACATATTCTATTGATGAAGCACAAAGTCTTGAAATGTTTATAAAATTACGAAACAATGTAAAAAACATGAGCCTTGCGCAGTATTTCTGCGAGCTTTCTATAAACCTGTGTCCAAAAGAACAACAGGCAAACGAGTATTTAAGACTTATTTTAAACGCTTTGTATCTTCTTGCTAATGAAAAAAAAGACCCCTTGCTTATAAAAGCGTGTGTTGAGATGCGACTTATGGCACTGTGCGGATATATGCCTGACCTTGTGATGTGTCCTGAATGTGGAGCGTACGAAACCCCACTTATGATGTTTATCCCAAAAACAGGCAAACTGTTCTGCAACGACTGCGCAAGCCATAATAGTGCACATGGTATTTTAGCACCGATAAGCGTAATCACCGCACTAAGACACACGGTATATGCAGATGCAGACAAACTTTTTTCATTCTCCATAAACACAGATTCACTAAAACTACTCAATATGATAACCGAAAGCTATCTGAGTTGTATAACAGAAAAAGATTATTTAACACTACAGTTTTTTAAAATGATGGATGATTAGTCCATACGGGTAAAGATAATGAACAGACATTTTAAAGCACTTGAACTTGACAAAATTTTAAATATGCTCGCAAATGAAACATCTATCCCTGATGCTCACGATTTGGCTGTAAAAATCGAGCCTGCATGGGGTTTGTTTGAGGTAAAAGAGTTACTTAATCAAACACAGGATGCACATATGCTCATAGCAAGATACGGCGCACCGTCTTTTGGTGGCATCTCAAATATCGCAAACGCTCTACGCAGGGCACAGGCAGGCGGTTGCTTGTCAACTGCTGAACTTTTAAAAGTTGCACAGGCGTTAAGGGTAATCAGAGGCATCAAAGAATGGCGAAACAAATCGGCGTCAGTACAAACCTCGCTTGATAACCACTTTGAGTCATTATCAAGCAACAAATTTTTAGAAGAAAAAATCAACACCTGCATTATAGGAGAAGAAGAACTATCCGACAACGCTTCTCCTACATTGTACGATATAAGAAGAAAAATCAGAGTAGCACAATCAAAAGCACGCGAAGTGCTGGACAAAATTGTACACAGCTCTACATATCAGAAATATCTGCAGGATGCTATCATCACACAACGTGACGGCAGATATGTTGTACCTGTAAAATCCGAGTGCAGAGGCAATGTGGCTGGTCTTGTACACGACACATCTGCATCAGGCTCAACCGTATTTATAGAGCCGATGGGCGTTGTTCAGGCTAACAACGACATCCGTGTGCTTGAATCAAAAGAGCAGGCTGAGATAGAGCGTATTTTATACGAGCTTTCTGCTACCTGTGGAACTCATGCTGATGAAATTATCGAAAGCTACAACTTTACAGTTGAGCTGAACATCATTTTTTCAAAGGCACAGCTTGCATACAAAATGAAAGCAACTATGCCTATAATGAACGACAAGGGTATTATTGATCTCAAGGGAGCACGCCACCCGCTTATACCGGAAAAAAGTGTCGTTCCTACAGACATAACGCTGGGCAAAGAATTTGACACGCTTGTTATCACTGGTCCTAACACAGGAGGTAAGACAGTGTCGCTAAAAACTATCGGTCTTTTGACACTGATGGCTATGTGCGGACTTATGATTCCTGCAAGTGAAAACAGCGAGCTGTCTACATTCAGACGAGTACTTGTTGATATAGGTGATGAACAAAGTATTGAGCAGTCACTCTCGACTTTCTCTGCTCATATGACAAATATAATAGGAATTTTAAAACTTGCTAACCGCTCAACACTTGCACTCATTGACGAATTGGGTGCAGGTACAGATCCGGTTGAGGGTGCGGCACTTGCTGTGTCTATACTTGAAAAACTACGCTCAAAAGGTGCAAAAATCGCAAGCACAACACACTATGCCGAGCTCAAGGAATATGCGCTTAAAACCGACAAGGTAGAAAACGGTTGCTGTGAATTTGATGTAAAAACCCTGCGTCCTACATACAAGTTGTTGATTGGTGTACCGGGCAAAAGTAACGCTTTTGCTATATCAAAGCGCCTAGGTATGGAAGATGACGTAGTACAGCGCGCAAAAGAACTTGTATCAGCAGAAAGCCGCCAGTTTGAGGATGTTGTCGAAACACTCGAAGAACGCAGACAATCGCTTGACCAACTGCTGAATCAAACCAGAGATGAACTAAACAAAGCACGTATCGACCGCGAAAATGCCCAGAAAGAACTTGAGCGTGCAAAGCGTGACGCCCAACGTGAAATAGAGAAATCAAAACACGAGGCTTCACTGCTATTGTCAAAAACAAAGGCACAGGCATACGCACTCATTGACGAACTTGAAAAGGCCCAGAAAGCAAAGGCAATGTCAGCAGAAGACAAAGCAAAACTAAAGAAAAGTATGCGTAATCTGGAAGATACAGCCGACCCGATAAAGCAGCAAAGCAACAGTTCATACAAACTACCTCGCGATTTAAAAGTCGGCGACAAGGTGCTCATCTTTGATATCGATAAAAAAGCTGAGGTGCTTGAACTTCCTGACAAAGGTCAGGTGCTTGTACAGGCAGGTATCATCAAAACAAGAGTAGCACTATCCAACCTGCGGCTTTTAAATGATGAAAAAGTCACCGTCCCAAAGCGTCCTGAGCGCAAGGTGACAAAAAACATTTCTGCACGCGCAGAAACCGAGATTGACCTGAGAGGTCAGACAGCAGTTGAAGCCATAATCGCTGTTGACCAGGCTATTGATACCGCGATACTGACTAACACCCACAACCTTACTATCATCCACGGCAAAGGTACGGGAGTACTGCGTGCCGAAATACACCGTCATCTAAAGACTCACAAAGCAGTCAAAAAATTCAGACTTGGTACCTTTGGTGAGGGCGAAGCAGGTGTAACAATAGTAGAACTTAAATAAGTAAAGGCACAGAGCATAAAAACTCTGTGCCTTAAAATTTTATTGTGAGATTTTTGGTGTTACATATACCGTTTTGTTGTTCACATATATTACTTTTCCGGGTTTTGCTCCACTAGGTTTCGAAACATTTTTGACAGTTGTGTAGTCAACAGGTACTTGAGCAGAATCTTTTGCTTTGCTGTGATATGCACAAATCTGTGCCGCTTCTACTATTGCCGTTTCGCTGAGTTCTCTGCCATTTGTCACAACAATAGTATGTGAACCCGGAATATTCTTTGTATGAAACCAGTAGTCTGTTTTCAAGGCCGTTTTAAGCGTTAGAATGTCGTTTTGTTTATTATTTCGACCTACCAGAACAGTAAAGCCATCTCTTGTCGTAAACTGTAGTGGTGGCAGGGCTTTTGGTGGTTTGTTTTTTAATCCTTTTTTCTCCCTTATATAGCCTTGCTCAACAAGTTCAAGTCGTATCTGCGACAATTCTTTGTCGCTTTGGGCACGGCTTAAAAAATCCTGTACAGTTATCATATAGGAAAGCTCCTGCTGTGCCTTTTCTATTTGAATTTTAAGCATCTGCTGAGCGGTTTTTGCCTTTGCATACGCTTTGTAAAACTTTTGCGCATTCTGTGCCGGTGTGATACTTGGGTCAAGCACAATTCGCATCAGGGGTGAATTCTCTTCGTAAAAATTTTCAACCTCAACAAACATAGCGCCTTTTTGCACCCTGTAAAGATTAGCCTGAAGCAGGTCACCTTTTATCCTCAGTTGTTCCCTGTCTTCGCATTTTTTCAATTCCTGTGTCTGGATGTTGATTTTTTTTGCCAAACGTTCAATCGCATTAGAAACAAGTTTGTGCAAATCCTGACTGCGAGACTTCATTCTGACAGCCATATCACGCTCAAAGTAAAAACTATCAAGCAACTGCGAAAAACTGTCAAAGGTCTTTGTCTTAAATGTATCCCCATATTGTTTTATGTCTGTAAACGCGATATCAAACGGAGTGTTATCGTCTTTTAGCACCATCGTAGGTGTATGCTCTCTGTTCTTGAGAACAAAAGCCAATTTTTCTATCTCATTGGAAAGCGTAGAAAAATTCAGTATCCTGTGCTCAAGTTCCCTGCAAATTATCGGAGATATTCCCTGAAGCGTTGACAAAATCGCTTTGTCAAGCGGTTTATCAGATTTTTCTATCACAGATACAATGTCTTCTATGCTGTCAGTAAGTATGTTGAGTTTATCCTGTTTTTGTGGCAGTATATACTCGATTTTTGGTAGCACAACGTGTTCATTTGTCATACTGACCTCAACTCGTTTTACTGCATCAACCACAAGTCCCTTCTCATCAATCAGGATAATGTTCGAGTATCTGCCCATTATCTCAATGCACAGCGTAAGTTTCTCTCTGTCGCCTATCTCATTTGTAGTGTCAAAATCAAAGAAAAGTATACGCTCAAACTGAGGCTGTCTTATGTCTGTAAGACGGGCACCGCACAGACGTTTTCGAAAGAGCATACAAAGCATTGGCGGTGTAGGTGGATTTTCAGGAGCATTTTCAGTAAAATGCACTCGTGCACAATCAGCACGACAACTCAAAAACAGTTTTTTAGAGCCGTTTTTTGTACGGAAGTTAATAACAATCTCATCTTTTGATGGCTGATGAATCTGGTTTATATGTGAATCTGTAAGTTCTGCGTAAAGCTCGTCTTTTATCAAACTGAGCATCATTCCGTCAAGTGCCATTATTAACCTCCTTTATAGTTTATTTTCAAAATCATTTGTGATACTTTGCATTAGCGTTTATAGTAAAAGCACGATATATCTGTTCACAAAGCATCACTCTGAAAAGCTGATGAGGAAACGTCATTTTGCTAACTGATAGTTTGTAGTCTGCCCTGAGTTTTACCCTGTTGTCAAGTCCCCACGAGCCACCTATCACAAAATCAACTGTACTGTATTCCATTGATATATCAGAAAGTTTAGTCGCAAGTTCTTTAGAAGAAAGTATCTTGCCCTCAATACACATAGCGACAACATAGTCGCTTTTTGAAATTTTTGATAGTATTTTATCTCCCTCTTTTGAGAGGGTTTTTTCAATTTGTGCATCGGTTTGTTGGTCAGTTATTTTTTCTTCAGGCAACTCAATTACCGAAAATTTACAGTATCTTGAAAGTCGCTTGCTATATTCATTTACTGCGTCACTAAAAAATTTTTCTTTTAATGAGCCAACACAGATAATATTTACATTAAGCATATTATATCCTTTAAAAAATAATAGATTTACAGTTTGTTTCAACAGGTGCAACATCTAACAAATAATCAATATCTTTTTTTGCACCAATGTTATTAAGTGAAGAAACCGCAGTTTCAAGTGCCAGTTTTGGTGTATTGTTCTCCTGACTGAGGTGTGCAAGCAAAATGCGTGTAACTCCACTTTTGAGCAGTTGTGGCAGTGCTTTTGCACAGTCAATATTAGACAGATGACCTCTTTGTGACAGCACGCGCTGTTTTAAAACATAAGGATACACACCGCTTTTGAGCATTTCAATGTCGTGATTAGATTCAATCACAGCTAAATCTGATTTTGTCAGGGCATCAACTGCACTATCCGTAAGATACCCTGTATCCGTAACAATCGAGCATCTGCGGTTATCAGCAGTAGTTACAAAGTACCCACAACTTTGTGCTGCATCATGTGATGTCTCCACTCTTTTTATAAGCATATCACCAACTGAAATTTCGTCTTCTATTTCAAACAGTTTTGCAGTTGCATCTACTTTGTTGCTCTTTACAAGTGCATCAATAGTGCCCTTTGTCGCATAAACCGGTAGGTCGTATCGCTTTGAAAAGATTTTTAATGCAGAGCAATGGTCAATGTGCTCGTGTGTAATAAAAATCGCCTTAATGGTTCTTGTATCTATTTCATTTGTCAAAAGGGCATTTTCAAGCTGTTTACAGCTTCTTCCTGCATCAACTAAAATTGCTTCGTTGTTGCCTTTTATATAATAACTGTTGCCCTTGCTTGAAGAAAAAAGTGGAACTATCTTTGCCATAAAATCCTCTTATAAAAACAAAAGGGTACTGACAGTACCCTTTGATAATTTATGCGGTTGTTGCTACTTCGTCGTTGTCCGGGATATATATTTTCTTTATATCAGCTCCAAGTGACTGGAACTTCATAACAACATCTTCGTAACCACGCTCAATATAGTTGATACCCGAAATGTAGGTAGTGTCCTCTGCTACAAGTGCAGCAATAATCATAGCCGCACCTGCACGAAGGTCTGTTGCTTTGACCGGAGCACCGGTAAGCGGCACGCCACCCTCAATGATAGCAAGCCTGCCCTCAACAGAAATCTTTGCGCCCATTCTTATAAGCTCTGCAATATACTGATATCGGTTATCCCACACGTTTTCGTTGATGATTGAAGTACCATTAACAGATGTGAGCAATGCCGCAAACTGTGGCTGACAGTCAGTAGGAAAGCCCGGATGTGGCATAGTTTTTATGTTAACTCTTGATAGTGGACGATTTGTAGCATCCACAACAACGGCCTCGTCGTATTCTTCAACCTCAACGCCCATTTCCCTGAGCTTTGATGAAATACTGTCAAGGTGCTTAGGTGTGATATTTCTGACTGTTATCTTGCCTCTTGTTGCAGCAGCTGCTGCCATATATGTGCCTGCTTCAATCTGGTCAGGAATAATCGAATATGTAATACCGCGGAGGTATTCTACTCCTCGAATCTTGATAACGTCTGTACCTGCACCACGGATGTTTGCACCCATAGAGTTCAAGAAGTTTGCAAGGTCAACAATATGTGGCTCTTTTGCCGCATTTTCGATGATAGTCTGACCCTCTGCTTTAACTGCAGCGAGAATAATGTTCATAGTAGAACCAACGGATACTGTATCAAAGTATATCTTTGCTCCATGAAGAGGACGCTCAGAAGTAGACTCGATAATTGCACCATTTATAAGTTCGTTTTTAGCACCCATAAGTGCAAAACCCTTTAAATGCTGGTCAATAGGTCTGACACCAAAATTACAGCCGCCAGGTAATGCAACCTTTGCGTTGTGGAATCTGCCAAGCAACGCACCAAGCAAATAGTACGAAGCACGCATACCGCGAACAGAATCGTTTGTTGCAACATAAGTGTTGATAGGACGTGGGTCTATGTCAAGTGTTGACTTGTCAACACGTTTGACCACCGCACCAAGTTCCTGCAAAATAGTTGCAATAAGGGTTACGTCGCTTATATTAGGTATATTTTCAATTCGGCAAGGCTCATCGCACAAGATAACCGCAGGGATAATCGCTACAGCTGCGTTTTTCGCACCGCTGACGGTCACTTCGCCAAAGAGCGGATTGCCACCGTTAACTACAAATTTCTCCAAAATATGTACACTTCCTAATTCATATGTAATATGTGTTTGGAATTCGCATAATAGAAATGGTTTTTCAACCGACAAAAAATCAAAGAAAGAAATGTCAGCACAAAAAGAACATACGCTACAGGGCATAACACTTCATTTTTCCAATTATAAAGATAATACAAAGTCAGTGCAAAGTCAACTTAAATTAGCCTTTATAATAAAATTTTGGTTAAGTTGTATGTAAATAACAAGACTATACATCCTATTTTTTTATATTTATTATTCCACCGTGTAATTATTTTGTAAATAATTCAACAAAAGAATAATAACTTTCAACTTATTTACCCCAGTATTTTCTGTCCAGACTGCGGAATTGTATAGCTTCGGTAATGTGGTGCCCCCTTATGATTTCACTGCCCTCCAAGTCTGCGATAGTACGTGCAACTTTCAGTATTCTGTCGTACGCTCTGGCTGTAAGTCCAAGCCTGTCAAAAGCCGCTTTCAAAAGCATATTTGCCTTATCATCGACCACGCACACCTTTTCAAACATCGATGCGTCCAGATTTGCGTTGCAGTTAATATTTGAATCCTTGTAACGTTGTGTCTGCACAGCTCTGGCGGCATTGACACGCTCCCTTATCTGCTGCGATGACTCCTCATTTGTTTTTGTTGTGAGGTCATCATAATCAACAGGAGGTACCTCAACATGAATATCTATTCTATCAAGAAGCGGACCTGATACTCTGCTTAAATATCTTCTTACAGACTCTTGCGTACAGGTGCACTGTCTGACAGGATGGTTGTAAAAACCACACGGACATGGATTCATTGCGGCAATCAGTGTAATTGAGCACGGGTAAGTGAGTCTTCCCATCGCCCTGCTGATAGTAACAGTTGAATCCTCAACCGGTTGACGCAACGCCTCAAGTGCACTTCGCGAAAATTCCGGAAGCTCGTCTAAAAACAGTACGCCATTATGACACAGCGAAATCTCTCCCGGCTTAGGTATACTTCCTCCGCCCGTAAGTCCAACCGCCGAAATCGAGTGATGCGGGGAGCGAAATGGTCTTTTGCTTATCAAACCCTGCTTTTCAGGTAAAAGACCGGCAACTGAATAGATTTTTGTGGTTTCTATCATCTCGTCAAAAGACATTTGTGGCAGTATCGTGCCCATACGCTTTGCAAGCATACTTTTACCTGAACCCGGTGGTCCAATCAGTAAAACGTTGTGTCCTCCTGCTGCTGCTATTTCAAGTGCTCTTTTTGCTTCGTACTGACCTTTTACCTGAGAAAAATCAAGCACATTGCATACATCCTGCAACTCGTTGTGGGTGTACACTGTAGGTGAAATTTCGCTTCTGCCTTTTAAATGGTCCACAAGTTCAAACAGGTTTTTGACAGGGTATACCTCTATCCCCTTTACAACTGCTCCCTCAAATGCATTTTCGTATGGCACAAACAACTTCTTTATACCTGCTTGCTTTGCTTTTATCGTCATCGGCAAAACGCCGTTTATACGCCTTAATTCTCCTGACAAAGACAACTCGCCCACAAATGCGTATTCAGATAAATTTGCAGTTATCTGTCCTGTCGCCTTCAAAAGACTTACAAGTATCGGCAAATCATATACAGGGCCTTCTTTTTTTATATCTGCCGGAGCAAGGTTTACAATTATCCTGGTGGTCGGAAAATCAAACCCACAGTTTTTTAATGCGGCACGCACTCTGTCTTTGCTTTCTTTTACTGATGCATCAGGCAGACCGACTATATCAAAAGCAGGTATCCCCCTTGACACATCTGCTTCAACTTCAACACAAAAACTATCTATGCCAAATAATCCAAGACTATTACATTTTACAACCAAAACACTCAACTCCCTGTGTCTTTTTTAAATCAACATTATCATTTTTTATTATATCACATACTACAATTCGATTAAAAGTAAAATAATACGACAGTATTTTGTATATTTTGCATAATATTTTTTATCATATTTAGTGTTTTTGTTGAAAAAAACTAAAATTCCATTGACTTTTATGCCAATAAAAGGTATTATTATTGTAGTTATGTATTATGAGAGGTGTATAGTATTTGCAGCATGTGATGAATCGTTACGAAAACTGTGATGACGCCACACTGACAAAGCTGATTAAAAGCGGCGACGACTACGCTTTTGAACTCATTTGCACACGCTATATGGGACTTATCTCAAACATCGCCTCAAAGTACCGCTACTGTGCTGAAGGATACGATTTGTCTGATTTTATGCAGGAGGGGTTTATTGGTCTTTTGTCTGCATGCAAGACGTTTGATAAAGACGGCGGTATGGGGTTTAAAAATTATGCTATGCTCTGTGTTGAAAACAGATACCGCTCTATATACAGACATCAAAACAAAAAAGCGCACGTCCCTGCTATTCAACTGGTGCCTATTGATGACAGCGTTAATGTCCTTGGGGACAACAACGCGCTGTCAATGCAGGAACTTGTCGAAAGCAAGGAATACATAAAATCCGTTTTTTCAAAAATCGAAAAAGTTCTCTCGGAACTTGAGAAAAAAGTTCTATCACTTTATCTTTCGGGATACTCGTACAAGCAGTCGGCAACAGCTCTGTCTGTTTCTGAAAAAACTATCGACAACGCTCTGTCGCGTATCCGCAAAAAACTATCCAGGTAATATATCCCGAACAGTCAACTGGCGGTGCAACTCCGTCACGGGATGATAAATATTTTTTAAGTGAGGTTACACTATGTACGAAGACAAGACTCTGGTTTGCAAAGATTGTGGTGCTGAATTTGTATTCACAGCAGGCGAACAGGAATTCTATGCAGAAAAAGGTTTCGTTAACGAACCACAGCGTTGCAAGGCTTGCAGAGTTGCTCGCAACAAAGCTGTTAATTCAGCACGCGAGATGCACACTACAACATGCGCTGAGTGTGGAAACGAAGCCACTATCCCATTCAAGCCAATGGAAGGCAAGGACTACTACTGCAGCGAATGCTTTGCAAAGAGAAAAGAAGCAGAAGCTTAAGATATAACTACATATCAGTTTTCTCACGGCGTCCGATATTCGGGCGCCTTTTGCTTTTTGTGTTGTTTTTTGTTCATTTGTGTGGTATATTACTTATAT
>JAZUOM010000006.1:0-55214 GCA_045604645.1 Ruminococcus sp. | reverse complement strand
CATCTTGAAGCACTTTCAGGTGGTGAAAAGGCACTTGTAGCAATTGCGCTATACTTCTCAATCTTGAAAGTAAGACCTGCTCCTTTCTGTGTTATGGATGAGATTGAGGCTGCGCTTGATGAAGTTAATGTTGATAGATTTGCACAATATCTTAGAAATCTTACACAGAGCACTCAGTTTATTCTTATCACTCACAGACGTGGTACAATGGAAGAAGCAGATGTGCTTTATGGTGTGACTATGCAGGATGAGGGCATTTCTAAATTGCTTGAACTTCGTACAAGCGAGGTTGCATCAAAGCTCGGATTAAAAGCTAACTGATAAACTAAGGAGAAATTATGGGATTTTTCAGTAAAATTAAAGAAGGTTTAAAAAAGACCAGAGATGGATTTGTTGGTCAGATTAATACTATGCTCAAATCTTTCACAAAGATTGACGAGGAGCTTTTTGAAGAACTGGAAGAATTGCTGGTTATGGCTGATGTAGGTGTACATACTGCACAGAGTATATGTGAGCAATTAAGAGCAAAAGTCAAAAGCGAGGGTGTTACTGATCCTGAGATGATTATGACGATGTTGCAGCAGTTGACTGCTGATATGCTAAGAGAAGGTAACGAAATGGTTGTCAATACAAAACCATCTGTTATTCTTGTTATTGGTGTTAATGGCGTTGGAAAGACCACAACTATCGGAAAACTTGCTAATTACTATGTTTCAAATGGTAAAAAAGTAACACTTGCTGCTGCTGATACATTCAGAGCTGCTGCTATTGAACAGTTACAGGTATGGGCTGAACGTAGCCATGCCGACATTGTAAAACAGAATGAGGGTTCTGACCCTGCTGCCGTTGTATTTGATGCAATATCAAGTGCAAAAGCAAAGGGTAGTGATATTATTATCTGTGATACCGCAGGTAGACTTCATAACAAAAAGCATCTTATGGACGAGCTTGCAAAAATCAGGCGTATAATTGACAGGGAACTTCCTGACGCAGATAAAGAATTTTTACTTGTGCTTGATGCAACAACTGGTCAGAACGCAGTAAATCAAGCTCAGGAGTTTTCAAAAGCCACCGGTATCACCGGTATTGTACTTACAAAACTTGATGGTACTGCAAGAGGCGGTGTTGTACTCGCCATAAAAGAAGGACTTAAGATTCCTGTTAAGTTTATTGGTGTCGGTGAAAAAGTAGATGATTTGCAACCGTTTGATGCCGAAGATTTTACAAAAGCTTTGTTTGTTAAGGAATAATTATGAAGAAATTTGTTATTGCAACTAACAACAAAAAAAAACTTATTGAACTTAGCCGTATTCTGTCCCCGCTTGGAATTGAGGCAGTTACCGCAAAGGATATCGGTGTTGATTTAGGTGATGTCGAAGAAAACGGTACAACCTTTGCAGAAAACGCGTATATAAAAGCAAAGTCGGCTTTTGATTTGTTAAATGGTGAATACTGTACTGTTGCTGATGATTCAGGGCTGTGTGTTGACGCACTTGATGGCAGACCAGGCATATTTTCAGCACGATACGGTGGCGAAGGTCTTGATGATAAAGGCAGGGTTCAAGTGCTTTTATCAGAGATGTCACAGGTGCCTGAGAACAATCGCTGTGCACATTTTGCGTGTGCAATATGCGCTATTATGGACGATGGTACGGTTATTACTGCAGACGGTAAATGTATGGGCACTATTGCTTATTCTCCGGTTGGTGATGGTGGATTTGGATATGACCCGATCTTTATGGTTTCAGACAAGTCTTTTTCTCAGTTAACTGATGATCAGAAAGATGAGTGTAGTCACAGGGGGATAGCTCTGAGACAATTTAAAGAAAAGTTAGAAAAATATTTGGAGGTTAAGTGATGCTAACAAGTAAACAGCGTGCTTATTTAAGATCTCTTGCCAATTCAATTGAAACAATTATTATGGTCGGCAAAGGTGGGCTATCTGATAGTATTTATAAAACTACTGATGAGGCTATCACTGCCAGAGAACTTATAAAAGGCAAGGTGCTTGAAACATGTGAACTTTCTGTAAGGGAAGTTGCCGATACAATTGCAAATGAGATTAATGCTGATGTTGTACAGGTCATTGGTACTAAGTTTGTGCTGTATCGAAAAAACGAGGATGAGCCTGTAATTGTTTTACCAAGGAGTAAAAAATAATGAAAATTGCTATTTTTGGTGGCAGTTTTAATCCGATTCACAACGCACACATTAAACTGGCTTTGCGATTTTTTGATGAACTTAATCTGGATTTAGTTTATTTTGTTGTGACACACGAGACACCACTTAAGAATAATAGCGATATTATTTCGTCGATGCACAGGTTTAATATGTGCCAGATTGCGCTTGATGGTTTTGAGAGATTTAAAGTATCTGACATAGAGATTAAGCGTGAGGGAGTAAGCTATTCCTCTGATACGATAGCTTATTTTAAAACAATGTACCCTGAAAGCGAACTGTATTTTATTATGGGCGCTGATATGTTTGTTACACTTGAAAAATGGCATAATTATAGGTTCATTTTTGACAATGTAACATTACTGACTGCACCAAGAGATGATTATAGCTATAAGATGCTTTGTGATGTTTTAAAAAAATATGAAAAATATAACTGCAAAGCTCATATATCCACTGATTATATTGAGGATTTGTCTTCTACTATGATTCGTGATATGATAAAAGATAATAAAGATGTTAATGATTACATCGATGCAAATGTACAAGAATATATAAACCAAAATATGTTGTACAGGTGATTTTATGAATATTGAGAAGTACAAGGAAATTATAAAGCCACTGATGAGTGAACGTAGATATATTCACAGCGTCAATGTCTCAAAAGAAGCGGTAAGGCTTGCAAAAAAATACGGTGCTGACCCCGATAAAGCTGCGATTGCCGGTGTTTTACATGACATTACAAAAGAATTTGATGAGCAAAATCAGTTGCAATTAATTTCCCGTGGTGATATAATTCTCAGCGATGTAGAAAAAACTACTAATAAACTCTGGCACGCAATTACCGGCGCTGTATATGTAAAAACCGTGCTTAACATAACTGATGAAGACATTATCAATGCAATCAGGTACCATACTACTGCCAGAGCAAATATGTCTACCCTTGAAAAAGTTATTTTTTTGGCTGATTTTACAAGCGCCGAGCGAGATTATCCTGATGTTGATGTTATCAGACAAAAGGCTGACATATCGCTTGAAGATGGAATGCTGTATGGAATACAGTTCACTTTATCAAGACTTTTAGCACGACAAGGGTGTTTGAGCATAGATGCTATCGATGCTTACAATGAAATTTTATTAAACAGGTGAAATATATGACAACACTAGAACAAGCAAAAGAAACCGCAAAAATTTTGAGTGATAAAAAAGGCCTTAATGTTAAGGTCATTGGTATTGCTGATGTTTCTGTTATCGCTGACTATATGGTTATTGCGACAGGTAACAGTTCAACTCACGTCAAAGCTCTTGCTGATGAGGTTGAAGAGCAGCTTGATGATATGGGTATATCAGTCAGCCATGTGGAAGGTTATCGCTCCAATTCATGGATTTTGTTAGATTATATTGATGTTATAGTCCATGTTTTCTCTAATGAAGCAAGAGAGTATTACGATCTTGAGCGTTTGTGGGAAGATGGCACTGATGTTGATATTTCAGATATTATTGATTAATTTGTAGATATATACCGTGGGAGGGTTTTCTTTGAGATACGAACATAAAAAGGTAGAACCAAAATGGCAACAGATTTGGGAGGAAAAAGGAGTTTTTCATGCAGAGGAGAATTCTGATAAAGAAAAGTTTTTTGCTTTGATTGAATTTCCTTATCCGTCAGGACAAGGCCTTCATGTAGGACATCCACGTCCGTATACAGCGCTTGATACTGTTTCCAGAAAACGAAGACTTCAGGGATACAATGTTTTGTATCCTATCGGTTGGGATGCTTTTGGTCTGCCAACTGAGAACTTTGCTATCAAGAACCATATTCATCCTGAAGTCGTAACTAAAAACAACATCGATAGATTCAGAAAGCAGATTCAATCTCTTGGTATTTCTTTTGATTGGTCAAGAGAAGTTGATACTACTGACCCTGAGTATTATAAGTGGACACAGTGGATTTTTCTTCAGCTTTTTAAACATGGTCTTGCATATAAGAAAGAAATGGCTGTTAACTGGTGTACTTCATGTAAGTGTGTACTTGCTAACGAAGAAGTTGTTAATGGCGTGTGTGAGAGATGTCAGAGTGAAGTTGTAAGAAAAGTCAAGTCACAGTGGATGCTCAAGATTACTCAGTACGCTGATAGACTTATCGATGACCTTGATTTGGTTGATTTTCCTGAACGTGTTAAACTTCAGCAAAAGAACTGGATTGGTAGATCATACGGTGCTGAGGTGAAGTTTGACACTACTTTAGGTGACGAGCTCCTTATCTATACAACCAGAGCAGATACACTTTATGGTGCTACATATATGGTTATTTCTCCGGAGCACCCGCTTATTGAAAAGTGGTCATCACAGATTAAAAACATTGATGAAGTCAGAAAATATCAGGCAGAAGCATCAAAAAAATCTGATTTTGAGCGTACTGAGCTTGCAAGAGACAAAACTGGTGTTATGCTTGATGGTGTAAAAGCTATCAATCCTGTAAATAACACAGAAATTCCTATTTTTATCTCTGACTATGTTCTCATTTCGTATGGTACTGGTGCTATTATGGCGGTACCTGCACATGATACACGTGACTGGGAATTTGCTAAGAAGTTTAATCTCCCTATCATTGAGGTCGTAAAAGGCGGCAATGTTTTAGAAGAAGCATACACTGACTGCGCTACAGGTGTTATGGTCAATTCAGGTATGCTTGATGGTTTGTCAGTTGATGATGCAAAAGTTAAAATAATAGATTGGTTAACACAGCAGGGTAGAGGCACAAAGAAGACTAACTATAAGTTAAGAGACTGGGTGTTCTCACGTCAGAGATACTGGGGTGAACCAATTCCGATTGTTAAGTGCGACGATTGTGGTTATGTTGCTATCCCTGAATCTGAGCTTCCACTTAAGCTTCCAATGGTTGAGTCATATGAGCCTACTGATACTGGTGAGTCACCGCTTGCTAATATGACTGATTGGGTAGAGACAACTTGTCCTAAATGTGGTAAAAAAGCGTACAGAGAAACAGATACAATGCCACAGTGGGCTGGTTCTTCATGGTATTATCTCAGATATATGGATCCACATAATAAAGATGCACTTGCTTCAGAAGATGCACTCAAATACTGGAACTGTGTTGATTGGTACAATGGTGGCATGGAGCATACAACACTCCATCTGCTTTACAGCCGATTCTGGCATAAGTTCTTATATGATATTGGTGTAGTACCAACAAAAGAACCTTACTCAAAGCGTACAAGCCATGGTATGATACTGGGCGAAAACGGTGAAAAAATGAGTAAGTCAAGAGGTAATGTAGTAAACCCTGATGATATCGTAAACGAATATGGTGCAGATACTCTGCGTATGTATGAGATGTTTATCGGCGACTTTGAGAAGGCTGCTCCTTGGAGTCCATCAAGCATTAAGGGTTGTCGCAGATTCATCGAGCGTTACTACAACCTTCAGACTATTGTAGTTGATGGAGATACTATAAGACCAGAACTTGAAAAAGAATTCCACAAGACAATCAAAAAGGTAACAGAAGATATTGAAAACATTAAGTTTAACACTGCTATAGCTGCGTTAATGGCGCTTATTAATGTCGTTTCAAACTTTGGTTCTATATCTAAGAAAGAACTTGCTGTTTTCTCAATTCTTTTAAACCCATTTGCACCTCATGTCACTGAAGAGGTGTGGGAAGTGTGCTCTTTAGGTGATGGGATTTTAGCAGAGGCAAAATGGCCTGAATATGACCAGTCAAAATGTGTCGATGACACAGTCGAGATAGTTGTTCAGGTTAACGGTAAGATTAAAGCAAAGCTTATGATTCCGGCTGATGCTGATCAGACAACAGCGATTTCACTTGCTAAAGCTGATGCAAAAGTGGTTGAAGCAATAGCATCTATGAATATTGTCAAAGAAATCTATGTAAAGGGCAAACTTGTAAATATTGTTGTTAAGCCTTAATAATCATTTTTGTCAAATTCTTACTTTTATTGTAGAAGATACTTGACACTTTTTATACATTATTGTATAATCATCTAAGCATTATGCGAATTACCCATGCCTTATGGCGGACGGGAGGGAAATAAATGTCGGAAGTAAGACTCAAAGAAAACGAATCTCTTGAAAGTGCTTTAAGAAGATTTAAGAAGCAGTGTGCAAGAGCAGGCGTTATCGCTGAAGTTCGTAAAAGAGAAGCTTATGAGAAGCCTTCTGTAAAGCGCAAGAAGAAATCCGAAGCTGCTCGCAAACGTAAATTTAAATAATTTATAAAGAAACGGACAGGTTAATACTAACTTGTCCGTTTTTTGTTTAAGGTGATATTATGAAACTGTTAGTTATTCTAGGTCCTAATCTCAATATGGTTGGTATAAGAAAAAAAGAGGTTTATGGTACACAAACTGCCGAAAGTATTAACGAAAGTATTATTGAGTATGCAAACAGTAAAGGTGTACAATGCGAAGTGTTTCAATCAAATCACGAGGGTGTACTGATTGATAAGATTCACTCTACTTATAACGAATACGATGGAGTTGTTATAAATCCGGGTGCTTTGACTCATTATAGTTATGCGTTAAGAGATGCCATTGAGTGTGTAGCACCACTACCTTTTGTTGAGGTTCATATGTCTGACATTTCTCAGCGTGAGGATTTTAGACGAATATCAGTGACACAAGATGTGTGTATTAAACAGATTATGGGATATGGTGTTGACTCTTATTTTAAAGCTATTGATTTTCTATGTGAGGGATTAGATGCTTGATAGAATATTGAAATTGAGAGATATTATACCTGATGACAGTGCTGTGCTGATTACTTCTGATGTTAACAGACTGTATTATTCTGGATTCAAGTCTTCGGCTGGCTCTATGTTTATAACAAAAGATACGGCTACTTTGCTTGTTGATTTCAGATATTATGAATCTGCACTGAAGAACACTTGCGACGATATTGATGTTGTTTGCTACAAAAAGGTAATCGATTCAATTAATGCTTTGATTAAAAAGCATAACATCAAATCTGTTATTATAGAAGATGCTGATGTAACTGTGTCTGATTTGAGATTCTACAGAGAAGGTGTTATAGCAGATATAATTACAGACTTTGATTTATCTGATAAAATTCTTGATTTCAGGATTGTTAAGTCACATAATGAAATAGAGAAGATTAAAAAAGCACAGTTGATTGCGCAAAAGAGTTATCTTGAACTGTTAAATTATGTTAATGTAGGCGTAACTGAAAAAAATCTTGCTGTAGAACTTGAGTATCTTATGAAAAAGAACGGCGCAGAGTGTTCAGCTTTTGATATTATCTCGATAAGCGGAAAAAACACATCTTTGCCTCATGGTGTGCCAAGTGATAAAAAACTGTGTGACGGTGATTTTGTTACATTCGATTTTGGTGCTGTTGTTGATGGGTATCATTCTGATATGACCCGCACTGTTGCACTTAGGAGTGTTACAGATGAGATGTATAAGGTTTATGATATTGTTTTAAAGGCTCATATAAAGGCTGCAAACAAAATCGCTGCTGGTAATAGCTGCTCAGATGTTGATAATGCTGCAAGAAATTTCATAGCTGAAAATGGTTATGGCGAGTATTTCGGGCACACTACAGGTCATGGTGTAGGACTTGAAATTCACGAAAAACCAACTGTATACAAAACTAACAAGACTATGCTTAAAACAAACAGTATTATTACTGTTGAACCCGGTATATATCTTTTGGATAAATTCGGAGTAAGGATAGAAGATATGTATCTTGTTACTGATAATGGTTTTGAAGATTTAGCGAGTATCGACAAAGAACTATTAATTCTCTAAAAACTATTGATTTTTATTGAATTTGACTGTATAATTAACTGTGTGAATTTATGAAATTTGCTTATATTTTATATTATGGAGGGAAACACAATGATTTCTGCAGGTGATTTCAGAAACGGCGTAACATTCGAAATGGATGGTCAGGTTGTTTCTATTATTGAATTTCAGCATGTAAAACCAGGTAAGGGCGCAGCTTTTGTAAGAACAAAGATCAGAAACGTTATTACCGGTTCAGTTGTTGAAAAAACATTCAACCCAAACGATAAGTATCCAACTGCTTTTATTGAGAGAAAGGATATGGAGTACAGCTACAACGATGGCGATCTCTATTACTTTATGGATACAGAGACATGGGAGCAGGTTCCAATCAACGCTTCTATCTTGGGCGACAACTTCAAGTTTGTAAAAGAGAATATGACTTGTAAGGTTCTTTCTTACAAGGGCAATGTATTTGGTGTTGAACCACCTAACTTTGTTGAACTTACTATCACTCAGACAGACCCTGGCTTTGCAGGTAATACAGCTACTAACGCTACAAAACCTGCTACAGTTGAGACTGGTGCTGAGATTAAAGTACCACTCTTTATTGAAGAGGGCGAAGTTGTTCAGATTGATACTCGTACTGGCGAGTATCTTGGCAGAGCATAAGGAGATTTATTATGACATTATCTGAAAGAATTTCTTATATCAGGGGTTTAGCAGAAGGCTTAGAGCTTGATAACGAAAAGAAGGAAGTCAAGGTTTTGAATGCAATTATCGAACTTCTTGACGATATGACTTTAGCTGTTGAGTCTATGGAAGACCTTTATGATGACCTTGCTGAACAGGTTGACGCTATTGATGAAGACCTCACTACTATCGAGGATGATTTCTATGACGATTGCGATTGTTGTGACTGTGATGATTGTGACGATTGTGATTGCTGTGATGAGGATGAAGTCTTTTACGAAGTTACATGCGGCAAGTGCGAAGAGCAGATTTGTGTAAGCGAAGATGTTCTTTTAGAGGGCGAAATCGAGTGTCCTAATTGTGGCGAATTGCTTGAGTTCGATTTTTCTTGTTTATGTGACGAGGATTGCGACTGCGATTGCTGTTGCGAAGAATAATAATTAACATTACTAACACCTCTCGTATATTATAACGAGGGGTGTTTTTTTGCGTTCAAGAAAGAAATTAACTAAAACTCAAAGATTAATTAAAAAGTATATTTGCATTATTATTGCGATTGTTGTATCTGTTGTGATTTTTTACGAGCTCACAGTCAGGGATACATTGCAATGCGTCATTACTGCAAAAATAAAGACATTATCACATAGTGCAGTTAATGATGCTGTCAAAGATTACATAAGTGATAATGCAGCTTTGTGCGATGAACTAATTACAATATCAAGTGGCAATAGTGGCGTTTCTTCTATTACTGAAAACTCCTATAATGTAAATACCTTTAAAACAGGAATCAATAACTTGTCTCAAAAATACATAGATAACAGAATGAAAAAAGACGGAATTGATATTAATTTGGGAAATTTTATTGGTTTGGTTATTTTATCTGAGATGGGACCTAATGTGCATATTAATATAGAGTCAACACCTACTGTTACCAGTGAAATCGTATCTTCTTTTGAATCTACAGCGATGAATCAGTCGATTCATCATATAGAGCTTGTTGTCGATGTAGATATATATGTTGGTAATCCTTTTAGAATTGAATCGATAAAAATTAATACAAAATACGAAATTGCGCAAACTGTTATTGTAGGAAATATTCCATCAACTTATGGAACAATATCAAGATATTGATATTTTAATCTGAAATTATCCAAAAAATCGCAATATAATGTTAAAATCTATTGAAATCTATTCATAGTTATGATAAAATATCAAGGATAATATCATAATTAGGGGGATTGTGTCTTGTTTAACAGCGAATTACAACAAAACAAGTCTACAACTCAAAATGAATATCTTGAATTAATCGCTGAATTAATGGCTATCAGAAAACGTTCTGATATACCGCTTGCTTATGTCAGGACCTATGGTTGTCAACAGAATGTTGCTGATAGTGAGCGAATCAAAGGTATGCTTGACAAGGCTGGTTTTTCTTTTACTGATAAGCCTGAAGATGCTGATTTTATTCTTTTTAATACATGTGCTGTAAGAGAACATGCAGAAGACAGAGTATTCGGCAATGTTGGTGCCTTGAAAAACATCAAGCGTAAGCATCCATCGGTTTTGATTGCACTTTGCGGCTGTATGATGGAGCAAGAACACGTGGCAAAACGTATTCACGACAGTTTTCCTTTTGTTGGTTTAGTTTTCGGCACAAATTGTCTGCACGAGTTTCCAAGATTGCTATATAACAATCTGCTTTATGGAAAGCGAACATTTTTGCGTGGAAATACTGACGAAAATGTTTATGAGGACATTCCTGTTAAGCGTGATGGCACATTCAAGGGCTTTTTACCGATTATGTATGGTTGTGATAATTTCTGCTCATATTGTATAGTGCCTTATGTCAGGGGCAGAGAAAAGAGCAGACAATCACAGGCGGTCATTAAAGAAGCAAAAGATATGATTGAGTCCGGTTTTAAAGATATATGTCTGTTGGGTCAGAACGTTAACTCATACGGCAAGGGACTTGAGCCTAGACCGACTTTTTCAGAACTTTTAAAAGATATCGACAGCATTGATGGCGATTATTGGCTTCGCTTTATGACATCACATCCTAAGGATTGCACAAAAGAATTGATTGATACAATCGCACAGAGTAAACATATCAGCCATCATTTGCATCTGCCGTTTCAGTCCGGTTCAGATAGAATTTTAAAACTTATGAACCGCAGGTACGACAGAAAGAAGTATCTTGAGATTATCAGATACGCCAAAGAGCGAATTCCTGATTTATCTTTGACTAGTGATATCATTGTTGGTTTTCCTGGTGAAACATATGAGGATTTTTGTGAGACATTATCTCTTATAAGAGAGGTTGAGTTCACTTCACTTTTTACATTTATCTATTCAAAGCGCAAGGGTACACCGGCCGCTACGATGGAAGATGTTGCAACTGACGAAGAAAAATCAAAGTGGTTTCAGGAACTACTTAAAGTTCAGGAAGAAATTGCTGCCAAAAGATGTGCACAAATGGTTAATACTGTGCAAAAAGTGCTTGTCGAAGAAAAGTCTTCTAACAAAGAAGGCGTACTATGTGGTAGGACAAGTGGTAACATAATAGTTGAATTTGCCGGTGATGATAAACTAATCGGCAATTTTGCAAATATAAAAATAACAAATGCTCGCAACTGGATATTAAATGGTGAGCTTGTAAAGGAGTAATAACAATGGATTTAATTGCACTTGCTAGACAAATGGGACATGCTATTCAGGATGAAAAATCATATAAGGACCTTCAGACTGCTAAGGCTAATGCAGATAATGATAAAGAACTTCAGGACCTTATTGGTGAGTTTAATCTCAAAAGAATGGCTATCAATAATGAAGCTTGTAAAGAGGACAGAGATGAAGAAAAGCTTAAATCTCTTAACAATGAGATGAGAGAACTTTATGCAAGTATTATGAAAAACGAGAATATGAATGCGTATAATGCTGCAAAGACAGAACTTGACACAGTATTACAGCGTGTTCTTGCTATAATCACACAGTCTGCAGAGGGTGAGGACCCGGATACAACAGATTTTTCTGCTAACTGCACACACGACTGTTCTACCTGTAGTGGCTGTCACTAATCAATCTATTTAGATAAGGAATGAGTAAAATGGCTGAGCTTTCTCCAATGATGAAGCAGTATTTCAGCATTAAAGAAAAGAATAAAGACAGCATTGTATTCTTCAGACTTGGTGATTTTTATGAGATGTTCTTTGAGGATGCAAAAATCGCGTCTAAAGAACTCGAGCTCACTCTGACCGGAAGAGATTGCGGTCAGGAGGAACGTGCGCCTATGTGTGGTGTACCGTTTCACAGTGCCGAGAATTATATTGCAAGACTGGTATCAAAGGGATTCAAGGTTGCTATCTGCGAACAGACCGAAGACCCGGCTCTTGCAAAAGGTATTGTAAAGCGTGACATCATACGAGTTATCACACCTGGTACTGTTATGGAGAGCAGTATGCTTGATGAGAGTGTCAATAACTACATTTGTTGTGCATATTCTTCTGAAAATATCGGACTTTGTTTCTGCGATATTTCTACAGGTCAGCTTAATGTTACATGTATCGATTCTAAAGATGCTGTTGCTCAGATTAAAACTCAGCTTATTTCATATTCTCCTAAAGAGATAATTTTAGGCGGCAAAATAAAAGAAAATAAAGAACTATTATCTTTTGTCAAAGATAAACTTAATTGTTTTACTACTACTGTTGATGATGATTCATGTGGATTTCTTGATTGTTCTGATGTTGTATTATCTCACTTTGGCGTTAAACAGGCAGAACAGATTGGCGATAATAAGGACATTATTATTGCTTTGGGAACACTGATTAATTATCTGAAAAACACCCAGAAAACCGGTCTTGAGCGTATTGAGACTATTGACTTGTACTCTGAAGACCAGTATATGAGCCTTGATTATAACACCCGACGCAATCTTGAACTTACTCAGACAATGCGTACAAAAGAAAAAAAGCATTCTCTTTTATGGGTGCTTGATAGTACAAAAACTGCTATGGGTAAGCGTATGATACGTTATTGGGTTGAGCATCCTTTGATGAACCTGACTCAGATATTAAAGCGTCAGAATGCGGTCGAGGAACTTGTAAATAATACTGTCAAGCGACTTGAACTGTCTGCGATGTTAGTTGGTATTTTTGATATTGAACGTTTGATGACCAGAATTGTCTATGGCTCAGCTAATGCTCGTGAATTACGCTCTCTTTGTAGTGCGATTTCAAATTTACCTGCCTTGCATGATGAATTATCTGATTCAAAATCAAACTACCTTTGCGATATATATAAAAACCTTGATACGCTTGAAGATATCAGGGAACTGATTGATAGTGCGATTGTTGAAGAACCTCCTTTTACAGTAAGAGAAGGCGGAATTATCAAGAGTGGATATAGTGAGGAACTTGATGTTTTATCAGGCGATATGACTAACTCAACTGCTTTGCTTGCAAAAATAGAAGCAGAGCAAAAAGAACTTACCGGTATCCCAAAATTAAAAGTCGGATACAATCGTGTGTTCGGTTATTATATTGAGGTCACTAACTCTTACAAAGAACTTGTGCCTGAAACATACATAAGAAAACAAACGCTCGCTAATTGTGAGAGATATATTACACCTGAGCTTAAGGAACTTGAAGGCAGAATTTTAGGTGCTAAAGACAGGGCAGTTGCTTTAGAATACACTCTGTTTGACCAAATCAGAAAGAAAGTTGCTGAAAATCTCAGCAGAATTGAAAAATCCGCTAACGCTGTTGCTACGCTTGATGTACTGGTTTCTTTGGCAAATGTTGCATCAAATAATATGTATACAAAACCAGAGGTCAACCTGTCTAATGTAATAAGACTAAAAGAAAGCAGGCATCCTGTTGTTGAGGCTTTGCTTGATTCCACACCATTTGTACCAAATGATGTTCATCTTGATAATGATTCAAATCGTGTTGCAATTATTACCGGACCGAATATGGCGGGTAAATCTACATATATGAGACAGATTGCGCTGATTGTTCTTATGGCACAGATAGGAAGTTTTGTTCCGGCGTCATATGCAGAAATCGGTATTGTAGACAGTATTTTTACCAGAGTTGGTGCTTCAGACGACCTTGCATCAGGTCAGTCTACTTTTATGGTGGAAATGAGCGAGGTAGCAAATATTATCACTAATGCAACCAAGAAAAGTTTGCTTATTCTTGACGAAATTGGTCGCGGAACATCAACTTATGATGGCATGAGTATCGCCCGTGCTGTATTGGAATATGTTGCTGATAAAAAGAGATTGGGTGCTAAAGCGTTGTTTGCTACTCATTATCATGAACTAACTGAACTTGAGCAGATTTTAGATGGAGTTAAAAATTATAACATCGCCGTCAAAAAACGCGGTGATGACATAACTTTCCTTAGAAGAATTGTACCAGGTGGTGCTGATGACAGCTATGGTATTGAGGTGGCTAAGCTTGCCGGTATACCTAATTCCGTGACAAACAGGGCTAAGGAAATCTTAAGGGATTTGACTTTTGATAATTCAGGCTCTCATAAAACTGTAGTATCAAAGCGCAATGAGTGTTTGCAAAGTGATCAACTTTCGCTCATACCTGACAACGATAATGCGGTTTGCGAAAAACTGAAATCGATAGATTTAAATACTCTGACGCCGATTGAGGCAATGAATTTATTGTATGAATTAAAAAATATGACTATGTAAAGGCAGGTGATACGTATGGGTAGAATCAATGTTTTGGATAAGCATGTTGCTGAACTTATTGCAGCAGGAGAAGTTGTAGAAAGACCTTCTTCCGTAATAAAAGAACTTGTTGAAAATTCTATAGACGCAGGTGCTACATCAGTAACCGTAGAGATTAAAAACGGTGGTACTACATTCATGCGTGTCACAGATAACGGATGCGGATTTTTGCGTGAAGATGTAAAAGTCGCATTTTTGCGCCATGCTACCAGCAAAGTAAAGGCGCAAAACGACCTTGACTCTATCTCTACATTGGGATTCAGGGGTGAGGCGCTGGCATCTATTTCTGCTGTCTCAAGACTCGAACTCATCACAAAATCTGATGCCGAAGAAATCGGTACCAGGTATGTTATAAGCGGAGGCGAAGAAGTTTCTTTTGATTATGCTGGTTGCCCTAACGGAACAACTTTTATTATCAGAGACCTTTTTTATAATATCCCTGCACGAATGAAATTTTTAAAGACTGATATGGGAGAGGGCAATGCTGTATCTAACGTTATCGATAAAATTGCTTTGTCTCACCCTGAAGTTTCAATTACATATATAAAGGACTCTAAGCAGGTATTAAAAACTCCCGGCGACGGAAAATTGCTGTCTGCTATATATTCTGTATATGGCAGGGAATTTGCCAGTGGTATGATTCCTGTTGATTATGAGCTTAACGGAGTTATAGTAAAAGGATATTTGTCAAAGCCACAGAACGCTCGTCCTAACAGAAATATGCAAAATTTCTTTATTAACGGTCGTTTTGTTAAAAGTCGAACAGCAATGGCTGCTTTAGAAGAAGCATGTAAAGGCTTTGTTATGGTTGGAAAGTTTGCATCATGTGTAATTAATATCGAAATAGCTTTTGAGGCTGTTGATGTTAACGTGCATCCTGCTAAAATTGAAGTTAGATTTGTAAACGAAAGACCTGTATTTGACGCAGTTTATCATGGCGTTAAATCGGCATTGAGTTCTAAAGATACCGCAAAAAATGCTGTATTCTCAAAACAAAAACAATCAAACAAAGTGAATCCATTTGAGCTTGCTCAAAAAGTATTCAGAGAACGTGATGAGCAGAGTACTACTCAAATTGGTTTTAAATCCGAAGTTAAACCTACGCCAGAAAAGCAAAGCAAAGCTGATCCTTTTGAATTGTTGGATAATATGGTGAAAACAGACGATGTTAAACCAATTTCATTTACTCAAAAGGTTGCTGACAGCGGTAATCCATTTGATTTGTATACTAAATCTGCAGAAAATAAGGATATACAGGTTGAAGAAACCGCAAAAGATGTCGTTTCGGATAATAAAATTGAAAGTATCGCTAATGAAAACAATGATTACGTAGAGAAAACTAACTTTGTTGAACCTGTATCAGAAACTGTTAATGTCAGTGATGATAAAATTGAACTTTTGATTGAACAGGATGTTGATAGTTTTAAGTATATAGGTGAGGCATTTAAAACATATATAATCATTCAAAAGAATGAAAAAGAACTTATTTTAATTGACAAACATGCTGCTCATGAGCGTATCATTTACGAAAAGTTAAAGGCTGAAAAAGGCAACGGCTTTTCTCAAATGTTACTTGAACCTGTATCTGTTACACTTAATAAAATTGATTATGACAGCGTTATTCATAACCTTGATATGTTTAGTGATGTTGGTTTTGAAATTGATGATTTTGGCAGTGGTATTGTTTTAGTCAGAAGCGCTCCATCCTATCTTGAAAAAGAGGATATCGAACAGACCGTTATCGAAATGGCAGGATATCTTACTGATAACAAAAAATCTATCCGCACGCAACAGATGGACTGGATTTATCATAATGTTGCTTGCAGAGCTGCTATAAAAGCTGGAAATAAGAGTAGCGAAATAGAACTCATTGACATCGCCAGAAAAATCGAAAGCGATGATACATTAAAACATTGTCCGCATGGCAGACCGACATTTATTGTTATTAAAAAACATGAAATTGAAAAACAGTTTGGTAGGGTGTAACGCTATGAATAAAACAGAACTTATACCCTTGATTTGTGTTGTCGGACCTACAGCAAGCGGAAAAACATCTCTTTCTATCGATATTGCAAAGGAATTTGATGGCGAGATTATCTCGGCTGATTCTATGCAGATTTACAAAGGTATGGATATCGCTACCGCAAAGCCGACAAAAGAAGAACAACAAGGGATTACACATCATCTGTTGGATTTTCTTGATGTTGATAAAACTTTTTCTGTTGCACAATACTGTGAGTTGGCACACAGTGCTATAGTTGATGTATATAATCGCAAAAAAATGCCGATTTTAGTAGGCGGCACTGGCCTTTATGTTGATTCTGTTATCAATAACACTGCTTTTTCTCAAAGTGATAGCGACGATGAGTTGCGCAAGTCACTTTATGATATGTATATTCAAAATAGTGCTCAGTATCTTCTGGATTTATTAAGAGAATTTGATCCTGATATGGCGGATAAACTCTCCGTTGAGAAAAATCCAAAACGTATAATAAGAGCAATTGAAGTATACAAAACAACCGGTGTGACTATGACTGAGCATAATTTGCGTTCTCATAGTGTCAAGTCTCCTTACAAAGTTGTGAAAATCGGACTTACTGCAAGTGACAGGGAATTTTTGTATGATAGAATTAACAAGCGTGTTGATGTTATGGTCGATAACGGACTTGTTGAGGAAGCAAAACACACACTTTGTTCTAATTTGAGTTCTACATCATCCATGGCTATAGGACATAAAGAATTAATTCCTTTTTTTGATGGTGAACAAGATTTAGAAACATGCTTGGAAAATTTAAAAATGCAAACCAGAAGATACGCTAAACGACAACTCACCTGGTTTAGAAAAAGCGATGACATAAATTGGTTTAACATTGACCTTTTGTCTTATGATGAACTTAAAAATGATGTTTTTGATGTTATTAAGAAGGTACTGATTAATGAAAACGACTGATGAAAAAATCAAAAAAAAGAATAATAAAAGAACCAGCAAAGAACACAAAACCAACGCTAAAAAGCTAACAAGCAGGATTGTTGTTGGTGTTTCTGTTGCACTCTCTTTGATTTTCATTGTTTTTATTTTTGTTACTACTAATTTTATGGGTAATGAAAGCATTGTGACACAGACTGCAATTAATACAACTGTTGCTGAGTCGATTAATACAACAGGTTTTGTTATCAGAGATGAAGAACTGGTTGATAACAATAGCACCGGAGTTTTGGTTTATCAGGTGTCAAGTGGAGATAAAATTACTACTGACGGAACTATAGCGACAATATACAGCAATGAAACTGATGCTGTGAATTATCAGAATATTTGCGAATTGGAGCAGGAAATCGCTGAACTCGAGGCGTTAAATAATGTTCTTGGTTCATCGAATGTAGGACTTGATTCTGTTAATAACAGATTGGATCAGAAACTTGTTTCTTTTATAAAAACAGTTAATGAGCGTGATTTTGCTAACGTTTCGTCATCACAGGGCGATTTGCTTTCTGCAATATACAGAAAACAGATTATTACCGGTGACCAGAAAAACTTTGATAGCAAAATTGAGGAACTTAAAAAAGAAAAAGATTCTTTGGTGCAGAATTCAAACGATAGCATTGATGAAATTAAATCTAAAGAGTCCGGATATTTTGTTTCTTCTGTTGACGGTTATGAAAACAAGTTTTCAATCAATGACTTGTCCGAGATAACTTATTCAGATATAAACAACGTCACATCATCTGAGGTTGATGAGAGTAAATATATCGGCAAAGTATTAAAGGGCGTTAATTGGTATATCGCTTGTCCTGTTACTCATGAACAGGCGACGGCTATATCACACAACGACTCTGATATCAATATTAAAATACCTTATGCTACAAGTGAGTTGATTCCGGCAAAAGTATTTTCAGTCAATAATTCTTCTGCTGATGATATGTCTGTAGTAATTCTTGAGTGTAATTATATGAGTCCTGCTTTGTCGCAAATAAGAAATGAATCGGTTGAAATACAACTCAACACCTATGAGGGACTTAAAGTGCCAAGAATTGCTTTGCACGATGATATTGTCACAAAAACTACAACCGATGCAAACGGAAATTACATAACTCAGGAAAGCAAGGTTCAGGGCGTTTATGTTAAGTACGGTAGTGAGTTGATATTTAAACAGGTATATGTTATCTATTCTGATGAAGATTATGTTATCTGTAGTGAAAATCCGGATGATGATTTGTTGTTTAACGGTACAACTCTGATGCTGTATGATGAAGTAGTTGTGGAAGGAGATAATCTGTATAATGGCAAACTCATTGATTGATGTTGAGTATAACTATAAAAAAATATGTGAGAATATAGCTACTGCTGCTCAAAAGTGCGGTAAGACAGAAAACGACATAACATTTCTTGCCGCTACTAAAACTGTTGATGCTGATACTATTAATCATGTTATTTCTCTTGGACTTACACATATTGGTGAAAACAGGGTGCAGGAGTTGTTGTCAAAATATGATGACTATAATTTAAGCAACTGTAAACTACAGTTTATCGGACATTTGCAAACTAATAAGGTCAGACAGATTATAGATAAGGTCCAGCTTATTCAATCTGTTGATTCGCTTAAGCTTGCAACTGAAATATCCCGTCAGGCTGTTTTGAAAAACAAGAGCATGGATATACTTGTTGAAGTTAATATAGGCAAAGAGGAAAATAAATCAGGTGTTATGCCTGATAAAGCTTTGGATTTGTTGTATCAGATCAAAGATTTGCCTTGTATTAATATAAAAGGGCTTATGTCTATACCGCCTATTTGTGAAAATACACAGAAAATTTGTAAATATTTTGATAATATGCATAAAATGTTTATTGACATTAAGAGTCAAAACATAGATAATATATCTATGGATATACTCTCAATGGGTATGTCTGACGATTATGAACAGGCAATTTTATCTGGTTCTAATATGGTCAGAGTTGGTTCTGCGTTGTTTGGTGCCAGAAATTACAATATAGTTTAATTTGGAGGTTTATATATGGCTGGTTTTGTAGATAAGTTTAAACGTATGTGGGATGCTCCTGATGACGAGTACGAGTATGATGAGTACGGTTATGATGAGCAGGACGATGAGGAAGAGGAATCTTTCAGCAGCAGAAGCAGCAGAAGATTCGACGATTTTGATGATTACAGCGAACAGCCTGTAAGAGAATCTTCTTCCAGAAGAAACAAGGTCGTCAATATCAGTACTACTGCTAAATTGCAGGTTGCTTTGTTTAAGCCTGAAAAATTTGGCGAAGAAACTAGAAATATCGCTGATGAGCTTGTTAAGACACATACTGTTGTTTTGAATCTTGAGAACACAAACAAGGATATGTCCAGACGTATCATAGATTTTCTTAGCGGTGTAGCTTATGCTAATCGTGGAAAAATCAAAAAAGTTTCTGCTAATACTTTTATTATTATCCCAAGTAACGTTGATCTTACTGGCGATGATCTTCTCGACGAACTTGAGCATAGCGGACTTTATTTTTAATTGATGCGTGATAGTATAAGCGCTGATGACAAGCTCGTTTTATCTAAAGCTCTTGATACCATTAATTTAGCCCAAAAAAGAAACTCACCATGTTATTATGGGTTTCTTAATGAGCATGAGTCGCAACTTATCAAAGATAACATTCATTTACCTGATGATTGTATCTTTTGGGGCGGATACGATGAGGCTCAACGAGTGTTTTTTGCTGCTAATGTATACGACAAAGAATCTTTCCCTTTTACTGCTGTTAAGTTTTCCTATAAAAAGGAGTACAAACTTAATCATAGGGATTTTCTGGGATGTTTGATGTCACTTGGAATCGAAAGAAGTACTGTTGGCGATATTTTAGTTAACGATTCTAAAACAGTTGTTTTTGTAAAAAATGATGTTGTTGACTATGTTTTGTCAAGTATTACAAAAATCGGAAAAGTTGGTGTCAATGTTGAGCTACAGGATATCAATGAGATTGAATATAAAAATGAGTATGATGTATTTAATTTGACAGTTGCGTCAAACCGTCTTGATGTTTTTGTGTCAGCGGTGTGTTCGCTTTCAAGAGAAAAAGCGCAGCGTCTTATTAAGTCAGATATGGTTGCTGTAAATCACAGCACCGAAAATAATGTTTCCAGGTTTATTAAAACCTTTGATGTTATTACAATAAGAAAATATGGGAAATTTATTTTTACCGATGAAAACGGGCTTACTAAAAAAGGTAGGCTCAAAATCACGGTAAAACATTTTAGATAGGAGTGCAAACCAATGCTTACAATTGAAGAGATTAAAAACATATGTTTTAGAAAAGCCGGTGTTGGCGGATATCGTCCTGATGATGTTGATGCATTTATCGATGATGTTATAGCAACATTTGAACAGATGAAAGCTGAAAAGGCTGATCTTATGAGAAAAATGGACATTCTTGCTACAAAGATTGAGCAGTACAGAACTGAAGAAGAGACTGTTAGAAACGCTCTTCTTTCATCTCAGAAGGTTGCTGATTCATCTATAAAAGAAGCAAAGGATAAAGCTACATATATTATTAAGGCTGCTGAGAAGAAATCCAGAAGTATCCTTACTGAAGCAGAAATGGCTACTGAGCGTGAGAAGGACAAGTATGAGGCTGTGCTTAATGAATCTGCTAAACTCAGAAAAGAGCTCATCGCTATGTACAAAAAGCATCTTTCTGTTTTAGAAGAGTTTCCAACTGAAGAAACAGCAAAAGAAAGACGAGAGGAACTTGATGAGAAGTATCCTTTTGAGCCGGTTGAAGAAATAATCACAGCTGAAGATTTTGATGTTGAAGAAGAAATGGTACAGGCTGCTGATGAAACACCTGATGTTAAGCCTGTTGTGAAAACTAAAGAGCCAAAAACTGAGCAGAAGAACGACAAGTTTGAACAGCTTGAGTTTGGCGATAACTACGACGTAGAATAATTATTTTGGAGTGTAAAGAAAATGTCTCAGGATTATAATTCCACACTTAATCTGCCAAAAACCGATTTTCCGATGAGAGCCGGATTGCCACAATCTGAGCCGATCACCTTACAGAGATGGCAGGATGAAAAGGTTTATGAAAAATTAATGGAGAAAAATGATGGAAAACCATTGTATGTTTTACATGACGGACCTCCATATGCTAACGGTAATATTCACCTTGGAACTGCTCTTAATAAGGTCTTAAAGGATTTTATTGTCAGATATAAGAATATGTCAGGTTTCAAAGCGCCTTTTGTTCCTGGCTGGGATACTCATGGTCTTCCGACTGAACTTAAGGCGAGAGCAAAAGCAGGTATTGGTAATTCAACAACTATTTCTGATGTTGAATTACGCAAAATTTGTCGAGAATTTGCACTTGGATATTTAGATGATCAGAGAAATCAGTTTAAAAGACTTGGTGCAATAGGTGAGTGGGAGAATCCTTACATTACTTTAACACATGATTTTGAAGCAACTCAGATTGAAGTTTTTGCACAGATGGCTTGCAAAGGCTATATTTACAAAGGCCTTAAGCCAGTTTATTGGTGTCCTGAATGTAAAACTGCGCTTGCTGAAGCTGAGATTGAATACGCTGAGGACCCATGTCATTCTATTTATGTTAAGTTCAATGTAACTGATGACCTTGGAAAGTTATCTGCTTTAGGCGTAGATCCTAGTAAGTGTTATTTTGTAATTTGGACAACCACTACATGGACACTACCTGCAAACGTTGCGATTTGTGTTGGTCCTGATTTTGAGTATTCCGTTGTTAAAGCAAATGACGAATACTATGTAATGGCTACAGAGCTTTATAAAAACGCTATGGAAGCCGCTGGCATTACCGAATACGAGGTTGTTGCTACATTAAAGGGCACAGACCTTGAATATATTAAAACAGCACATCCGTTTATTGATCGCACATCACTTGTTATTGTTGGTGATCACGTTACACTTGAGAGCGGTACTGGATGTGTACACACAGCTCCTGGACACGGTGTTGAAGACTTTGAGGTATGTAAGAATTATCCTGAACTTCCTATTGTTGTTCCGGTTGATGCTGATGGTAAATTGACTGCTGAGGCAGGACAGTTTGCCGGACTTTCCACTGAAGAAGCAAACAAGCCGATTGCACTACATTTAGAAGAAACTGGTGCTTTGTTTGCACTTGCTAAAATTATTCACCAATATCCACATTGCTGGAGATGTAAAAAACCTGTAATATTTAGAGCTACTGATCAGTGGTTCTGCTCTGTTGATGATTTCAAAGATGCTGCTTGTGAAGCTATTAAGACAGTACAGTGGATTCCTAAATGGGGTCAGGAAAGAATCACATCAATGGTAAGAGAACGCAAGGATTGGTGTATTTCCCGTCAGCGTAAGTGGGGCGTGCCTATTCCGATTTTCTTCTGCAAGGAATGTGGCGAACCTCATATTGATACGGATGCTATGCAGGCTGTTGCTGATATCTTCAGAGTAAAAGGTTCTGATGCGTGGTATGAGTTGGATGCTAAAGAATTCTTACCAGAGGGCACTAAGTGTAAAAAATGTGGTGCTACAGAATTTGATAAAGAAAAAGATATCATGGATGTTTGGTTTGATAGCGGTTCTTCTCATGCTGCTGTTCTTAAAAACAGGGATTATCTTAATTGGCCTGCAGACTTGTATCTTGAAGGTGCCGATCAGTACAGAGGTTGGTTCCAGTCTTCACTTTTGACATCAGTTGCAACATATGGTAGTGCACCATACAAAGCAGTGCTTACTCATGGTTGGGTTGTTGATGGCGAAGGCAAGAAAATGAGTAAATCACTTGGTAATGGTATTGACCCACAGGAGGTTGTTGACCAGTATGGTGCTGATGTATTAAGACTTTGGGTCGCTTCTTCTGATTACCATGTTGATATAAGAATTTCTAAAGATATATTGAAACAGCTTTCTGAGGCTTACAGAAAAATCAGAAATACTGCAAGATATATTTTGGGCAACTTGAATGATTTTGACCCTGACACAAACAGTGTTGATGTTGACTCACTTTACGAGATTGATAAATGGGCTCTTTACAAACTCAATGAATTGATTGAAAAAGTAAAAGCCGGATATGAATCTTTTGAGTTCCATCAGGTTTATCATGCTATTCATAATTTCTGTGTTGTTGATATGTCTAACTTCTATCTTGATATATTAAAAGATAGATTATATACAGAAAAAGCTGATTCTATTGAGCGCAGAGCTGCACAGACAACTATGTATATCATTCTTGACTCACTTACCAGAATGATTGCACCTATTCTTGCTTATACATCTGATGAAATCTGGAAGTATATGCCACATCATAGTAACAGTGACCCTGAAAATGTTGTGTTTAACTCTATGCCTGAAAAAATCGCTGTTGATTGTGACGATGATTTTGCTGCAAAATGGGATAGAATTCACGATTTGCGTGATACTGTTAAGAAGAGTCTAGAAACAGTTATTAAGGAAAAGACAATTCGTACTTCTCTTGAGGCTGCTGTTACACTTAAAGCATCCGGCGAAGAATATGATTTCCTTAAGAGCATTGAAAATGAACTGTCAACTGTATTCATTGTATCTCAGGTTATCGTTGAGAATGCAGACGTAAGTGAACTTGTTGTTGAAGTAGATAAGGCTGATGGCGACAAGTGTGAGAGATGTTGGGCATATTCAAAGTCAGTTGGTTCTGATTCAAATCATCCAACACTTTGCAAACGTTGTGCTGATATTTTAAACGGTTAAATATATACGGTGTATCAGATTTGGTACACCGTATACTTTTAGGAGTGATTTTTTGGCTATTATTTGTTTAGTTTTAGCATTGCTGCTGGTAGCTATTGATCAGATAATCAAATACTTTGTTATTATTTATATTAAACCGGTTTCTTCTGTTGTTGCTATTGAGCACATTTTGGATTTGACATATGTTGAAAATACCGGTGTTGCTTTTGGTATGTTTAAAGACCTCAGATGGTTATTCGTTCTTTTAACATCTGTTGTAATTGTTGTTTTTATAGTTTTATTGTTTAAATCAGGTAACAAAAGCAAACTGTTTAGTGTATCTTCAGCTCTTATTATTGGTGGGGGAATAGGCAATCTTATTGACCGATTAGTGTATGGTTATGTTGTTGACTACCTAAGCCTGTCGTTCTTTCCTCCTGTATGTAATTTCGCTGATTATTGCATTACAGCGGGTAGTGTGTTGTTGATTATATATCTGCTTTTTTATTATGATGATGGTAAAACAAAAAAAGTCAAAGATGAATGTGATGGATAAATTGTTATTTAGTGTTACAAGCGAAAATGTAGGTGCAAGATTGGATGCTTTTTTATCTGGTGAGCTTGAGTCTTTCTCACGTTCTGCTATATCAAAAAGCATTGAAAAAGGACTTGTGCTTGTTAATGGTAAAACAGTTTCTAAGAGTTTTAAACTTTCACTTGATGATAATATTGAGTTTAGTGTTGAAGCTCCGATTGAGCCTGATATTTTGCCACAGGATATAAAACTGGATATTGTTTATGAAGATGAGCATCTGCTTGTAGTGAATAAACCAAAGGGGATGGTTGTGCATCCGGCTGTGGGCAACTACACTGATACACTTGTTAATGCATTGATGTATCATTGTAAAGATTCGTTGTCAGGTATTAATGGTGTGTTAAGACCGGGAATTGTACATCGCATTGACAAGAATACAAGTGGGTTGTTGATTGTTGCGAAAAACGACAATGCGCACAATCACCTTGCACAGCAGATTAAAGAACATTCGTTTACCCGTGAATATATTACTGTAGTATATGGTAATATCAAGAATGATACGGGCACTATCGATGCGCCTATCGGTCGCCACCCGATAGATAGAAAGAAAATGTGTGTAACTGATAAGAATAGCAGAGTCGCCGTTACACATTATGAAGTACTGGAGCGTTTCAATGAATTCACATTATTGAAATGTAAACTTGAAACCGGAAGAACACATCAGATAAGGGTACATATGGCATATATTGGACATCCTGTTGCCGGTGATGATGTGTACGGCCCTAAAAAAGTGATTAAATCTTTAAATGGACAGTGCTTGCACGCACAAAAAATCGGATTTATACATCCTGTTTCTAATGAGTATCTTGAATTTTCTTCAGATGTTCCTGATGTTTTTTCCGAATTTCTACATAAGTTACAAAAAAAGAAATAAAATTTTGTTACATTATTAAAAAAGTTCTTGCATTTATTATTCTAATATGGTACAATACTAGAGCATTTGGAAACCGTCAGTCAGTTGATGGGGTTCAGATTACGGCTTTTGGCCACAATTTGAAGCGGATAGTCCTCTGCCTTGAGCATGAATATCTGAAAATATTAGGAGGATTACAATGGACGCATTAAAAACTATTGCACAAAGCTCAATCAAAGAGTCAGCACCTGAATTTTCTGTAGGTGATACTGTTAAAGTATCAGTTAACATCCGCGAGGGTGAGAGAGAAAGAATTCAGATGTTCGAAGGTACTGTTATTGCTAAGAAGGGCTCAGGCGTAGCTGAGACATTTACAGTAAGACGTGTTTCTTATGGTGTAGGTGTAGAGAGAGTATTCCCACTTCACTCACCAAACGTTGTTGATGTTAAGGTTATCAGATACGGTAAAGTACGTAGAAGTAAGCTTTATTATCTCCGTGATAGAGTTGGTAAGGCTGCTAAAGTCAAAGAAGAAATCCGTAAATAAAGTTTTTAAAAAGGGGCTTTAATGTCCCTTTTTTGCTATGTATTTTTAGGAAGTGTAGATTTTGAAAATAGATGACAAGTTGTATAATGATATTTTTGATGAATCTGAGGATAAATCACTAGTCAAAGTTAAAATGAATAAAAACACAGCGTCGTTGTGTGTATATGATTGGGTTGGCTCAATAATTATTGCTGTTGTATCAGTTGTTATACTGCTGACTTTTTGTTTCAGACTTATTGATGTTGATGGTACTTCGATGGAAAGTACGCTTATCAACACTGACAAAGTTATAGTAACTAATTTGTTTTACACCCCTGAAAACGGCGATATTATTGTTATCAGTCATGGCGAACAATATGACAAACCTCTTGTAAAAAGAGTTATTGCTACTGAGGGTCAGACTTTGGAAATTGATTTTGATACAAACGAAGTATTTGTTGATGGTCAATTAATTGACGAACCGTATATTCAAGGTGAGACAATAAAAGGCGATATGGAAGTACCAAAGGTAATCCCAGAGGGCAAAGTATATGTTCTTGGTGATAACAGACCTGTTTCCCTTGATAGCAGATATCATGAAGTTGGACTGATTGATGTGGATGATATTATAGGAAAAGCACAACTTGTTATTATTCCTCATACATATAAAGAAGGTATTTTAACACCGGTGTTGGATTTTTCAAAAATAAGATATCTTTATTAATTAAATATTGTATTAAGCCTGCTTCTGTTCTATAATAGTAGCAGGTTTTTTATATGAGGTGATACTATGAGCGATATGCAGAATATACAGTGGTTTCCTGGTCATATGACCAAAACTAAAAGACAAATTGAAAAGAATTTAAAAATGGTAGACGCTGTTGCTGAAATTATTGATGCCAGAATACCGATAAGTAGCAGAAACCCTGATATTGCACAACTTGTTACGAATAAACCAAGAATTGTTCTTTTGAACAAGTGTGATATGGCAAACGATGTAGCAACTAAACAATGGATAGAATATTTTAAAAAACAAGGGATTATTGCAATTGCTATTGATTGCAAATCTAATAAAGGAATAAATGCATTCGTACCTGCACTTAAAAATGCGCTGACAGATAAAATTGAATCCTACAAGAAAAAAGGTATGCTTAATCCGAGCATGCGTGTGATGATTGTTGGAATACCAAATGTAGGTAAGTCGACTTTTATTAATAGAATTTTCAAGCAGAATAAAGCCAAAACTGCAGATAAGCCTGGCGTTACCAGAGGAAATCAGTGGTTCACAATTTCAAAAGGTTTTGAGCTTTTGGACACTCCAGGTGTTTTGTGGCCAAAATTTGATGACAAAATAACAGGTGAGCGCTTGGCTTTTACCGGTGCTATCAAAGACCAGATTATAGATGTCGAACTGCTTGCTGTCAGATTGCTTGACTTGCTTAAAGAGCTTAAAACACCTGAATTTATTGCAAGATTTAAACTGGAAAATGATGATATCACAGGAATTGATAGTTACGATTTGTTGCAGATTATAGCAAAAAAACGCGGTATGCTTGTCAGCAAAGGTGAAGCTAATACAGAAAGAGCTGCTATAATGTTACTAGATGAGTTCAGAGCAGCAAAACTTGGCAGAATTACACTTGAATTTCCTGATTGAGGTAATGTATGAAAAAAGAAACAGAACAAATCGATTGGCTATATTATGAAAGACAGCTGAATGAAAAAGGATATAACTTTATCTGTGGAGTTGATGAAGCAGGTCGTGGACCATTGGCGGGACCGGTTTGTGCTGCTGCTGTTATTTTACCTAAAGATACTGTTATTGAGGGTGTTAATGACTCTAAAAAACTTACAGAGAAGAAAAGAGAAGAGCTGTTTGATGTTGTAACTAAAGAGGCACTTGCTTACTGTATAGCTTTTGGTAGTGTAGAAGAAATAGAAGAATATAATATCCTTAAAACTACGTTGAATACTATGAAACGTGCAGTTGAGGGGCTTGATGTAAAAGCAGATTATGCAATTATTGATGGTAATAAACTACCTGATATTTCTATTCCGTGCGAATATGTCATAAAAGGTGATGCTAAATCAATTTCTATTGCGGCGGCTTCAATTTTAGCAAAAGTAAGTCGAGATAGACTTATGCTTGAATATGCTCAAAAGTATCCGGAATATGGATTTGAAAAGCACAAAGGATATGGCACAAAACTTCATACTGAAATGATTTTAAAATACGGTCCAACAAATATACATAGACTTAGTTTCCTGAAAAAACTACTTAATGAAGAATAGTATGACGAATTATAGCAAGAAAGATATAGGCACAATAGGAGAAAAAGTAGCAGTTAAATTTCTCAAAAAGAATAAATATAAAATTGTTGAAACTAATTTTTCTTCAAAAACCGGTGAAATTGATATTATTTGCGAAAACAAAGAATTCATTATTTTCGTAGAAGTTAAAACACGCAAAAAAGACAGCCTTGTTAGTGGTGTGTTTGCTGTAAATAGTAAAAAACAGCAGCATATCATTAAAACAGCACACAGTTATCTTTTTGAAAATGAATCTGAAAAACAACCTAGATTTGATATTATTGAGGTTGAGTTCGACGAAAAAACAGGAATTGCAAATGTAACCGAACATTATATTGATGCTTTTTCTCAAGGGGGAGAATATGCGGTTTTTTGATTTGCATTGTGATACTTTGTACAAGGCTACTATTGATGAATCAGATTTTGAAAACAACGACTATCATATAAGCGTAGATAAGTCAAAGTGTATCGATAATTACAAGCAAATGTTTGCCATATGGATACCGGATGATATCAAGAAAGAGAACGCAACAAAACTATTCAGCAGAGCGTCAGATGTTTTTAAAAACAACCTCAAATATAATAGTGAAATTCAAATGATGTTGGCTGTTGAAAACGCTTCTATGTTGAATGGAGATTTAAAAAATATCAATTTGTTGGTTGATAATAAGGTCAGATATGTAACCCTGACCTGGAATGGTGACAATGAACTAGGCAGCGGGGCACATAGTGTTTCAAATGAAGGGATAACTGATTTTGGTGTTAAAGTTGTAAAAGAACTTGAAAAAAACGGTATTGTTATAGATGTTTCTCACGCTAGTGATAGTCTGTTTTATGATGTTGTTAAAATTTCGACTAAACCTTTTATTGCTACGCACTCAAACTCAAGAACAATTACTGATGTGAAACGAAATCTGACTGACGACCAATTTAAGATAATCAGAGATAGAAAAGGCATAGTAGGGCTTAATTTTTACAAAGGCTTTTTAAACATTGATGAGAAAAAAGCTTCTGTTGATGACTTGATAAGACATACAGAACATTTTTTGAATCTCGGTGGAGAGAACGTGCTTGCTATCGGTTCTGATTTTGATGGTGCTGATATGCCTGATGATATATCCGGTGTTAATGATATCCCAGTGGTTTTTGAAAAATTCGTATCAGAATTTGGTGCAAATATTGCTGATAAAATCTTTTATGAAAATGCAGATAAATTCTTTACAAACTTTGACAATATAAGTATTTTGTAGTATAATAAATCGTTGAATTATAGAAAGGGTGACCTACATGCTATATAACAGCACACAGAACAACAAAAATGTTGTTTCTTCTGCACAGGCGATAGCTCAGGGTATATCTGAAGAGGGAGGACTTTTCGTTCCGCAGAGTTTTCCGAAACTAACTGCTTCAGATTTGAATGATATGTTATCCATGTCATATCAGGATAGAGCTAAAGCGATATTTAAGTGTTATCTTACAGACTTTACTGATGAAGAAATAGCACAATGCGTAGATAAAGCGTACACTAAGGAGAAATTTGAATCTGAGAATCCTGCTCCAATCACTTGTGTCGACTATAATGGTAACGAGCTTAATATTCTCGAGTTATGGCACGGACCTACCTGTGCGTTCAAGGATATGGCTTTGCAGATATTGCCTCATCTTTTAACTAAATCTCTTGAGAAAACTGTTGATGATACAAAAGCAGTTATCCTTGTTGCTACATCAGGTGACACCGGCAAAGCTGCACTCGAGGGATTTAAAGATGTTGATAATACACAGATTATTGTATTTTATCCTGAAAATGGTGTCAGCGCTATGCAAAAACACCAGATGAATACTCAGGCGGGCGATAATGTTTATGTTTGTGCAATTAAAGGTAACTTTGATGATGCGCAGACAGGTGTAAAGACTATTTTCACTAATCCTGAAAATTCTGAGATTTTAGCAAAGCACAAAATGATGTTTTCAAGTGCAAACTCTATTAACTGGGGAAGATTATTGCCACAGGTTGTATATTACATATCAGCTTACTGTGATATGGTTAATATGGGTAAAATTAAACTTGGAGACAAAATCAACATTGTTGTTCCAACAGGTAATTTTGGCAATATTCTTGCGGCATACTATGCGTGTGAAATGGGAATTCCTGTGAACAAATTTATTTGTGCATCAAATTCAAACAATGTTCTTACTGATTTTATCAACACAGGTGTTTATGATAAAAACAGAGATTTCTACACAACAATTTCACCTTCTATGGATATTCTTGTCAGTAGCAATCTTGAGCGTCTTTTGTATAAACTTTCTGATAATAACGATGCTCTTGTTTCACAGTTGATGAATAAACTTAAAACTGACGGCATTTATGAGGTGCCATCTGATGTCAAAGATAAGATGAAATCTGCTTTTTATGGCGGATTCTGTGATGAAGAAAATACTAAATCAACTATCAAAAATCTTTTTGATTCAAAAGGTTATTTGTGCGATACACATACTTCGGTTGCAGTTAGTGTTTATGACAATTACGTCAAACAAACTTCTGATACAACACCGACTGTTATTGCATCAACAGCAAGTCCGTATAAATTCTCTAAATCAGTTTTAGAGGCATTGACAAGCGATTGCTTGCCTGAAAGTGAATTTGATATGGTTAATATGCTTCATTCAATAACAGGAATGAAGGTTCCGACACCTATATCAGAGCTTAAAGGTCTTAAGGCAAGGTTTAACAATGTAACCGAAATAGGCAATATGAAAGATGCTGTTTTAAAAGCTTTAGGTATAAACTGATGGCACTTTACGCTATAGCTGACTTACACCTGTCGCTCGGTACTGACAAGCCTATGGATATTTTTAAAGGTTGGCAGGACTATAGCAACAGGATTGAACGTAACTGGCGAAATCTTGTTACTGATAAAGATACCGTTGTTGTTGCAGGCGACATATCTTGGGCTATGAAACTTGAAGAGTGTTACGAAGACTTTAAATTTCTTGATTCGTTGCCGGGCACCAAAATTCTTCTTAAAGGTAACCACGATTATTGGTGGGCAACGATGAGAAAAATTGAGCAGTATCTGCAAGATAACAACTTTAATACCATTAAGATACTTTTTAACAATTTCTACACTGTTGATGGAATAACTATTTGTGGTTCGCGTGGCTGGTATTATGATGCTGATACAGATGCTGATATCAAAGTTATCAACAGGGAAGTAGGACGTCTTAAGCTTTCACTCGATTCAGCAAAAGAGGTCGGTCATACACCTGTTGTTTTCTTGCATTATCCGCCTGTATACGGTGAACTTGAATGCAAGGAAATTATGGATACCTTGCTGTCATATGGTATTAAAGATTGTTATTATGGACATCTTCATGGTGCTCATACTCACAAAAATGCAGTTACGGGTACTTACAAGGATATCAATATGCACCTGATATCTACTGATTATGTTGATTTTACGCCGATTCTAGTGCGTAATTAAGAAATAATTTACAATTTATTATAGTATTTTATATCAATATATGATATAGTTATACGAGCGAAAATTGAGGAGGAATTAAAATGAAATTAGTATCATCTAATAAGAAGGAAACAAACACATATGAGCTTACAATTGCCGTTGAAAAGGAAGTTTTTCAGGCTGCTGTTTCAAAGGTTTATCACAAACAGGTTAAAAACATCAATGTGCCTGGTTTCAGAAAAGGTAAAGCACCTAGAAATATTATTGAAAAAATGTATGGTACAGATGTGTTCTATGATGACGCTATGCAGGAGTGCTATCCAGAGGCACTTGACGCTGCCGCTAAAGAAGCAGAGCTCAAAATCGTTGCTGTTACAAATGTAGAGGTTGAAGAAGTTGCTGCTGATGGCTTTACATTCAAAGCTACTTGTGTTGTTGAACCGGAAGTAGAAATCAAGGACTACAAAGGTATCGAAATCACAAAGAAATCAACAGAAGTTACTGAAGAACTTATCAATGAAGAAATTGACAGAGTAAGAGAGAGAAACAGTCGTATGGTTTCTGTTGAAGACAGAGCTGCTCAGATGGGTGATACTACTGTTATCGACTTTGAAGGTTTTGTTGATGGTGTTGCTTTTGATGGTGGCAAGGCTGAAAACTTTAATCTTGAACTTGGCAGTGGTAACTTTATTCCTGGCTTTGAAGAGCAGATTGTTGGTCACAACACAGATGAGGAGTTTACTATCACTGTTACTTTCCCTGAAGAATACCATTCTGAAGAACTCAAGGGCAAAGAGTCTGAATTTAAGATTAAACTCCATGAAATTAAGATGAAGGAACTTCCTGAAGTTGACGATGAGTTTGTTAAAGATGTAAGCGATAAAGACACTCTTGACGAATATAAGGAAGAAATTAAGGAAAATATTGCAAAGAGACTTGAAAACGAAGCTGAAAAAGACATTGACGATCAGCTTGTTGCTAAAGTTCTTGAAAAAGTTGAGGGCGAGATTCCTGAGCAGATGTATGACAACGAAGCAAACACAATGCTCAGAGAATTTGATATGAGATTACGTTCACAGGGAATGGATATGAACACATATCTCCAGTATACTGGTATGAACCCTGAATCTGTTCGTGAAATGTATCTCCCAGAAGCACAGAAACGTGTAAAAATGAGACTTGCGCTTGAAAAAATCGCAAAACTTGAGAACATTACTCCAAGTGATGATGAAATCAATGCTGAATACGACAGACTTGCAGAAGGCTATCAGATGGATGCTGACAAGGTGAAGGAGATTTTACCTGTTGATGCTATTACCGCTGATCTTGCTGTTGAGATGGCTATGAAGTTTGTTAAGGACAACGCAAAGATTAAATAATTATTTTTTGACCATAATCAATATGTAAATGCTTATTTCTGAAAGGAGACTTATTTATGAGTTTAGTACCTTATGTAGTAGAGCAAACAAGCAGAGGTGAACGCTCATACGATATATTTTCCCGATTACTCAATGACAGAATTATTATGCTTAACGAAGAAGTCAACAGTACAACTGCCAGCTTAGTAGTAGCTCAGCTTCTGTATCTTGAGGGTCAGGACCCTAATAAGGATATCAGTCTTTATATCAATAGCCCTGGCGGTTCTGTTACTGATGGTCTGGCTATATATGATACTATGCAGTACATCAAGTGTGATGTTTCTACAATCTGTATGGGTATGGCTGCATCTATGGGTGCTTTTCTGCTTTCAGCTGGTACAAAAGGAAAGAGGTATGCTCTTCCAAACAGTGATATTATGATTCACCAGCCTTCGGGCGGTGCAAAAGGCCAGGCAACTGACATTGAAATTCATACAAAACATATTCTTCACACCAAGCAGAAACTCAACGAGATTCTTGCACAAAATACCGGTCAGCCTATCGATGTTATTGCCAGAGATACTGAGCGTGATAATTTCATGACTGCTCAACAGGCACTTGAGTATGGTCTGATTGATAAGGTAATTGAAAAGAGATAAGGATAACTTGGGAGATTAGTATGTCAGGTAAGAAACCGGAAGATAACATCTTTTGCTCATTTTGTGGTAAACCACAGAATATGGTCGGCAGACTCATTGCAGGAAACGGTGTTTATATTTGCGACCAATGTGTGGATTTGTGTATGTCTATCTTAGAGGATAGCGCGTTTGACGATGTAGATACACACGTTGATAATAAAAGCAAATCTGCTTTGCTTAAACCACTTGAAATTAAAGCGATACTTGACGAGTATGTTATTGGTCAGGATGAAGCAAAAAAGACACTCGCGGTTGCTGTTTATAACCACTATAAAAGAGTATTTAATAACGATAACAATGTTGAATTTGCAAAAAGCAATGTATTGTTGTTAGGACCAACCGGTGTTGGCAAAACTTTGCTTGCACAAACTTTGGCAAAAGCTTTGGATGTTCCATTTGCTATTGCGGACGCTACTACATTGACTGAAGCAGGGTATGTTGGAGAAGACGTCGAAAACATATTGTTAAAGCTTATTCAGGCAGCTGACTTTGATATCGAAAAAGCTGAACGTGGAATTATCTATATTGATGAAATTGATAAAATTGCACGTAAGTCTGAAAATCCTTCTATAACCAGAGATGTAAGTGGCGAAGGTGTACAACAGGCTTTGCTTAAAATTGTCGAAGGAACCGTTTCAAACGTACCTCCACAAGGTGGTCGCAAACACCCACAGCAGGAGTTCTTGCAGATTGATACCAAGAACATTTTGTTTATCTGTGGTGGAGCTTTTGATGGCTTGGAAAAAATAGTTGGCAAAAGAATGGGTTCCTCTACACTTGGTTTTGAATCTGATATACAGGACAGAACACAGCTTGATGAAACAGCGTGGATGAGTAATGTTGTTGCACATGACCTGGTTAAATACGGCATTATACCTGAATTAATCGGTAGACTGCCTGTTATTACCGCTTTGTCAGGTCTTGATGTAGACTCACTTGTTAAAATCCTTACTGTTCCGAAGAATTCTGTTATTGCTCAGTATAAGCATCTTTTTGCTCTTGATAATGTTGATATTGAGTTCGAAAAAGAGGCTTTGATTGCAATAGCAAAACTTGCAAAAGAGCAGAAAACCGGTGCCCGTGGCATACGTGGTATTATGGAAACTTTGCTCAAAGACCTTATGTTTGAGACTCCATCTGATGTTTCGATTGAAAAGATTATTATCAAAGAAGAGACAGTTACAAATGGAGCTCAACCTGAAATAATCAGAAGTAAGCAAAAGTCATCTATTAAAATTGACATTGATATTTCTGACACAAAACCGCTTAACCATTCAAAAAACAACGCATCTTGATTTTAAAAAATTGAACGGCTGTATGTCATGATGTGATTGGCATACAGCCGCTTATATTTTAAGGAGATTGATTATGCCACAAAATACACAGGCAAAATTTAATATTCCGGTTCTACCACTCAGGGGACTTGTTGTTTTCCCGAAGATGATGCTTCATTTTGATGTCGGCAGAAAAAAATCTGTTGATGCTATTGAAAAAGCAATGAATGATAACCAACTGATTTTTCTCACTGCACAGAAAGATGCATCTGTTAATGACCCGACTTTTGATGACATTTATATGGTTGGTGTTGTAACTAAGATTGTACAGGTGATTAAACAGCCTGATAATATCACAAGAGTAGTAGTTGAAGGACAGTACCGCGCTAAGATTATGTCACAGTTAGAGTGCCAGTCCCATATGGAAGCAACGATCGCACCGATACTTGAAAAGAAGCATCCTAATACAGCACGTGATTTAGCACTTGTCAGATTACTCAAAGGTACTTTTGAAAACTACATGGAGCTTACACCAAAACTCCCAACCGATATTTTGTTTAAAATCGGTATGAGTACAAATTCAGGTGAGCTTGCCGATTATGTTGCTTCTAATGTATTACTCGACTATAGTATCAAGCAGTCTGTTCTTGAAACAATCAATGTTTCTGATAGATTAGAAACTTTGATTGATGCTCTTCAAAACGAGATATACATACTTGAAATAGAACAAGAAATTCTTGATAAATCTAAAGATAGAATTGACCAGTCTCAAAGAGAATATTATCTCAGAGAGCAACTGAAAACTATTGAAGAAGAATTGGGTATCGATGATTCTCCTGAATTAGAAGCAAATAAATTAAGAGAAAGAGTGTATGAACTTAAACTTTCTGCTGATAATGAAAACGCTCTGCTTAAAGAATGTACAAAGCTTGAAAAAACACCTTATGGAAGTAACGAATCAGCAGTTATACGTTCATATATTGATACTTGTCTTGAGTTGCCATGGAACTCAACTACTGAAGAAAAAATAAAACTGGAAAATGTCAGAAAAACTCTTGATAAACATCATTACGGTTTAACTAAGGTTAAAGAAAGAATAATCGAGCAGCTTGCTGTAAGAAAACTCACAGACGAAGCTAAAGGACAGATACTCTGTCTTGTCGGCCCACCTGGCGTTGGTAAAACATCGATTGCCCAGAGTATTGCGGCTGCAATTAACAGAAAAAGTGAGCGTATTGCACTTGGTGGCGTAAAGGATGAGGCTGAAATCAGAGGTCACAGAAGAACATACATTGGCTCTATGCCTGGTAGGATAATCAGTTCCATTAAGAAGTGCAAGGTGAAAAACCCTGTATTGATTCTTGATGAGATTGATAAATTATCAAATGACTATAAGGGCGACCCGACTTCTGCTTTGCTTGAAGTGTTGGACAGTGAGCAAAACAACTCATTTGTAGACCATTATATCGATATGCCGTTTGATTTATCTGATGTAATGTTTATCACTACGGCTAATGATTATGATGCTATTCCTGCTCCGCTAAAAGACAGAATGGAAGTTATTGAACTTGACTCGTACACTAGACAGGAAAAGTTTTATATTGCAAAAAAACATCTGATTCCAAAACAACTTAAAAAGAATGGTCTTGATAAGAAGAATTTTAAAATTTCTGACAAAGCCATACATATGTTGATTGATTCATATACAAGAGAAGCTGGTGTTCGTAATTTAGAGAGAACTATCGCTTCAGTTATGAGAAAATCTGCGGTTAAAATCGTTGATGGCACGGCTGATGTTATCAAGATTTCTGATAAAGATTTGGAATCGATACTGGGACCTGTTAAATACATCAATGACAATAAAAGCAAGAACGATGAAATTGGTCTTGTCAATGGTCTGGCGTGGACCTCTGTAGGGGGTACGTTGCTACCGATTGAATGTGTTGTAGTAAAAGGTACGGGCAAAGTAGAACTTACCGGTTCACTTGGTGATGTAATGCAAGAATCTGCAAAGACAGCTATTACCTGTATCAGGTCAAAGGCACATATGTATAATATTGATCCTGAGTTTTACAAAAACTGTGACATACATATTCACGCACCGGAGGGCGCAGTACCAAAAGACGGTCCGTCTGCAGGTATAACTATGGCAACCGCAATATGTTCTGCTTTGAGCTTAAATCCTGTAAGACACGATTTTGCTATGACTGGTGAAATTACATTAAGAGGTAAAGTTCTTGCGATAGGCGGGCTTAAAGAAAAGGCAATGGCTGCGTATAAAAACGGCGTTTCTAATGTGATTATTCCAAAAGACAATGTGCGTGATATTGTCGAAATAGACGATGACGTCAGACAGAGTATCAACTTTATACCTGTATCTACAATAGAAGAAGTTTTAAAGCTCGTTATTAAGCCTGTTGCAAATATTAAAGACAGGGTAGGGGATAAAGTTATTATTTCTGATAACAAACAACAGCCAAGAACTTCTATAACACAATAAAAACGAAAGGGGATGTAGTATGATTAATTTTAATAAGGCTGAATTTATTGCCGCTGCAGGTACTTCAAAACAACTTCACGCATCTGATAAGCCTGAGGTGATTTTTTCCGGAAGATCAAATGTCGGCAAGTCTTCACTCATTAATAAATTAGTTAATCGCAAGGCTTTAGCCAGAGTCAGTGCTACTCCCGGCAAAACAGCTACTATCAATTTTTTTGATGTGGACAAGTTCTGTCTTGTTGATTTACCAGGCTATGGATACGCTAAGGTGTCAAGATCAGAAAAAGACCGTTGGGCTGAACTTATGGAAGGATACTTTGCTCAGGACAGAAATTTTTGTCTTGTAGTTCAGATAGTAGATATGAGACATCCGCCTACGCAGGATGATCTCAATATGATTGATTTTTTGTATAATAATGGATTTAATTTTATTGTTGTATTAACAAAAAAAGATAAGCTTAAAAAAACTGCTCAGAAACAAAGTTTAGAAAGAATAAACGAGATTTTTTCTGACTATGAAGGAATAGAGCTGTTTCCGTTTTCTGCGTTAAATGGTGAGGGTACACAGGAAATCAGAGATGCTATCTGCCGATACGTAGAGAATTTTTAAAATAATGTGAGGGTGATATAAAATGCAGAAGAAACCATTTTTAACATTAGAACAGGCACAGAATATCGTTAAAGATATTCCAACACCTTTTCATATCTATGACGAAAAGGGGATAAGAGAAAATGCCAGAAGATTATATAAGGCTTTTTCATGGAACAAGGGTTTTAAGGAATATTTCGCCGTAAAAGCTACTCCTAACCCATATTTGCTTAAAATATTAAAAGAAGAAGGCTGTGGTGCTGATTGCTCATCACTTTCTGAACTTATAATGGCACAAGCATGTGGTATTACCGGCTCTGATGTTATGTTTTCATCTAACGTAACTCCTGAAGAGGATATGAAAAAAGCATATGAAATGGGAGCGTACATCAATCTGGATGACTATAACTTTGTACCATTTCTAAAAAGAGTTTGTGGTGTACCTAAGACAGTATGTTGTCGTTATAATCCAGGTGGTATTTTTTCACTTGCTGCAAGTGAAGACGGTGTTCAGGTTATGGATAATCCTGGTGATGCAAAATATGGTATGTCTGAAGATCAGATGGCACAGGCTTTTATTGAATTAAAAGAAGCAGGCGCTGAACATTTTGGTATTCATGCTTTCTTGGCATCAAATACAGTTAGTAACGATTATTACTCTGAACTTGCCGGTATTCTATTTAATCTTGCAGTAAGACTCAAAGAAAAGACAGGTGCTCACATTTCTTTTATCAATCTTTCCGGTGGTATTGGTGTCGATTACAAACCTGACGAGCCAACTACAAATATTGAAGTAATCGGTGAGGGAGTCCGCAAGAAGTTTGAGGAAATTCTTGTACCAAATGGTATGGGAGATATATCTATTTTTGCTGAGCTTGGACGATACATGCTCGCGCCATACGGTGCATTGCTGTCAACTTGTATGCATCAGAAACATATATATAAGGAATATTTAGGATTGGATGCCTGTGCTGCTAACCTTATGAGACCTGCAATGTATGGTTCTTATCATCACATCACTGTGCTCGGCAAAGAAAACGAGCCATGTACAAATATGTATGACGTAACAGGTGGTCTGTGTGAGAATAATGATAAATTTGCTATTGACAGAATGTTACCAAAGGTAGAAAATGGCGATTTAATGTTTATTCATGATACAGGTGCTCATGGTTACTCAATGGGATATAATTATAACGGAAAATTAAGAAGTGCAGAGGTTCTTTTGTGTGAGGATGGTTCTCATAAACTTATCAGAAGAGCTGAAACGCTTGATGATTACTTTGCTACTTTTGATTTTTCTGATGATTTTAAATTTAAATACTGATAATTAGAAAAACCTCCGATATTAATTTATCGGAGGTTTATTTTATGTGTTTTTCTTTGGCTTGATTTTTGAAAGCGGGGTGGAGTTTGCTGCATCTTGTTTTTGCTTATTGTTCAGATGAGTGTAAATCTGTGTTGTACCTAGATTTTTATGTCCTAAAATTTCTTTCAAAACAAGAGTATCTACGTTTCCGTGCTGATACATAAGTGTGGCAGCGGTATGTCTTAACTTATGACATGAATAACCCTGAGAATCCAGTCCGATTTTTTCAAGATACTTGTAAACAAGTGCCTGAACTGTTTTAGGACTCATACGCTTTAATTGGTTGCTGATAAACAGGGCATTTTTATCCTTAACTCCATCCATAGGGCGTACTTTTAAATAGTCTTCAATAGCAGCTATGCATGCAGGGTTTAAGTATACAGTGCGCTCTTTTTTACCTTTACCAAGAATTCTGGCGGTAGAGTCAGGTCGAATATCTGTTACATTGAGTCCAACAAGTTCAGATAGACGCATACCGCAGTTTAAAAAAAGTGTAATAATACAGTAATCGCGTTCTTTGTGCTTGCCTTCAACTGCGTTTAAAAGGTTGATTGATTCCTCGAGCGTTAAATATTTTGGTTCTTTTTCCGTTCGTTTTGGCGCATCAAGCTCTTTGAGCGGGTCATAATCAAGAAGATGTTTTCTTACGGTGAGATAATTGTAAAAAGACTTGATACTTGAAGTTTTACGAGCACGAGTAATTTCGGTATTGCTTCGCTCACGCATAAGATAATTCATAAATTCGTACGCGTCACTATATGTTACGTTCTTAACAATATCGAGATCAACGTCATCAATTTTGATTTCTTCAAATGGGGTGGAGGCATCTACATAACCTTTGTGCCGTTTAATAAATCTGAAGAACATTCGCAAATCCAAAAAATATTCATCAACAGTTTTTGGAGATTTCCCTTTTATAGTTTGCATAAAGAAAAGATAATCTCTGATAATAGGAGAAGATTCTGAAATTGAATCAAAAGCCAAAATAATCACCTCACAAATTGATAAAGAAATAGTGGCTCTTATTATTTTTTATAATTATAACACAAGAGAAGAGCCTGTATATTCCTATATAGAAAATTATACAAAATCAATGTTTTGTATAATTTAGGGGAGGAATTTTCATATAATTACTGAAATATAGGCTGTAATTGCAAAAACGCTTTATTTCACCATAATAGTCATTGGTACACTAAAAAACAGTAAAACTATTCTTATGTTCTTGCTATTAATGTGTATAATGCTATAATTTCTATATTTTATTTTTTAATCAGATTTTTTTAAATGAACTTGTCTCTGTCTCAAAAAAACTGAGCGAAGTAATTTTTTGTATTTATACTATATTTTAATATATTTGTATGCGCAAAATATATTTTAGTATTTATTATCAATTAAGTTATATATTAAACGTTATTTCTGATTATTTAATATTAATGATGTTTAATAAGGCATATTGGTTTACTTTTGTCTTAATTGTATTAGTTACTTTTTTGTTCATGTATCTTTAAAAATAATTTATTATACATTGATGCTCTACTTGTTGCAGTAAAATATAAATACGCTTACCTGTTAAATATTTAACAAAATAGCGCCACCTATATCAGATAATTTGATTTCTTCAATATAATTTATCAAAATACCTCTGCTATAACAAAAATCTTTGATTTTATTATAATCAGGATGCTCTTTTATATTTCCAAAAAACAGGAGATTATTTTTGTTAAACATAGTTGAAGCTCCACCAATAAAACCTGTCTCTCCCCTTTTTGAGCCACATAAGTTGATTTTGCTGTCGGATATTTCCAATGTATTGATATCAGTATTTTTAAGTGCTCTGATGATTGATTTATCCGATGTTATTATTGCGTTGTCGGATACTTTTACACAGGAGCACGCAGTGTAACCTTGATTGACATTAATCATTTTAAAATTATTATCTTTGAAATACTTTATCAATTTTGAATCTAATGAATCAACTTTTCCGACTATTGTTTTATTCAGAACAAGAGCATTGAGTTTTATATTTTCTGGATATTTGCCTGATACATTGTCTGTTGTTTTTATTACATTTAAGCCTAAATTATGTAAAGTATCATAAAGCTTGTTGCATGTGTTTAAAACAAAGTAATTGTCATCTATTTTAAGGCACTGCATATCTACGTGCTTTTTTTCATACGAAATAAACTCATCTACACTATCTGTATAGATGAGTTTATAGCCGAGTGATACCAGTTTTTGGCAGATTACTGGTTCTGAATCTGCTAATATAGCGTATTTACTCATTTGTTAAAACCTCAAAAGCTTGTCTGACATTTTTGGCACCGATTATCTCCACATTATCAAAACTCTTCAAATCCTTTAGATTGTGATAAGGAACGATAATTCTTTTGAATCCAAGTCTTACTGCTTCACTTACACGCTGAGTAATATGATTTACAGAGCGAATTTCACCGGCAAGACCGATTTCACCTATAGCGATTGAATCTTCTGGGATAATTACATCTTTTAAACTGCTGACCAGCGCCATAGCAACCGCAATATCAACAGCTGTTTCATCAAGACGCAGACCACCTACTACGTTTATATATGTATCAGTATTTGAAAAATAATATCCTGCGCGTTTCTCAAGAACAGCTAGTATCAACGACATTCTGTTGTAATCAAAACCAGTGGACATTCTGCGTGGATTACCGTAGCCTGTTGTTGTAGCGAGTCCTTGTATCTCAGCAAGAATTGGTCTGGTGCCTTCCATAGCACAAGCAACACAGGTTCCTGATACATTCTTTGGTCTACCGGAAAGTAGCATCTGAGATGGATTTTCGACCTCTTGTAATCCAATATCAGTCATCTGGAATACACCAATTTCGTTTGTTGAACCATATCTGTTTTTGACAGCACGCAAAATTCTGTACGACATTTGTTTGTCACCTTCGAAATGCAGTACAGCATCAACCACGTGCTCTAGTACTTTTGGACCTGCTATTGAACCTTCTTTGTTGACATGGCCGACAATTATTATCGGTATATCAAGGCTTTTAGCAACACGCATAAGATAATTGGTGCATTCTCTGACCTGAGTAATACTGCCCGGAGATGATTGCAACTCGTTTAGTGACATAGTCTGAATCGAATCTATCATGACAAGGTCAGGCTTATCCTGTCTGATTGTTTCGCTGATAAGTTCAATGTCTGTTTGAGTCAGTATGTATAAATTATCATTATTAACATTCAGTCTAGATGCCCTTAGCTTAAGCTGACGTTTTGACTCTTCGCCTGAGACATATAAAATTTTGTTGTTTTTTCCAAGATGCTCACATATCTGAAGAAGCATAGTGGACTTTCCGATACCCGGATCTCCACCCAGTAGCACCAGACTACCCTTTACTATGCCTCCACCTAAAACTCTGTCAAGTTCAGATAATCCTGTACTATACCGTATCTCGTCAGTAGTAGATATATCTTTGATTTGTATTGGTGATACATAGTTGCTGCTCTTTATTTTTGAAAACGACGCACTAGCAGAATGTTCTTTAATTTCTTCATTCATTGTGTTCCATTCACCGCAAGACGGACATTTTCCGTACCATTTTGGAGATTCATAGCCGCACTCGCTGCATATGTACACGCTTTTAATTTTACTTGCCATATTTATCAGTCCTATACTTAATAATTTGTATAATAAAACTCCATAAATCCTAGATAAATTGAGAATGCCAGTTCATTTTGATATGTATCATTTATCAATTTTTGTGCTTCTGATTGATTTGATAGAAAACCGCACTCAACCATAACAGCAGGCACATCAGTATTGTCTAATACTAATATTTCAGAGCCTGCTTTTTTGCATTCTCTTGAATTGTTCGGTTGAAGTAACGAAGTGACGCTTTGTTGTATGTTTTGTGCAAGTAGAGCACTTTTTTCGTTGTTTTTTGAATAAAAAATCTGAGTTCCGCTGTATTCTGACTGTGCAAACTTGTTCTGATGGATACTTATTACTATGTTGTTTTCAGAGTTGTTGAATATGTCGACACGGTTTAATAAATCAGAACGTTTTTTGTTAGATACATTTTTGTCAGAGATGTCTGTATCGGTTTCTCTTGTCATTATAACATCAAAACCATTTGATAGAAACATTAACTTCAGTTTTTGAGAAATCAAAAGATTGATATCTTTTTCAACAATATTATCACAAGTAGCACCGCCATCTTCCCCACCGTGACCTGGGTCAATGATAATTGTAGGTTTATTTTCAATAGTATCAGACGATGATGCTACTGCCGTATCGGTAACAGTAAAGCACATAATAACCGATGATATTATTATCAATATCGCTACTGAAAAAAATAAATAAAGCTTTTTGTTCATCCAGTCACCTCTGTACAAATAATATGCACAAAAGATATGGAAAATTACGTGTTACTTATCCTGATTGATTAATACGCGTATTGCTTCGATAGCGGTTCTTATAGCACAGCTTGTATCGATTTTTGCTTTATCCTGCGGCATACCACGTCCTGCTTGTTCCTGATTCCAAACACAATGAAAAACGGCACCTGCTTTCAGGTTGCGGACAGCAGAAACAATAAAAAGAGCGGCACTTTCCATTTCGGAGGCTAAACATCCACCTTTTATCCACGCTTTCCATTTAGAGTTAAGCTCGTCTGCTACTCCCATTGAGTTTGGATCATGCTGACTATAAAAACTGTCTTTGGCTTGTACAACACCAATATGATGTGGAAAATCGAGTTTTTTTGCTGCTGTTACAAGAGCGTTTGTGACGTCAAAGTCAGCGACAGCAGGAAATTCTATTGGCAGATATTCTCTTGAAGTCCCCTCCATCCTTATAGCACCATTTGAGATAATAACATCACCGGGATTAACGTTCATTTGCATACCGCCACATGTACCAACCCTGATGAATGTTTTTACACCGATTTGTGCTAATTCTTCTATGCAAATAGCAGTTGATGGACCGCCAATACCTGTAGATACAACTAACACCTTTTCGTTTTCAATATAACCCTCATAGGTTTTGTATTCTCTGTTAAATGCAATTTCTCTTGGGTTATCAAGATACTGAGCTATTTGCTCTACTCTCCCCGGATCTCCGGGTAATATTGCATACTTTGCTTTGTTTTCCTTAGAAAGCTTTATGTGATACAGCAGTTCGTTGTTCATATTGACCTCCGGTAATATTATGTTTTCATTGAAAAACTTTGTGGCAGTAATTGAGATAAAGTGAATTCTTTGTACTCTTCTTCGTTTTTAGCAACAATTACGACGAAGTTATCATCACAGAACTCACTCATAACCTGTCTGCAAACACCACAAGGAGTGGCATATTCATATTGACCATTAGTGTTTTTAGCAACTATTGCTATTTTACTAAAATGCTTATCTCCTTCGCTGATTGCTTTGAAAATAGCGGTTCTTTCTGCGCAATTAGTAGCTGAAAAAGATACGTTTTCTATATTGCATCCTGTATAAACGTTTTCGTTTTCACATAGTAATGCAGCGCCAACACTATAATTCGAATATGGTGCGTATGAGTTGTTTAACGCATCGATAGCATATCTTATTAGTTCATTGTTCTTCATATATTTCACCAAGAAAACTTGTACCTTTTAAATTGTTGTCGAGTTTAAAATATTCACATATGGTTTTTGCGATATCACAAAAACCACTTCTTGTTCCAAGATTTTTTGGGTTAATCTTATCACCAAAAACAAGTAATGGAACATATTCACGTGTATGATCAGTTGTTTTTGTAAATCCAGGGTCGCAGCCATGGTCAGCGGTTATTATAAGTATGTCATCCGCTTTGAGTTGATTAACAAAATTACTCAACCAAAAGTCTAAATCGCTCAAAGCTTTGGCATATCCGTTAACATCGTTTCTGTGACCATAAACCATATCAAAATCAACAAGATTAATAAAGCAAAGTCCGTTAAAATCCTTTTTAATATATTCGTCTGCTTTTGCCATGCCATCGTTGTTGTCTTTTGTATACATATATTCTGTGATACCACGACCTGCAAAAATATCGTTAATCTTGCCTATAGCAATACAGGAAAGATTGTTTTTTGATATAACATCAAGCATAGTTTCGCCTGTTGGCTCAAGTGAAAAATCATGTCTGTTTGAAGTCCTGACGAAATTGCCGTTTTCTCCAACAAAAGGTCTTGCTATTACTCTGCCTACACTATGTTCATCTTTTAGTAGTTTTCGTGCGATTTTACAATAACTATATAAGGTTTCTACATCAACCACATCTTCATGTGCTGCTATCTGAAATACACTATCTGCAGAAGTGTAAACAATTAAATCACCTGTATCAATGTGGCGTTGACCATAATCTTTTATAACTTGAGTACCTGAATATGGTTTGTTGCACAAAATATTTCTGCCAGTAAGTTTAGAAAACTCTTTAATAATACTGTCAGGAAAACCGTTTGGATATGTTGGCAAAGGAGTATCTGATACAATACCGCTGATTTCCCAATGACCAATTGTTGTATCTTTACCCATAGAAAGTTCAGATAATCTGCAATAAGCAGCACAAGGACTCTCACAGTGCATGTAATAGTCAATACCATCTATATTAAATAAACCCATATTAATAAGTGTGTTTACTTTAAGTTCATCAGACTTGGTTATGGATTTTAAAGTATTTGCACCAGCATCCCCAAATAACTCTGCATCAGGCATTGCGCCTATTCCTAAACTATCAAGTACTATAAGGAATATTCTTTTATTCATACAAAATCTCCTGTTAATCTTTTGGTGTTATTATTGGCAGTTTTTCAAGAGTAACAGCTGTATTTAACGCTAATTCCATCATTTTTACAAAAGATTGTTCTCTGTCTTTAGCTGGCAGCGAATCATATGGAGGATAAACTAAATCTGAAATAGTACAAATTGCAAGTGCTCTCATATTCAGCCTTTGAGCAGTAAGATATAAAGCTGCTGCTTCCATTTCTACAGCAAGACAACCTACTTTTCCCCACTCTACTGCTTTTGTAGTGTCATCATAGAATGTATCTGATGAATACAGGTTGCCAATCTGCATTGCAATACCCATATTATCTGCAACTGATTTAGCTGTGCTTAGCATTTCAAAACTACAGATTGGTGCAATGGTACCATTAAGTCCATATTGAGAAGCAAAGTTTGAATTCGTGCATGCACCCATACCTGCTACAATATCGTGCAGTTTTACATCGTCATTAATTGCTCCGGCACTTCCAATACGCATAATATTTTGAACACCAAAATATTTAAACAGTTCGTAACTATATATGCCGATTGACGGCATTCCCATACCGCTTGCCATAACTGAAACTTTAACGCCTTTATAGTATCCTGTGTATCCGTTTACACCACGTACATTGTTGACTAACACAGGATTGTTCAAAAAGTTTTCAGCGATAAATTTTGCTCTTAGCGGGTCGCCCGGCATTAATACTGTTTTACCAAAACCAAGCTTTGTATCTATTAAATCAATATGAGGTGTCTTTGTCATTATTATCACCATTCTTTATTATTTTTACTATTTTGCTTGTACCCAGGCGACTGGCACCAAGTTTGATGAAATCTTCTGCGTCTTTTATAGATGATATGCCGCCTGCGGCCTTGATTTTTAAACCTGAATGTATATTTTCTGCAAAAAGTTTAATATCTTCTTTGGTGGCACCTGCGGTCGAAAATCCCGTTGACGTTTTAATATAATCAGCATCAGATTTGGATATAACATCACACAGTTTGATTTTTTCGTCTTCATTAAGAAGACACGTTTCGATAATAACTTTGAGCAGTTTTCCTTTGCATGATTTTTTTACCTGATTGATTTCATCAAGCACCAAATCATATTGTTTTGATTTAACAAAACCGATATTTATAACCATATCAATTTCATCGGCGCCGTTATTTACAGCATCTTCTGTTTCAAAACATTTTGTTAATGTTGAATTGTAGCCGTTTGGAAATCCGATAACAGTACAAATTTTAAGCTTGTCCTTAACATATTCTTTTGCTTGTTTTATAAAACACGGTGCAATACACACAGAAGCTGTGTTGTATTTAATAGCGTCATCGCATAGAATTTTGATTTCTTCAAAAGTTGTTGTCTGCTGTAACATTGTGTGGTCTACATAAGAAAGTATATCTTGAATTTTCATAATTATCCTCCGCTACATCTATATAGTAATTATATTGTAAATGGTTATTGCAGTCAATAAAAATTCAATCACGAATGATACTAAAACTCATATGTTAATAATGAGTAATTTTTAAGGATGATAATATGAAAGCAAGAGAAACTTTAACCCTAGACAATGCAAAGCTTGGTGTAAGCTATATCATATGCGATGTTCAAAGTAGTAGTAATCAGTTAAACAGAATGTTTGATTTGGGAATAATTAAAAACTCAAGTATTTTACCGTTGTTTAAAAGTATGTTTGGCGATACCGTTGCTTATCTCATAAAAGGAAGTGTTATAGCAATCAGAAAGAAAGATGCACAGAAAATTAAAGTATTCTTATAAATCTGGAGGATGCTGTGTTCAATGTTCGTGATAATATAAGCAATAAAACTGATTTAAGCGCAGATTATGAAATAGCATTAGTAGGAAATCCGAATGTTGGAAAAAGTACAATTTTTAACGCACTTACCGGTCTTAAACAGCACACAGGCAACTGGACAGGAAAAACAGTAGATATCGCTTTTGGCAGTTTCACGCATGAAAAAACTGAATTTAAGATTATTGACTTACCGGGAACGTACTCTTTACTGGCTAATTCTGATGAAGAGATAATTGCAAATGAATATGTTGAGCAAAAAAAGTATTCGTGCATTATAATTGTTTTAGATTCAACAAATTTGCTTAGAAACCTGAACCTTGCGTTGCAAATTTTAGAATTGACAACTAAAGTGATTGTATGCTTGAACTTCCTGGATGAAGCTGATAAAAAAGGAATAAATATTGATAAAGATGAGTTATCATTACAACTTGGTGTGCCGGTTGTTAAAACATCAGCTAAAGATAATTTGGGACTGGATGAATTAAAAGATACGGTTTTAAAATTATGTAAAAATCAGATTAAAACATTTACAGTTAAATCTCTAAAAATCAATATAAGCAAGAAAAATCGAGAGCAGTATATAACAGAAATTTATTCTAAATGCAAGGATATTTATAATAAATGTGTCACTTGCAAAAATAATTATAAAGATTCATATAAGATCGACAGATTTCTTAACAAAAAAATAACCGGTATTCCAATCTTGCTTTTTATGCTCGGCGTGATTTTCTGGATAACTATTTTTGGAGCCAATTATATCAGCGATGCTTTGAGTTATTGTTTTAATTATATTAAAATATTACTACAACAATTTACAGATTATATTTGCTTATCTGATGGTATCAAAAGTTTTCTTTTAGATGGAATATATACAACTTTAACTTGGGTTGTCGCTGTAATGCTACCACCTATGGCTATCTTCTTCCCTATCTTTTCATTACTTGAGGACTCTGGTTTTTTACCACGAATTGCGTTTAATCTGGATGGTTGTTTTAATAAGGTCGGTGCACATGGTAAACAATCACTTACTATGGCGATGGGATTTGGATGTAACGCATGCGGAGTAATGGGCTGCCGAATAATTGATTCAAAACGAGAGAAAAACATTGCGATTATAACAAATAATTTTATACCTTGCAATGGACGCTTGCCATCTTTGATTGCAATAATATCAATTTTTCTGACAACTACAGCAAGCGTTGTATACAGCACGATAACAACTTCGTTTTTGCTTATATTACTTATCATTCTTTCGGTAAGTGTTACTATGCTCATATCGTTACTGTTGAGCAAAACTATTCTTAAGGGTCAACAGTCATCTTTTATCTTAGAAATCCCTCCATTCAGAAAACCAAAGATAATGGAAACAATTATATATGCACTTAAAAACAGGGCTTTATTTGTATTATTAAGAGCAGTAACAGTTGCTATTCCTGCGGGCGCATTAATCTGGTGCATGGCTAATATCAGCGTCAATAATAACACTATGCTTAATTATTGCTCAAACTTTTTAGACCCATTTGGACAGCTTTTTGGGTTAGATGGAGTTATAATTTTTGCTTTTATTCTAGGGTTTCCTGCAAATGAGACTGTAATTCCAATAATGTTGATGTCATATTTGTCTACATCAACTCTGACTGATTTTTCTAATTTTGAGCAACTGGGAGTGCTACTAACAAATAACGGCTGGACCATAACGACCGCATTATGCTTTCTTATGTTATGTATATTTCACTTTCCGTGTTCTACAACCTGTCTTACTATATACAAAGAAACAAAAAGCGCTAAAATTACTATGTTATCAGTTATCATTCCTACCCTGATAGGTTTGCTGTTATGCTTTGCAATAAATACAATAAGTTTAGTTGTTTAGCCTTGATTATATCTTTTTCTTAATGTTGTAAGCGCTTTTTTCTCAATTCTTGAAACATAAGAACGTGATATGTTAAGTTTTTTCGCGATTTCTCTTTGAGTTAATGGTGATTTATCGTATAGTCCAAATCTATAAATGAGAATTTCTTTCTCTCTGTCTGTCAGTACTTCTTCCATATATCTGTACAACTTATCTAGGTTGATTTTCATATATATATCATCAATTATGTTATCATCAACTGACATAATATCCATTAATGTAAGCGGATTGCCGTCTTTATCAGTATCGATTGCATCATTAAGTGAAATATCAAGAGAACTTTTTTTGTTGTTTCTGAAATGCATCAGTATTTCGTTTTCGATACATCTTGATGCGTAGCTTGAGAGTTTTATGTTTTTTTCGGGCTTGTATGTATTGATTGCCTTGATAAGACCAATGGTTCCAATAGAAACAAGGTCATCCTGATCACTTGTGTGGTGGTAATACTTTTTCATGATATGAGCAACCAAACGTAAGTTGTGTTCGACTAGTTTATTTCGTGCGTTTATATCTCCTGATAGCGATAGCGCGATATATTCTTCCTCTTGTTTTTTAGTGAGAGGCTTTGGAAATGTTTCACTATGGCATATGTGGAGTATAAACATAAACAAATACTGACTTAAATACGATATGAATTCAAACATAAAAAACACTCCAAAAATAAACTACTTAAGTTTATTCATGGAGTGTTGATTTTTTGCAAGTCCGCATTTATTCGTTTGTACCAAACTCTTCCAGTGTAAGACCTTTGTTGTGCTCTAAAGCCCAGTTGATACTCCAGAAACTTCTGAATAACAAGAGCTTTCTGTCTTTAAAATCAGCGACGATCTTGGTATCAGAAGCTAAGTCAAGCTGTTTGACATCGCAGTCAGAGGTTATCCATCGTATAAATTGATATGGAGTAGGTGTCATTATAATATCGACGTTGTATTCATTTTCAAGTCTATGCTTCAATACATCAAACTGAAGCACACCAACTACGCCAACAATAACTTCTTCCATACCCGAATCAGGTTCATGGAAAATCTGTATAGCACCTTCCTGAGCAATCTGATTGATACCTTTTACAAACTGCTTTCTTTTCATTGTGTCTTTTTGTCTGACAAGTGCAAAATGTTCCGGTGCGAATGTAGGAATACCTTTAAATCTGAATTTCTGTCCAGGGGTAACAATAGTATCGCCAATTGAGAAAAGCCCCGGATCAAATACACCGATTATGTCACCTGCGTATGCTTCTTCTACAATTTCTCTTTCCTGTGCCATAATCTGCTGTGGCTGTGAAAGACGCATTTTCCTGTCGCTTTGTGCGTGATAAACTTCCATATTCTTGTCAAATTTACCTGAGCAAATTCGCATAAACGCAACTCTGTCACGGTGGGCTTTATTCATATTAGCCTGAATTTTAAAAACAAATGCTGAGAAAAAGTCGGATTCAGGCTCGATGATTTTGTCGCTTGTTTCACGAGGTAGCGGACTGGTAGTAAGGTTTAGAAACTCTTTGAGAAATGGTTCTACACCAAAGTTAGTAAGAGCTGAACCAAAAAATACAGGCGTGAGTTTTCCTGCTCTGACCTGATCTAAATCAAAGTCATTACCGGCACCATCCAACAGTTCGATATCCTCAATAAGCTGGTCTTTCTGACCATAGAATAGTTTTGAGTCAAGTTGAGGGTCATCAAGTGTCAAAATTTCCTTTTCTACTTCACGCTGACCGTTGTTTGCAGTAAAAGACAATATCTGTTCTTCTTTTCTGTCATAGACACCCTTAAATTCTTTACCAGAACCAATAGGCCAGTTCATAGGACAGGTGTTGATACCCAGAACATTTTCAATATCTTCAAGCAATTCAAATGGATTTTTAGAGTCTCTGTCCATTTTATTAATAAATGTAATGATAGGTATATTTCTCATTACACAAACTTTAAAGAGCTTTATGGTTTGATTTTCAACACCCTTTGATGCATCGATTACCATTACTGCGCTGTCAGCAGCCATAAGGGTTCTGTAAGTGTCTTCAGAAAAGTCCTGATGTCCTGGTGTATCAAGGATGTTAATACAATAATCATTATATTTAAACTGCATTACTGATGAAGTAACCGAAATACCACGTTGTTTTTCAATTTCCATCCAGTCAGAAACAGCGTGTTTAGATGTTTTCTTGCCTTTTACAGAGCCAGCAAGATTAATAGCACCACCGTATAAAAGCAATTTTTCAGTTAGAGTTGTTTTACCAGCGTCAGGGTGAGAAATAATAGCAAATGTTCTACGCTTGCTTATTTCATCATGAAAATTACTCATACCTATCCCCTCCATATTTTTATACCTTAAGTATTTTACTATTTACCATAAAAAAATGCAACATATAATACAAACGAATATTTTGTTATTTATCATTCAAATGTATGTCAAGTATACAGTTTTTCTTGACATAGTAGTTTGTATTGTATAAAATTTAATCACAAGTAAGAGGCAGGAGCATTCTTGTTCCTGCCTTTGCTGATTTATTTTATGGTGATATTATGAACACGATAGGAATTTACATACATATACCGTTTTGTGAACAGAAATGCCCTTACTGTGATTTTTACAGTATTTCTGATGAGAATGAATATGATAAATACACTGAATATTTGATTGGAGCAATCAGAAAATCAAGCGAGATTCATAAGAGAACGGTTTCTACTATATATTTTGGTGGCGGTACACCGTCAGCGATAGGTAGCTATAGACTAATTGCTATTTTAGATGAAATAAAAAAATCGTTCTGTGTTAACAATCACGCAGAAATTACTGTTGAAGTAAACCCATGCACTAGTGATAAAATTGATTTTTCTGCAATGAGAAAAGCAGGATTTAACAGAGTATCGATTGGTCTGCAGAGTGCAAATGACAATGAACTTAAGATACTTGGCAGAAGACACAGTGTTTCTGATGCAAAAAATACAGTTGATGCAGTAAAAAAAGCAAAAATAGACAACATATCTCTTGATTTGATGTTATGTATACCTGAGCAAACAAAAAGCAGCCTTACAGAATCAATAAAATTCTGCAAGGACTGCGATGTAACTCATATTTCTGCTTATATTTTGAAAATTGAAGAGAATACACATTTTTACAAAATCAAGGATTCTCTACACCTATTTGATGATGACTGCCAATCTCAGATATATATACATGCGGTAAATGAACTTGAAAAATATGGTTATAATCAGTATGAAATTTCGAATTTTTCAAAACCAGGTTTTGAGGGGAAACATAATCTGAAATATTGGCGTGATGAAGAATATCTGGGTTTTGGTCCTTCTGCACATTCTTTCATAGATGGAAAAAGATACTATTATCCACGTGATATCAAAGAGTTTTACAATGGTACTATAATACAGGATGGTGTTGGCGGTGATGTCGAAGAGTATATTATGCTCAGACTTCGCCTAAAAGAGGGCTTAGATTTGATTGAATTAGAAAACAGGTATAATTTCACCCTTGCAAAAAACTTTCTGCAAAGAGCAAATTTGCTTAAATCAGAGCAGATGATTGACATAGATAACAATGTGCTATATTTAACAACAAAAGGTTTTCTTGTTTCAAACTCGGTTATAAGCTATTTGATTGATTCAATCTAATAATAGAAGCGTATAAATTTAATGTTATAGAAATCACACGCAGTAATATCGTTTGTATCTAATTCGTTAATCAATATATAGTTTGCACCTACGCCAAGTAAAAATCCGCTTTTTTCTTCTATCTGATTACTTCCAATCAAAAAAGTAACTGTAATTCTGCGACCAATCTGTGTTCTTATAAAGCCGTTTAAATACTGTATTGATTCAGGTGTAACAGGAAAAGGATTTGAAAAATCAGTAATCGCAACATTACCTGCCTGATTAATATCTTGTGTTGGTTGATTCTGGTTCATAGTAGCATTCAGAGTTGTTGTTGGTGTTGAAACAAATGAATTGCTGTTTGGTGGAATATTGAGGTTATAATCAGCATCGTACGGTACACCTGTTGGATAGTCGTAATCTATGTTTGATGGTAATGTGTTAATCTGTTCATTCATTGATGGATTAGGATTTATACCTCTTGATGCAAGATTGTATTCTGCTATTTGTTCAAGCGAAGGTATAACGGGACTTGCTATAAAATTTCTCGGCTCTAGTCCGCTTGCATCAGCTACCCCACCCTCTATTCCATAGATTTTTCCTAAGTCTATCTGGTTGTTCAAATCAATTACCTCCATTAAGTATCTGCATATTCTGCTGTTGGTGCGTAAAAACAATGTGCCCCTATCCTATTATAGATTACACCTATTCTGGTTGGAAAATAGTTTGGGCAGGTTTGTGAATACGGATTAAAAAAAAACAGAGAATTACCGACTGCACTCCAGGTGTTTCCAGCTAGTGCCCAATCAGCAATCTGATAGTGAATTTCTTCGGGATTCATATTGTAAATGTTCTGACTGTTGTACATACCTCTGACACTTGTTTTTAAACAAGTGAATTGGTTAGGTTGTTCGATAATTGCTCTAACATCGCCGCCGTTGCTGACTCGTGAGAATTCACCGTTTTCTACTCTTGATCTGTTCATCACAACTGATGCAACTGCAGCCATACCGTCGTAACCCTCACCACCTGCTTCGCATTGAATTAATCTTGCAAGCAATTCTCGGGTATCGTAAGCCATCTTATCACCACCTTAACAGTACATATTATGCGGTGTGATTTTTAGCGTGTTTGTCCTTGACATAAATGCAAAAAGAAAGTAAAATAGCAAAGGAAATTAATATATAAATACGGAGTCGTATCGAAGTGGGGACGTTTGCGAGCGCGTCCTGAGGACGATACAACGAGCAATAAGGAGTGGCAGTGGTCAAAACTTTGAGCGAAAGCGGACAAAAGTTTTGGGAACCACAACAGGACATAACGGGGCTGACCGTTACTTAAAAACTAAATATCGTGTTTTAACTCTATTTTGAGTTTAATATATATGGAGACGTATCGAAGCGGTCATAACGGGGCTGACTCGAAATCAGTTAGGGAGCAATCCCCCGCGGGTTCGAATCCCGCCGTCTCCGCCAAA
>JAZUOM010000005.1:0-21074 GCA_045604645.1 Ruminococcus sp. | reverse complement strand
AATAATTATCCCCCCGTAAAACGGGGGGTATTTCATTTTCGGGCATAGCCCTAATACTACTGGCAGCGCACAAGTGCGCTTTTTATTGGCCTATCAGCCATGCATCTGTTACAGCTACTCATAAATGAGCGTCAACGCATGCCTCCCTTGTGTAAAGGGAGGGGGACCACGATTAGTGGTGGAGGGATTGTTATCGTGAGATAATTCAATACAATGTTACATTAACAACCCTTCAGTCAGCTACGCTGACAGCTCCCCTTGCACAGGGGAGCCTCCCCCTGTATCATTTGTATTTCTTTTTATCGGTTAACCTTTTTTGAATCACGCGACTATCGCGTACTTTTCTGTATATAAAAAAGCCGACAGGTTTTATCCTATCGGCTATGTTCTCCTGTGCGTTTGTGATTTCTTACAGCATATTAACAGTAAAACTTGTAATCTTTTGGTTTTCGTCAATAGAAACACGAACATATTTGTTGTCACTGTTTAGAAAAGACAGAGTTACAGAATTTGAATATGCTGTGATTGATGATGGGTTGCCAAGTTCTTTTACAATATCAGCTACTGTGCTGTCGGCAGTCAGATTGCTGTACACAAAATCAGGTGCAGTTTCAACATCAAAGTTAAAATTGTAAACGCTACCTGTGTTAAGCGGTTTTGCCTGTTCGGACATATTGTAAACATACACACCAAAACGTTTTGAGTCAGTAGTTGAGAGGTTGATTTTTAAACAATTGTAGGCGATTGCATCAGAACCTGTTACTGTCTTAGTAGTGGAGAAGCCCTCGATTTCTGTGGTGTCGTCACCGTTGAATTTAAATCCTGCATTGATAAGCTCGCTGTAATCACAAGGGATAGAGAAATTTTTAGAATCAACAGTGATATTTTCTTCAAAATTATATGTCACATCGTCAATATAATATGAGTCAGTGCCTTTTGTGTAGAGTGACAGGTCGATGTCGTCTTTGAAAAAACTCTCTACATCGATTTTTTCGTTTGTTTGTTCAGCCACAGTTTCTTCATCAGTCTGCGGTGCAGTTGCTTGCTGTGCTTGTGTTTCTTTTGTTTCTTCTTTGTCGTCTTTGTCTGTGTTTTTATCAGCACAAGAACAAAGTGAAAGCATCAGTATCATTGCAAGAAAAACAGCTAATAGTCTTTTCATAATAACCATCCTTTAAATTTTTTTGGTTGTGAGGGCTACGGTGCTCGGCGCTTAGATATCACAACTACAGCCGTGCTCGTGGTCGCACTCCACAATTTTGCCGACGATTGGCTCAGGGTCGATGCCCTGACGTGTGTAGTAGTCAGAAAGCGCTGCTTTGATAGCCTGTTCAGCAAGAACAGAGCAGTGTACCTTTACCGGTGGCAAACCGTCAAGCGCCTCCATAACTGCTTTGTTGGTGAGTTTGAGCGCGTCTTCAATGGTCTTGCCTTTAATCAGCTCTGTAGCCATTGAACTTGTAGCGATTGCCGCACCGCAACCAAAGGTCTTGAACTTGCAGTCTGTGATGACGTTGCCTTCGATTTTGATGTACATTTTCATAATATCTCCGCATTTGGAGTTGCCAACTTCGCCGATGCCTGATGCGTCTTCAATTTCGCCGACATTTCGAGGGTTAGCAAAATGGTCCATAACTTTCTCTGAATATGCCATAGTTAGTTGTCCCTTTCTTCTTTTTTGATTTTTTCCCAAAGCGGTGACATAGCTCTTAAATAGTCAACAATCTTTGGTACTTGTTCTAAAATATAGTCAATGTCTTCTTCGGTGTTTTCGTCAGAAAAAGACAATCTCATACTACCGTGTGCAATTTCGTGTGGCAGACCGATTGAGAGCAACACGTGGCTTGGGTCAAGGTCGCCTGATGTACACGCAGAGCCTGACGACGCAGAAATTCCCGCCATATCAAGTCGCAAAAGCAGGCTTTCGCCCTCGATACCCTCAAAGCACATGTTGACATTACCAGGCAAACGTGACACCCTGTCACCGTTTAAGCGTGAACGCTCGATTTTTAACAGCCCGTCTATAAGACGGTCGCGCATTTTTGTAAGACGGGAATTACGCTGTTGCATATTAGAAATCGCAAGTTTCATCGACTCTGCAAGGCCAACGATACCGGCGACATTTTCGGTGCCTGCACGGCGACTTCTCTCTTGTGCGCCGCCGTCAATGAGTACATCAGGGCGCACACCGCGTCTGATATACAGCGCGCCACAGCCCTTTGGTCCGTGAAATTTGTGACCGGTCAGGCTGAGCATATCAATATTTTCCTCTACAACATTAATCGCAACATTAGTTACAGCCTGCACAGCATCTGTGTGAAAAATAACCTTGTGCTCACGACAGATTCTGCCAATTTCAGCGATAGGCTGAATAGTGCCGATTTCGTTGTTGGCATACATAATTGTAACAAGTGCGGTTGTGTCCTTGATTGCGTTTTTTACATCCTCAGGCTTTACAATACCGTTTTCATATACATCAAGGTATGTCACCTCAAAGCCTTCTTTTTCAAGTGCTTTGCAGGTGTGAAGCACGGCGTGGTGCTCAAATTTTGATGTAATGATGTGGTTTTTGCCCTTTGGTTTTAAAGCACGGCACATACCCTTGATAGCCCAGTTGTCAGCTTCGCTACCGCCTGACGTAAAGTAAATTTCGTTTGCGTTTTGAGCACCGATAAGCGATGCAATCTGTGCGCGTGCGTTTTCTACTGCTTCTTTAGCAACTGCGCCTGTCTGATAAAGGCTTGACGGGTTGCCGTACACAGTAGTCAGATAAGGCATCATCTTTTCAAGTACAACAGGGGACAGGGCGGTTGTTGCCGCGTTGTCTGCATAAATTTTTCTCATATATTCCACCTTGTGTTTATTATAAAAATTTCTGGGTTTCCATAACCGCAAGCTTGTCACAACGCTCGTTTTCTATATGACCTGCGTGTCCTTTAACCCAAATGACGTCTACTTTGTGGTAATCGTACAAATCGAGTAGCTGCTCCCACAGTTCTTCGTTGAGCGCTTTTTCCTTTTTGTTGCGCATCCAGTTGTTGTCACGCCATTTTTTAGCCCAGCCGAGCTTTAGCGCGTTGCACACATACTGTGAGTCAGAGTAAAGAGTAACCTTACACGGCTCTTTTAACAGCTTTAGAGCACTAATAACAGCCATCAGCTCCATACGGTTGTTGGTTGTCATCTTCTCGCCGCCGCTGATTTCTTTTTCAGTTTCTTTGTATCTCAGAATAGCGCCCCAGCCGCCGGGACCAGGATTGCCCGAACAAGCGCCATCTGTAAAAATCTCGACGTGTTTCACTCAAAATTCTCCTATTTACCTATTATAAACATCATCACTTATTATATCACACAAGTCGCTAATTGCAACACTTTTTGAGTGATTATTCTTCAGTTTTGAGCCCATAATATTAGCACTGGGTGCAAACCCCATAATTATCTATAAAAAATATTCACAAACAAATGCAATTATCGTCAAAAGTAATGTATGCTTTTCCTTGACCTTGTGGCATTTTTAAGGTAAAATAAGATTACATATATTTATTATAGGGTAATCTTGCGTTTTTTGGATTTTTTGTCTGCATGGACGGTATGATGCAGATTTACATATTTTCTCTTTTTATTACAGAGAAACACCGCACCTGCGGTAAATAAACAAACTATTTAAAACTAAACCTACAGGAGGTAAATATTTTTGAGCACAGAGAATAAGAAAAACGTAAAACGTGCGACTGTAAAAGGAAAAGTTAACAAATCAAACAGCAAACAAAAAACTTACTACAAAAGTAAGCAGAAAATTTCAGACACAAATAAATCAAGCAAACAGTACAAAAAGCCGCAAAAGAATGTGGTAAAGCCACCGATTAAGATTGCTTTTTTGGGCGGTCTTAACGAGATTGGCAAAAACCTGACTTTGTTTGAATGCAACGACGATATCATTATACTTGACTGTGGTATGGCTTTTCCTGATGGCGATATGCTGGGTGTTGACCTTGTTATACCTGACTTTACTTATATTGAGCAGAACAAAGACAGGGTAAAGGGTATTGTTATCACCCACGCCCACGAGGACCACATCGGCGGTCTGCCGTATCTTTTGGCAAAGGTTAATGCGCCGATTTACGGCACACGTCTTACAGTAGGACTGATTGAAAACAAATTAAAGGAGCACAGCCTTGACAGGGTGTCACTGAACACAGTTAATGCCGGCTCATCAGTAAAGCTTGGCTGTTTTGAGGTTGAGCTGATACACGTAAACCACTCTATACCTGATTCTGTTGGTGTAGCTATTCACTCACCTGCGGGCACTGTCGTGCACACAGGCGACTTTAAAATCGACTGCACACCAATGTCAGGCGGTATGATAAATCTGTCACGCTTTGCACAGCTTGGCGACAAGGGCGTGCTCTGTCTGCTTGCAGATTCTACTAACGCGTCGCGTCCCGGATTTACTGCGACAGAACAGACCGTTGCTGACAGCTTTGACACGCTGTTTAGACGTGCACGACACAGCCGTATAATTATCGCGACATTTGCGTCAAACATCAGCCGTGTGCAACAGATTATTGACTGCGCTAACAAATTTGACCGCAAGGTTGCTTTTTCGGGCAGAAGTATGGTCAATTATATGAAGGTAGCCGAGGAGCTTGGCTACTTAAAAGTTCCACAGAATATCATAATTGATATTGATGCGCTGAAAGATTATCCTATGGAGAAGATTGTGCTTGTCACAACCGGTTCTCAGGGCGAGCCTATGAGTGCGTTGTCACGAATGGCTTATTCTGACCATCGCAAGGTTTCGGTAGGAGCAGGGGATTTTATCATCATTTCTGCTAACCCGATACCCGGCAACGAGCGAACTGTCGGCAATGTCGTTGACGAGCTGTTAAAGCGAGGCTGTGAGGTAGTGCACGAGTCAATGTACGAGGTGCACGTTTCAGGTCACGCGTGTCAGGAGGAGCTAAAAATCCTGCATTCGCTTGTAAAGCCAAAGTACTTTATTCCGGTACACGGCGAGCAAAAGCACCTAAGAAAGCATATGGACTTAGCGTTGTCACTTGGTATGAACAGAAAGAACATCTTTATCGGTGACATAGGCAAGGTGGTTGAGCTTACTGACGAATGTATGAAAGAAGTAGCGCCGGTTGCATCAGGCAAGGTATTTGTTGATGGCTTGGGTGTTGGCGATGTCGGCTCAATTGTACTCAGGGACAGAAAGCACTTAAGTCAGGACGGACTTATCATTATCGTTGCGTCGCTTGATGTATACGACGGCCATGTTATCAGCGGTCCTGATATTGTATCGCGTGGCTTTGTGTATGTCAGGGAGTCAGAAGATTTGCTTATCGAAGTCAAACAGCGTGCGCTTGATATACTTGAGGATTGCGCTAGTCGTAATATTCACGAGTGGGGTGCAATAAAGAACAAAATCAAGGACGATGTGTCTAAGCTGATTCTTCAGCGCACACGCAGAAGTCCTATGATACTGCCTATACTCATGGAGGTATAACCCGTTTTTTGTACACTTTTGGGGAATAAATATAAGGTAAGGTAATTAAATTGAAAAAACGTGTCTTTACAGCAATGCCTGTTTTTCTGATTTTTGCATTTGTGATGATGCTTATGTCACTACCTATGCTCAAATACAACAGAATACTGTTTTTTGTTGAGCTCTCAGTAGCGGTTGTAGCACTTGCTGTTGTGCTTGTGATGCTTTTTAGTTTTAAAGGATATATCAAAAAGGTCATCACGGGTGCTGCTACATCAATGACAAAAGCGTCGTATGACTATATCGAATCATTGAAAACCGCAGCTGCTGTTGTTGGCGAATACGGCGAGATACTGCTGTACAACTCAAAATTCAAAAAGCTGTTTTTCAAAAACTCAGAGGGGCTTAATGAGCATATCACAAAGTATCTCATTGACGAGACCATGGAGACGCTTACTTTGAGCGTTGGTGGTGTCGAGACCTCTTACAACGGCAAAAAACTGACTGTATATACAAGCAAGGTCGACAAAGGCTATCTGTTGTCTGTTGTCGACAATACATACTATAAAAACCTTGAAAAAGAGTTTTATGATACCAGAAAATCAGTAGCGCTGATTGTCTTTGACAATATCGACGACTTTATGTCAAACAGCGAAGAAGACGCCACAAGGGCTATGCTCACTATTGAAAACCTGCTTTCACGCTGGTCAAGCAAGCACGACTGCCTTTTCAGAAAACTGTCAGACGGAAAATATCTGTGTATTTTTGACGAGAAGGTTATGATAACACAGATTGAAAAGAAATTCAGGATTCTAGACAAGGTAAGACAGATTACCGTGGCAGACAGAGGAGCTACGATTTCTATCGGTATCGGTAGAGGGTGTGAAACTTTAAAAGAAAGCCACGCAAACGCTAAGAAAGCACTTGATATGGCGCTTGGTCGTGGTGGCGACCAGGTTGCTGTGCTCACAGATGGCGAGTACGAGTTCTTTGGCGGTGTTTCAAAGGGTGTCGAAAAGACAAGCAAGGTGCGTGTGCGTGTTATTGCTCAGTCAGTCAAAAACGCCATAAGCCAGTGCGACAAGGTGCTTATTATGGGACACAAGTTCTCTGACCTTGACTGTATCGGTTCGGCTGCGGGTATTTACAGCGCGGTTACAAAGTCTTTTTCAAAACGCGCATTTGTTGTGTGTGATGTTGAAAAATCGCTCGCAAAACCGCTTATTGACCATCTTCAAGCAAAGAACAACGATATGTTCATCAATGTTGACAGAGCGTTGTCTATCATAACTGACAAGACTTTGCTGTTTATTGTTGACACACATTCACCTGACTTTATCGAAAGTCCTAAGGTGCACAAAATGTGCAAGAAGGTCATAGTTATTGACCACCACAGACGAATGGTCAACTATATTGATAACGCTGATGTGTTCTTCCACGAGCCAAACGCTTCGTCTACATCTGAGATGGTGACTGAGCTTGTCAGCTACATCGGCGACAACGGGCTTTCAAAGGTTGACGCCGAGGCGCTTTTGTCAGGTATTATGCTTGACACAAAGAACTTTGTTATAAACACAGGTGTGCGTACGTTTGAGGCTGCTGCATACCTGAGAAAAAAAGGCGCTGACACCGTTACTGTCAGAAATATGTTCTCAAACTCCCTTGATACATACAAGGACAAGTACGAGATAGTTTCAAAGGCTAAGATTGTAAACAACTGTGCTGTGTCTACTATTGACGGCATAGTCAAAAACTCAAGACTGCTGTCGGCTATGGCGGCAGACGAGTTGCTTGCGATAAGGGATGTTTACGCGTCTTTTGTTATATCGCAGATTGACTCAAAGACAGTCAACATTTCGGCACGCAGTTTTGGTAAAATAAATGTTCAGCTTGTTATGGAAAAGCTCGGCGGCGGCGGTCATCAGAATATGGCGGCGGCACAGCTTAGCAACGTCACACTAGATAAAGCGATGGAGCTTTTAGTGGACACCATCAAGCTTATATAAATTCGGAGGTATTGATATGAAAGTAGTACTCTTACAGGATGTAAAAGCACTCGGAAAAAAAGGCGAGCTTGTTTCCTGCTCTGACGGCTATGCACGAAACTTTTTGTTTCCAAAAAATCTTGCAAAAGAAGCAAACGCTCAGGCTATGAACGAGCTCAAAAACGCAGAGCAGTCAAAGCAGTACAAGATTGATACACAGATAGCTAATGCTAACAAAGCAAAAGAGGAGCTCGAGGGTGCTGTGTTTGTTATGAACGCAAAAGCAGGCTCAAACGGCAAGCTTTTTGGCAGTATTACTGCAAAGGAAATCAGCGCAGAGATTAAAAAGCAAAAGGGTGTTGATGTTGATAAAAGAAAGGTTACTCTTTCTTCGGACATTAAAACAGTTGGCGTATATGACGTACAGATTAAGCTGTACACCTCAATTACCGCAAATGTAAAGGTAGAGGTAAAGGCACTCTGATTTTATTAAAATACACTACAGTAAGAAGGTGTTTTTTTGGCAGATACAAAAATCACAAACGGCTATGACGGACTTAAGCTTCCGTACAGTCCTGAGGCAGAACAGGCGGTGCTCGGTGCTATACTTATGGAGCCTGATTCTATCGCGCGTGTTGCCGAGATTTTGCCAAAATCTGAATACTTTTATGTTTCAACACACAAGCTGATTTATTCAACTATGCTGTCTATGTTCACACAGGGCAAGACGGTTGACTTTGTCACGGTGCTTGAAACATTGAAAACGGACAAGGCTTTTGATGAGAGCACCGGCAAGACATATCTGATGCAACTTGCAGAGAGCTGTCCGTCTATTTCAAATATCGAGATTTATGCCCAGTATGTCAGGGATAAGTATGATGTCAGAATGTTGATTTCTGCATCAAGGGACATCATTGAGGAAGCATCAGACGGCGAGTTTGAGCCATCTATGCTTATTGACTCGGCTGAACAGAAGATTTTTGACATACGCAGAGGCAAGAACATACAGGGCTTGCAGCGTCTTGATGAGGTGCTTATCCAGACGTTTGACAGGCTTGATTTGCTCAACAAGGCTGACGATGCTATAAGACCGCTGTCCACAGGTATCGGCGACCTTGACCGCACGATAACAGGACTTAACCGCTCTGACCTTATTCTGCTTGCGGCTCGTCCTGGTATGGGTAAGACAAGCTTTGCGCTCAATATAGCAAAGCACGTTGCCTGTGTGCAGAAGAAAACCGTTGCTTTCTTCTCGCTTGAAATGACAAAGGAACAGTTAGCGTCCCGTTTGCTTTCGTCAGAAGCGCTGGTTGGCGGTACGAAACTAAGGACAGGCAAACTGTCTGAAGAAGAGTGGCAACGACTTATTTCAGCAGGCGATGTATTGAATAAAACTAATATTTATCTTGACGATACACCGGGTATCACCGTGCCTGAGATGAAAGCAAAACTGCGTCGACTCAAAAATGTTGATTTGGTTGTAATAGACTATCTTCAGCTTATGTCCAGTGGTGGCAGACGCACTGACAACCGTGTGCAGGAAATCTCTGAAATCACACGAAATCTCAAGATTTTGGCTAAGGAAATCAATGTTCCTGTTATCTGTCTTTCACAGCTTTCCCGTGCAAGTGAACAGCGTCCTGACCACAGACCACAGCTTTCTGACTTGCGTGACTCAGGTTCTATCGAGCAGGATGCCGACATCGTACTGTTTTTGTATCGCGAGGGCTATTACGAAAAAGAGCGTAGTCAGAACATCACATCTGATGTTGACCAGAACGCCGGCGAGTGTCTTGTTGCAAAAAACCGTCACGGCGAAACCTCGTCTGTCAAACTGCATTGGCAGGGCGAGTTTATGAGGTTTACTTCTGTGGAGGCTCACCGTGAGGGATAAGGCGCTTAATGCGATAAACCGGTTTTCTATGCTCAGCTACGGCGACAAGGTTGTTGTTGCGTTGTCAGGCGGTGCTGATTCGGTAGCTTTGCTATATCTTCTTAATTCTATAAAAGAAGAATTAAACCTTACGATTTACGCATGTCACTTGAATCATATGATAAGAGGTGTGCAAGCAGACAGCGACGAAAAATTTGTCACAAATCTGTGCGATAAACTTTGTGTTGAGCTTTTTGTCAAAAAAGTTGACGTGTCAGACCTTGCAAAGCAAAAAAAGCAGAGCCTTGAGCTTTGTGGCAGAAACGCAAGATACGAGTTCTTTTGTGAGCTTGCACAGCGGCTTTCGGCAAAGGTTGCTACTGCGCACACAGCATCTGACAATGTCGAGACCGTGCTGTACAATATTGCTCGTGGCACCGGTGTCACCGGGCTTTGTGGGATAAAACCAGTAAGGGACTGCTATATCCGTCCGCTTATTTACTGCAGCAGGGCTGATGTTGAACGCTATTGTGAAGAAAATTCACTTGAGTTTGTCACAGACAGTACAAACCTGTGTGATGATTACACCCGAAACAAAATCCGTCACCATTGTGTCCCTGTGCTAAGCGAGATTAACTTTGATTTGTGCACTACAGTAAACCGTATGTGTGACAATATGCGCGTGATTGCGTCTTTTATAGATGAATATTCTATAAAAGAATTAAGCAAATGCGAAGTAGAGCACGGATATTCGTGTCAAAAACTACAGCAACTTGACACAGCAGTGCTCAAAAACTGCCTGTACATCATCGCAAACAAAAGCGGTGTTGACGTGACATCACGTCACATAGACCTTATGGCTGATGCTGTTTTTTGTGACGGTTGCGTTGATTTGCCTGATGACAAGCGTTGTGTGTGCAAACAGGGTGTGCTCAGAATTGTTTCAAAAAGTAGCGACGAGTGCGACTTTTGTATGCCGCTTAGCGAGTATGAATTTGCTCAATATATTTCCGCAGAAGAAATTAAAAATATTAATAAAAAGTTATTAAATAACTGTATCAACTGTGATATAATCACAGACAGTACGGTTATCAGAACAAAAAAAGAGGGCGACACCTTTACATTCTTTGACAGAGGTGTCACAAAGAGCGTAAAAAAACTGCTCAATGAGCTCAAAGTCCCTGCTGAAAAACGCTGTAAGTTGTTGCTTGTTGCAAACGGTAGCACAGTACTGTGGCTACAGGGTGTGGGTACATCAAAGCACGGCAGGGTAAACAAAGACAGCAGTTTAGCTGTTATGATAACAGGGGGAACACAATGTTAGCAGATGTCGAAAGAGTTTTGGTATCTCAAGAACAGATAGAGCAAGCGGTACAGCGTATCGCTAAACAGATTGAAAAAGACTTTGAGGACAAAGAGGTGCTTTTTGTCGGATTGTTAAAGGGCAGCGTTGCTTTTATGGCTGATATACTCAAGGCATACACAAAGAAATGCACTATTGATTTTATGGCTGTGTCAAGCTACGGCGGTGCTACCGAAAGCTCAGGTCGGGTCAATATTGTAAAAGACCTGTCTGTTGACATCCACTCAAAGAATATTGTCATTATTGAGGATATCATAGACTCAGGCAACACGCTTTCTTTTATAAAAGATTACTTTGCCGCAAAAGGTGCACAGTGTGTAAAAATATGCACACTTCTTAACAAGCCGTCAAGACGCAAGGTTGACATTGCGGTTGATTACATAGGCTTTGATATCCCTGACGAATTTGTCATAGGCTATGGCCTTGACTACAATGAATATTACAGAAATCTCCCGTATGTAGGAGTTTTAAAACGCAGCGTTTACTCATAATGCTGAGAATATTATCAATACTAATGTAAGGAGTGAATAGTATTGGAAAAAAAGAATCCGAGCAAGATCAAAAGTTTACTTGTATACTTAGGTATTCCGATTGTCATTTTTCTGGCTGTAGCGTGGTTTTTCTCTACTAATCAGACAGAGGAGTACACATATTCACAGATTGTGGAATATTTTGAGAAACAGCAGGTCAAGGAGTTTTCCGTAAACGGTAATTCCGGCGAACTCACGCTGACTTTAAAGGACGACAAAACCATAAAGCACGACCTTATGGACTTTAAGACCTTCAAAGAAGATGTGTGGGATGATATAGATGCGTACAATGTCGCTCATCCTGACAAGCCGATGAAATATGACCTTATTCAGGCATCTGACAGTTCAATGTGGATTGAGCTTATCCCAACCATACTCTTAGTTGTGGCGCTTGTTGTTTTCTGGATTATTATAATGAGAAAAATGGGCAACGGCGGTATGGGCTCAAAGGAACTTAATTTCGGCAAAGCAAAGTTCAAAAACAGCGCTGACGAAAAGAAAAAGACAACTTTTGACGATGTTGCCGGTGCTGATGAAGAAAAAGAAGAGCTTGAAGAAATCGTAGAGTTTCTGAAATCTCCGCAAAAATACAACACACTTGGTGCGCGTATTCCAAAGGGCGTATTGCTTGTGGGACCTCCAGGTACAGGTAAAACATTGCTTGCAAAGGCGGTTGCCGGTGAGGCAGGCGTTCCGTTCTTCTCAATCTCAGGCTCTGACTTTGTTGAGATGTTTGTCGGTGTTGGTGCTTCACGTGTTCGTGACCTTTTTGAAACAGCTAAAAAGAACTCACCTTGCATTATATTTATCGACGAAATCGATGCCGTTGGTCGTCAGCGTGGTACAGGTCTTGGCGGTGGCCATGACGAGCGTGAGCAGACCTTAAACCAGTTGCTTGTTGAGATGGACGGCTTTGGTGCTAACGAAGGCGTTATTATGATTGCGGCTACTAACCGTGCCGATATTTTGGACCCGGCACTCTTGCGTCCTGGTCGTTTTGACAGACAGGTTATGGTTGGCTATCCTGATATCAACGGTCGAGAGGCTATACTGAAGGTTCATTCCCGCGAAAAGCCGCTTGCTCCTGATGTAAACCTTAAAACTATCGCAAAAACTACTGCAGGCTTTACAGGTGCAGACCTTTCAAACCTGTTGAACGAAGCAGCACTTCTGTCAGCAAGAAAGAACAAAAAAGCCATCACTATGGCTGAGATAGAGGAGGCAACCATCAAGGTTGTTGTCGGCACAGAGAAAAAGAGTCGTGTTATGTCTGACCACGAGAAAAAACTCACAGCATATCACGAGGCTGGTCACGCTATTGCATTCTTTGCGTGCGAGACACAGGACCCTGTGCACCAGATTTCTATTATCCCACGCGGTATGGCTGGCGGATATACTATGCCGCTTCCTACTGAGGACCGTTCCTATCGCTCAAAGAAAGAGATGTTTGAGGATATCATCGTGTCGCTTGGTGGTCGTGTGGCAGAGGCACTTGTGCTAAACGACATTTCTACAGGTGCGTCAAATGATATCGAGCGATTGACAAAGACAGCCCGCAACATGGTCATCAGATACGGTATGAGCGACACTTTGGGTCCAATCAACTACGGCTCAGGTTCTAACGAAGTATTTATCGGCCGTGATATGGGTCAGGTCAAGGACTACTCTAACGAGACAGCCGCAAAGATTGACAGCGAAGTTCACGCTATCATCACTGATGCTTACAAAAAGACAGAGGATATCCTTAACGCTCATATGGATAAGCTCCACGAGGTTGCCGCTTATCTTATCAAGCACGAGAAAATGAGTGGCGAGACATTCTCACAGATTATGGACAACACTTACGTCGAAGAAATGGAAGAAGAAATCGTTGATAATAGCGACGTTGAAATCGCTCAAAATTCTATAGAAGAATAAAAACTATATAACGGGGCGGGCTGATGCTCGCCTCGTTTTGGACTTTGTTTATACAGGAGGTGCTCAATGTCATCGGATAAAATAGTGATAAAAGGTGCAAGAGAGCACAATTTGAAGAATATAGATGTAGAAATCCCGCGTGAAAAACTTGTTGTTATGACAGGACTTTCGGGCTCGGGAAAGTCATCGCTTGCGTTTGATACTATCTATGCTGAGGGTCAGCGCAGATATGTCGAAAGTTTGTCATCATACGCAAGGATGTTTTTGGGTCAGATGGAAAAACCGTCGGTTGATTCTATCGACGGACTTTCTCCTGCTATATCAATCGACCAGAAAACCACATCCAAAAACCCTCGTTCAACTGTTGGTACAGTAACAGAAATATACGACTATCTGCGACTTTTGTACGCGCGAATCGGCGTTCCTCATTGTCCTGTATGCGGCAAGGAGATTAAACAGCAGACCGTTGACCAGATTGTTGACAAGGTAAAAAAACTGCCTGAAAATACAAAAATTCAAATCCTTGCACCTGTCATAAGGGGCAAAAAGGGCGAGCACAAAAAAGAGCTCGAAAATGCCCGCAAATCAGGCTTTGCGCGTGTGCGTGTTGACGGCATTATCTATGATTTGTTCGAGGATATAGTTCTCGAAAAGAATAAAAAACACACGCTTGAAATAATCGTTGACCGCCTTGTGATAAACGATAATATAACATCCCGTCTTGCTGACAGCATCGAGGTTGCATCAAAACTGTCCGGCGGTATTATCGTAGTCAACGTAATAAACGGCGAAGATATGACCTTTTCGCAAAACTACGCGTGTGATGAACACGGTGTCAGCATTGAGGAGCTAAGCCCGCGTATGTTTTCGTTTAACAACCCGTTTGGTGCTTGCCCAAAGTGCACGGGTCTGGGCGTTTTTATGCGTGTTGACCCAAAGCGTATTATTCCTGACGAGAATAAAAGCATCGCAGAAGGCGGACTAAAGGGTAGTGGCTGGGCACTTGAAGGCAACTCGATTGCGCTGATGTATCTTGAGGGTATGGCACAAAAATACAACTTCTCACTTGATACACCAATCAAAGATTTATCTGACGAGGTTGTTGACAAAATCCTGTACGGTACAAATGGCGAGCAAATTAAACTTGTCAGAAAAGGTATGTGGAAAGCAGGCGAGTTCTACAAAGAATTTGAGGGCATTATCCCAAACCTTGAGCGTCGGTTCAAGGAAACCTCAAGCGCATGGATAAAAGACGAAATCAGTAGTTTTATGACAGAAATTCCGTGTGATGAATGTAGTGGCAAACGACTTTCAAAAATGAGCCTGTCTGTCACAGTAGGTGGCATAAATATCTCTGATTTGTGCGAAATGTCAGTCAGCGATATAATCACTTTTGTTGATAATTTAGAGCTTTCAAATCGTGAAAATATGATTGCTCAGCCTATTATGCGAGAGATAAACTCACGACTTAATTTTCTAAAAAGCGTGGGACTCTCTTATCTTACACTTAGCAGAAGTGCGTCTACTTTGTCAGGTGGTGAGAGTCAGCGTATCAGGCTTGCAACCCAGATTGGTAGTTCCCTTATGGGTGTGCTGTATATCCTTGATGAGCCAAGCATCGGTCTGCACCAGAGGGACAACTCAAAACTGCTTGACACGCTTAAAAAACTTAGGGATATCGGCAATACCGTCATAGTTGTCGAGCACGACGAGGACACTATGCGTACTGCTGACCATATTATTGACATCGGTCCGGGTGCAGGTGTACACGGTGGTCAGATTGTGTGTGCAGGTGATATAAACGAAATCATCAAGTGCAAAGAGTCAATCACAGGTCAGTATCTGTCAGGCAAACGCAGTATAGAAGTTCCAAAAAACCGTCGCAAAGGCAACGGCAAATTTATCGAGGTAAAGGGCGCAAGCCAGAACAACCTCAAAAATATAAATGTAAAAATCCCGCTTTCTGAATTTGTGTGTGTCACCGGTGTATCAGGTTCAGGCAAATCATCGCTTATAAACGAGATTTTGTACAAACATCTTGCAAATAAGCTTAACCGCGCAAAGACAACTGCGGGTGACTTCAAAGAAATTTTAGGTGTCGAGCATCTTGATAAGGTAATCGCCATTGACCAGAGTCCGATAGGTCGCACACCGCGCTCAAACCCTGCGACATACACAGGAGTTTTCACGGATATCCGCGAATTATTTGCTTCTACTGTGGACGCTAAAATGCGCGGTTATAACTCGGGCAGATTTTCGTTTAATGTCAAAGGCGGCAGATGCGAAGCCTGTCAGGGTGACGGTATTCTTAAAATCGAGATGCACTTTTTGCCTGACATCTACGTTCCTTGCGAGGTGTGCAAAGGCAAACGCTACAACCGCGAAACACTTGAAGTAAAATACAAGGGCAAGACTATTTACGACGTGCTCGAGATGACTGTCGAAGAAGGACTTGAGTTCTTTAAGAATATGCCAAAAATCGCTCGCAAACTGCAGACACTTTATGATGTTGGTTTGGGATATATCAAGATTGGACAACCTGCCACCACACTGTCAGGCGGTGAGGCACAGCGTGTCAAACTGTCAACCGAGCTTTCAAAACGCAGTACAGGCAAAACGGTGTATATTCTTGACGAGCCGACAACCGGACTTCATATTGCTGACGTGCACAAGCTAACTGATGTACTGCACAAGCTTGTTGACACAGGCAACACCGTTATAGTTATCGAGCATAACCTTGATTTGATAAAAACCGCCGACCATATCATTGATTTGGGTCCCGAGGGTGGTAATGGCGGCGGCGAGATCGTCGTGCAGGGCACACCTGAACAGGTTGCAAAATGCGACAAATCATACACAGGTATGTATCTGAAACCGCTGTTAAAATGAACAAATTGAAAACTTTTGAGAGAAGTTGCATATTTATATGCAACTTTTTTCTTTTTTTGGGGTATAAGTAGAGGCGGTTTTTTAAAAAAGTAGAGAGGAGCATATATGATTGTAGTAAAATCAGGAAAAATGACAATTCCTGAGCAAGAGCGGTTTATCGGCTTTGCCGGTGATAACCTGCACTGTGAAAAGCAGTTTCTCGTTGAAAATATCAGCGACGAAAACTGTATATACAGACTGTACCTGACATTTGATGATGGTACGACTAATTATTTTGTGCTCGACAAAAAAGTAGAAAACGGCTCGACTGTTCTTGTCTGGCAAATAAAGACAGAACATATTTTTAAAAGCGGTACCATAAAAGCCCAACTCAAATCAATCGCCGATAGCGGAGAAATCTATCACACCACCAGTGATTACTTTGTTGCAGGTAACGCAGCAGAGTTCACAGAAGATTTTAAGGATAACGAAAACTCTGAGTTTCTGCATTACGAAAAGCGGCTCAACGCGCTTTACAAAAAGCTTAGCAGTGCTGAAAACAACTATGCACTAAAGAGCACGACCATTGCCGGTGCACCACTTTCGTCCGATATTACAGCACAGCAGCTTTGTGATGCGCTCCTTGTTTATCCTGTACTCAAAATATCGGTAATACCGGATGAATCAACCATAGCAAACGTCGGCCAGTTTGCACTTGTCACAATATATGACGGCATATCGTACAAAAGAGAGTTTTATTATTGCTACGGCAAATCCCATGACGATAGATATCAGTGGCTGTCACTTAACAGCACTTTTAGTGAACAGCAGATAGCAAAAGCGATCAAAGCGTATCTGACAGAAAACCCGACTGTAGGCAGTGACGGCAAGTCAGCGTATGAGATAGCACTAAAAAACGGCTTTGAGGGTAGCGAGTATGAGTGGCTTTGTAGCCTTAAGGGTGAAAAAGGTGAGCAGGGCACACAAGGTGTTCAAGGTGAAAAAGGTGACAAGGGTGAGCAGGGCGCACAAGGTGTTCAAGGCGAAAAAGGTGACAAGGGTGAAAAAGGTGACAAAGGTGACACAGGCACAAACGGCAAGGACGGCTACACACCAAAAAAGGGAGTTGACTATTTCACCGATAGCGATAAAGAAGAAATAGTCACTCAGGTAATCACAGCACTGGGGACTCCTGTGTTTGGCACAGTAGATGAGCAAAACAATATCATTTTGTCAGGCAATTTATCAAGCGGTATTTACACACTCAAATATGAGGATGCAAATGGTGATGTGGTGCAAATCGGCACTCTTAACACTAATAGCTATGATAACCTTGCAGACCCTACAAGTGCTACCTGGCTGTCAGACAAGCGACTTAATTCCAGTCACAATGTAGTGGACGCAACAGCCGGTACACAGGTCACAAACTTTATCCCTTGTAAAGCAGGTGATATAGTCAGAGTAAAAGGCTTGAATATCGCAAACTACTGGGCAGATGCAAACGGTACCACAGCAAGAAGTACGTTGCGATTCTATTGTGATACCTCAAGCGCTCCGATACTCACAAGTATTCCTGCTGACGATGCAGTAAACTATGTCTACAGTAACGGTGTGTGGACATTTACAGTAGGTGCAGGGCTTAGCGGTGATACATCAGCAATAAACTATATCAGACTCAACGGCTATCTGTATGACGGCTACACCAAAAACGATGTTGTTATCACGGTTAATGAAGAAATCACTTAAGGAGTAAGCTATGGCACAGTTCAAAGATTTTATCAACGAAAATGTCGCTCTCTTAAACGTGAGCCGAATCGGTGTTTATAATCAAAAAGGCAACCGCGTCGGGTTTATTCCGCTTGGTAATCTCACGCTACCTGCTGATATAGGTGCAAAAATGTATTCTTTTGGTGCTGTTTCTGATATTCATTTACAGTACGACACAGCGCAATCTGACTTTATAAAAGCACTCAGCTATCTAAATGAAACAGAAGATGTAGCGTTTACCTGTATCTGCGGTGATTTGACAGTAAACGGCACAGACGCAGAGCTAAGCCAGTACAAAAACTATGTTGACACCTATAGTGCCGATACACCTGTATACGCAGTGTTTGGAAACCACGATACATATCAGGGGCTTTTCAACAACACAGAAAAGTACACAGGTTTTCCGCTTAATTTCACATTCACTCAGGGTGATGACGTGTTTTTGATGGTTGGTAACATCAGCGGATATTCAGGTGATATAGGCACCTTGTTTACACAAGACACCTTGCAATGGCTTTATGAACAGCTTGAAGCAAACAGAAACAAGCGTTGCTTTATATTTGAGCATATTTTGTCAGCAAAGGGTAGCGGTGACGGATACAATGTTTATCCCCACACAAAACTGTCAGGTGTTGAGGCAACGGTTTTTGAGAGCCTTATATCGCACTACAAAAATGTAGTATGGTTTCACGGTCATTCGCACATGAAATTTGCTTTGCAAAGCGGTAGCGATATTGCAAATTACGACAAAGTGTTTGGTACGCACTCAATACATATACCGTCACTATCTGTACCAAGGGATATCAATTCGTCTATAACAGGCTATCAAACAATTTATGCAGGCAGTGAAGGCTATGTAGTAGATGTGTACAAAAACGGCATACATCTGAGAGGTCGTGATTTTGCAAAAGATGAATTTATACCTATTGCATCGTACTTTCTTGATACCACATTAAAAGAAGTTGGGGCAAACACGTATGTGGACGCTACAGGTACGATAAATACAGCACAAGGCGGTGAGTAAATGGATGACTACATAACACGCAGAGAACACGACGAGTTTGTAAGACGTATGGAGGATGAGCACGAGCGTATCAACAAGCGACTTACAAACCACGACAAAGCCACCAAAGAACTGCAACAGCTTGTTAATGCCGTTGGCAAAATGGCTGTCAATATGGAAAATATGCTGACAGAGATAAAGTCGCAAGGTGCTAGGCTTGAAAGCCTTGAAGAATACGAAAACAAAAGCTGGAATACAATTAAAAACGGCATATTCAATGCTATTGGTGCCGCTATCGGCGGAGCAATTATCGCCGCGATTATATTTTTTCTGTAAAGGAGAAGCTAAATGACTAAGCAAAAGTTTTTTAACTGGCTAAAATGTGCTATGGTAAGAGCAGTGAAAACAGTAGCACAGACAGCACTTGCTATGATACCTGTGGGAGTGACCATATCACAGGTCAGCTGGCTTATGGTAGCGGGTACGTCTTTGCTTTCAGGTATTATATCAATCTTAACATCTGTTGCAGGGCTTCCTGAAGTAAAGGAGTGATACTATGGCTTACAAAATCTATTTATCCCCATCAAATCAAAAAGACAATACATACGCAACAGGCTCAACTAACGAGATGGCTCAGTGCGACAAAATAGCAAAGGCAGCGCAAACTGCACTACAGCGTTGTGGGTTTGAAGTAAAGGTAGGCAAAAGCGGTGACACAATGGCAAACAGGTGCAAAGAATCAGATGCATTCAGTGCTGACATTCATCTGCCGATTCATACAAATGCTTTCGATTCAAAAACAACAGGCGGTACACTTGTGATGCTGTACAAAAGTTCAACTGAGCATAATAAGGCAGGCAAGGCTCTTTTGGATGCTGTTGGCAAAATCTCACCCGGTGCCGACTATGTATTAAAATACAGAACCGACCTGTATGAGCTCAACACACCAAAAGCGATGTCATTGTATCTTGAAGTTGAGTTTCATGATACAAAAACAGGTTCAGACTGGATTAGAAACAATATCACATCAATAGGCGAAGCAATAGCAAAAGGAATGTGTGACTATTTTAATGTAAAATATGTCTCATCAGATAGTAGCAATGACCCACCCACCACAGCAGAAACATACAAAATTACAATGCTACAGATAAAAAAAGGAGCACAAAGCAATACAATAGGTCAGGTGCTGACGCTTCAACGCATACTAAATGAACTAAAAGAGGGTAGCGGCTATCGAGGCAAAGATGGCAAAAAACTCACGCTCGACGGTGAGTTTGGCGACAACACAGAATACGCACTCAAAGCATACCAGAAGGTACACAAATTAAAACAAGACGGTATTTGTGACAAAGACGATTGGTCAAAGCTTTTGTGCGAGTATACTAAATAATATAAAAAAAGGGGACAGCGCTACGCTGTCCCTTTTTGGTTGTGCAATCAGCTTGTTTGTGGTATACTCAGTGTATATTAGAAATTTCAGGTGAATTTATGGTATTGCTGTGTTATTTTGACAGACAATTTAATAGGTCAGACGAGCACACCATGGCATACACTTTGCTCAAAAATGCTTTAAAAGAATTATACGGCACTGACGATAAGATAAAAACCCTGTGCTATACACCACTCTCAAAGCCACAGATAAAGGACGAGGTGTTTTCGATTTCGCATTCGTGCGGTGTGGTGGGCGTTGTGATTAAAGCGGACGACATTTTTTATAGTAGTGACATTATTTCACATAAGATATGTGACAAAAACCCACACAGTCTGGGACTTGATATTGAGTGCATATCTGACAAAGATATCGCAAAATGCAAAAGAATTGCCCAGGCAAAGTTTTTAAAAAGCGAGCAAAATATCCTATTTCAATGTGTTGATGAAACTGAGTATATCAGGCTTTTTGTAAAAATCTGGACAACAAAAGAAAGCTACGGCAAGTACACAGGTCGTGGGCTATCGGATGCGCTCGGCTTTGATACTCAAAGCGAGCACGCAGACGTGCATTTTTTCAGCGATATAATAACTGTTTGTGACAACGATTATTATTTTACTGTGTGCTATAATGCTGAATAAGAAATATAACTCTCGGTGTATTGTTCCTAAGAAGAATAATACACCGCTTTTTTTGTAACGAAAACCACACGATAGTCGCGTGGTTCAAAAAAGGTTAACCGATAAAAAGAAATACAAATGATACAGGGGGAGGCTCCCCTGTGTAAGGGGAGCTGTCAGCGTAGCTGACTGAGGGGTTGTTAATGTAACATTGTATTGAATTATCTCACG
>JAZUOM010000004.1:0-33711 GCA_045604645.1 Ruminococcus sp. | reverse complement strand
CGAACCATCGACACGGGGATTTTCAGTCCCCTGCTCTACCGACTGAGCTACAGAGGCAAATATGGCGACCCGGAACGGGCTCGAACCGTCGACCTCTAGCGTGACAGGCTAGCGTTCTAACCAACTGAACTACCGGGCCATATGTGGTGGGAACAACAGGGCTCGAACCTGTGACCCTCTGCTTGTAAGGCAGATGCTCTCCCAGCTGAGCTATGCTCCCACGCGTTCGCCTCTTATTTGCGACGGGTATTATAATACAACACCCAGATAAAAATGTCAAGACTTTTTTTGAGAAAATTTATTTTTTTCTCAGAATATCGCTTAACTCGCTTTCTGTAAACTCAAATGTCTTGTTACAGAAGTGGCAACTTGCCTTTGCTCCATGGTCAGTCGCTATCATTTCTTCAATCTCTTCTTTTGGCATTGATTCTATCAAAGCGCCAATTTTGTCTTTTGAGCAACCGCAGACATATTTTACTTCAAATTCATCAAGCACTTCTACCTCAAAGCCTTTTAATGCCTCTTTGCACATATCAAGTGTAGACATACCTTTTGCAAGCATTGTTGTAACTGAATCAAGATTGGCTATATTCTCTTCAAGCTTTGTTATTGTATCATCAAATGCTCCAGGCAAAAGTTGAATAAGCAATCCACCGGACAAAAGCACCTGTGAGGTTTCTTTATCAATGAGCACGCCCAATGCACAGACTGTCGGAATCTGCTCACTCTGTGCATAATACGCAGCAATATCCTCTGCTATCTCGCCTGATACCAGTTCAATCTGTCCTATATATGGTTCACCTGTGCCCAAGTCACGCATAACGTTGAGGATACCGTTTTTGCCAACAGCCTCTGCTACATTGAGTTTGCCGTTTTCATAATGCGTTGTAGGACAAGAAGCATTTGAAACATAGCCTTTTACATTGCCAAATGAATCTGCAACAGCAATAACAGGACCGAGCGGTCCGTCACCATTCAGGCGCAGATTTATGGATGCGTTCTTGCTCTTGAGCATAGCACCCATCATTGAGGTTGCTGTTAATAGTCTTCCGAGTGCCGCTGATGCAACAGGAGAAGTTTTATGAATTACACTTGCTTTGTAAACTATATCAGTAGTGTCAATGGCAGACGCCATTACAGCACCGTCTGATGTTATACATCTTATGATTTTATCCATAATATTATCACCATTTATTTTTACTTTTTCATTGCGACATATATCGCTCGTTGAGTATCACTTGCAGGATACTCAAACGTCATATCAGAAAAAACATTCACAATAGAAAATCCTGCTTTTTCAAGCATAACTGTGATTTCCTCATTAGTATATGCACGTTCACTGAATTTTTCAGATGACCTATAGTAAGCGTTACCCTCTTTTTCAAAGAAGTCGAGTTCAATATTTACTATATTATTTTCTTTAAGAGAATTTTGCCATACACAAAAAACTTCGGGAGCATCATACACAAAGGTATTATCAGCAAGCACTTTCTGATGCTTGTACACAGTATTGACATCAAAGAGGAAATATCCGTACTTGTTCAAAAACAGTGACACCCGGTCAAACGTTTTTTGAACATCGTCGATATTTACCATATGATTGATACTGTCAAGTGTGCAGATACAGGTATCAATAGTACCGTACAAATCAAGCGACTGCATCTTCTGACATAAAAAAAGGATATCAAGATTTTCTTCTGCTGCTTTTTCTCTTGCATAAGACAGCATATCATATGATGCATCAACACCATATATATCCACACCCATCTTTGCAAGTTCAATAGTCAGCGAGCCTGTGCCACACGCTAAATCAAGGCTCAACCCCATATCATGGTCAAGCCTCCTGAAAATCTCCATTATATATTCAGCTCGGGCTTTGTACCCGATATTTTTCATAAGCGAGTCATAAAATTGCGAAAAAGAATTATACCCCGCAACACCTGAATTGAAACGCATTATTTTTTACTATCCATTCTGTCAAACACAAGGTCATATCCACCGCAGTTTTCGTAATTGAGGGAACGATTAACCCTGCTTATGGTCGCAGTAGAAGCACCGGTTTTTTGGACAATCTCGCTATAGACGCAGTTATCCTTGAGCATTTTTGCAACAACGAGACGCTGTGACATAGATTTAATCTCAGGAATTGTGCAAAGGTCTTTAAAAAGCAAAGCACACTCTTCCCTTGTCTTAAGGGTTATGATAGCGTCGAACAATAAATCAGTAAATTCGTCGTTTAATTTCTTAGGCATTTTGCAATCTCCTGTTTCGTAATTTAATGCACTAAAATTTTAACACATAAAATCGCAAAAGTAAAGAGGATAAAAAAACAAATATCCCCCTTGAAAACAAGAGGGATAAAACATCTCTAAAACAGATACCACAGTTGTCCGCAAACAAAGCCCATAAGCACACCGCTTGCAAACAAAAGTACCGTGATAATCACATTTTCTTTGAAATTTCTGTTGAGTCTGAAAAGCACAAGCAATCCAACACCTGCGTTAGTCATAAGTCCCGAAATCATAGCACCCGGTGTAATAACACCCTCAACAAACAGGTCAGTTATCAGCACAGATACCGAGCAGTTTGGGATAAGTCCAACAAGACCTGCTATTGTTTCTGACAAAAACGGGGTTTTAGAAAATACATTTGCAAAAACATTGTTGCCGACATATTCAAAAAGCACATTGATACCAAAAGACACAAGAATAATCAGAACAAGTACTTTGACTGTGTGTTTTAATGCTGACAAAAAGATGTTTTCGTGACATTCGCAATGCTCCTGTTCACAAAAATCATGGATATGGTCACCTGATACACCTTGACTTTTTCTTAGTGCTCTGAGTATAAAATCTATTGCAAAACCAACAATAATACCGCCAAGTATCTTAAACAACAAAACTTTAAAAATGACTGTAAATTCCACGTTGCTTGACAACAGAATAGGTATCATCTCATCAGATGTGGATAAAAACACAGAAATCAATGTGCCCAGCGTTACTATACGAGCTGCATAAAATCCTGCTATGGCACCCGAAAACCCACACTGTGGAACAGCACCAAGCACACCACCCAAAAGCGGTCCCGCTTGTCCTACTTTTGCAACGGTGCGATTAAGTTTTTCGCCTGCTTTGAGTTCAAGATACTCCATAAACAGATACGCAAGGTATAGTATAGGAACCATCTTTGCGCTATCAATCAACGTGTGTTCTATAATGTGTAACATACAAAGCCTCTTTAAAATAATATATTTGTATCATAGCAAAATATAATAGGATAGTCAAATAGTAAACATTTGAATTTTCAATGATAAAATCGCACAAAAGCACTTGACAATATTTTTTTGTTATGATAGAATTGCTTTTGCAAGTTTACGGAGAGGTGTCCGAGTGGTTTAAGGAGCTAGTCTTGAAAACTAGTGATCCCGCGAGGGACCAAGGGTTCGAATCCCTTCCTCTCCGCCATTTTTTTATATTTTAATAAAACACTTTGGCATACGGAGGATTACTCAAGTGGCCAAAGAGGCTCCCCTGCTAAGGGAGTAGGCCGGGAAACCGGTGCGAGAGTTCGAATCTCTTGTCCTCCGCCAAAAAGAAGAGCACTAACCTTTATGGTTGGTGCTTTTTCTTTTTCTGTAGATTTCAGATTCGAACTCGAGCACCTGCGAGCATTGAGTGCGACCGCCGCCAGTGGCGGATACAGGGAGCACGATAATGGTGCAGCGGTCAAAAAAAATTGAGGATAAGTGCGACTGCACCCGAGAATTTTTTTGGGTACCGCAAACTGAGGAATCTCTTGTCCTCCGCCAAAAAGAAGAGCACTAACCTTTATGGTTGGTGCTTTTTCTTTTTCTGTAGATTTCAGATTCGAACTTGGGCATCAAATGTATATTGTAATATGTGACAAAATAAAACATTTGTTGACATTTTTCGTTACTCTCTTATAATTGATGCTAAGGGGGCATTATATGAGTAACCAATCAAGTACTTTAAGCAAAGCATCGCTGATAACAAACGATAACATAGATGATATTAACACAACCAAAAAGAACAGCAAAAAATCAGGTGTTGCGGCTTTATTCTTTGCTATTACTGGTTCTGTTTTTTCTTTCTTTTACTTTTTCTTTCTAAAAACTCTTAACAATGTGTATTTACACAGGCTTGATAACATTGAAAAATCGCCTACTCTACACTATATATTGATACTTTGTTTCTTCTCTTTGTTTGCATTGCTTTCGGTAATTGCCATCGTACTTGCCATCATTTCGTTCAAAAAGGGAAACAAAAACGGCATCACAATAACCAGCTTGTTTCTATCAATCACAAATCTTGTAGTTCTTGCATTCACCACAAGTTCGGTGCCAATTTATACAAAAGACATAGTCCGCTTTATATTCAGCGAAGAAAACTCAAATCTTGCTATTGGGTTGTTTGACATATGGCATTTTATGTATCTTGCTGTCGCCTTTGCCTTGCCAATCATTATTGCAGTTGCACTTAAAAATAAATCAGAAAAAGCAAAGCTTAAGGCTGTAACTTTTTTTGCATATCTGACAATCGGATTTTATATTGCAGACTTTTTCATCATGCCACTTTCTGATAGTTATAATGGTATAAGTCAGGACAAACTTCCGTTCCATATCTGCACACTTATGGGAACGCTCGTTCCATTTGTTCAGTTCAATGAAAGATTTAAACCTATCAAAAATCTCATTGTGTCACTTGCGATAACATCTTCTGTCATGTGGATGGTTTATCCCGGCTCAGCACTTGGTGGAGAGCCACCGTTTTCATACAGAATTTTTCAGACTTTTATGTTCCATGGTTTCCTGTATGGCTGGGGATTTTTAAATCTTGCGTTTGATTTTGAAAAGCTAAATTTCAAAAATTTCTGGAAAGAATTCTGTGCTGTGCTTTCTATGATTGTTTTTGCCACTTTCGGCAATGCGGTTTACGACAACCAAAACTGGCTGTTTATTGACAGCAGCATCTTCCCTTTCTTAAATGATGAGGTTATGCCGTTTGTTGTGTTGTTCTGCATCACCGGTTCTTGCTTTGTAGTTTACTGTGTGTATTATATGGTTTGCGCGATAATCAAAAACAAAAGAATCAAGAAAACATTTTAAATATAGGCACGCCTTGAAAAAGGCGTGTTTTTTTATACAATTTTCCATTTGACATACTTTTGTATGATTGGTATAATCTCATTATGATTATGTTTAGGCAAGTCAGACGACTTGCCTTTTCTGTTATAAGGAGAGATTTTATGCCTGTTTTAGAAAATTTGAAACCAGATAGGGTTTTTCACTATTTTGAGCAGATAAGCGCAATTCCACGTGGCTCAGGAAATATGAAAAAAATTTCACAGTACTGCGTAAATTTTGCAAAAGAGCATGGTTTTGATTATCATACTGACAACTCTGATAATGTAGTTATTTTTAAAAACGGTACCAAAGGATTCGAAAACAGCGAACCGATTATTCTGCAAGGTCACCTTGATATCGTTTGTCAGAAAACGCTTGACTGTGATATCGACTTTGAAAATGACGGACTTAGCCTGTATGTTGAGGGTGATTACATCAAAGCTAACGGCACTACACTCGGCGCTGATAATGGTATCGCTGTCGCTATGGTGCTTTCGATACTCGAAAGTGACACTATTGCCCACCCACCTATTGAGGCTGTTTTTACAACGGACGAAGAAACAGGAATGTATGGTGCAAAAGCACTTGATATGAGTATACTCAAGGGTACGAGAATGATTAACCTTGACTCAGAAGAGGACGACTGCATAACTGTATCGTGTGCAGGCGGTAGTGATTTTGTTGCTACTATCAACACTAACAAATATTGTTGTAACGGCACAAAATTAGTGCTTGAACTCAAAGGGCTTAAGGGTGGTCACTCAGGTGTTGAAATAAACAAAGGCAGAATAAACGCCAACATCCTTATGGGCAGAGTACTTTACCATCTGAAAGATAAAGTATCATTTGAAATCATCGAAATAAACGGCGGAGATAAGCCGAATGCTATACCTAACTATTGCAACGCACAGCTATGTACAAACGACTGCGATAATCTAGCAAACATAGCAAACACATATATCAAAACACTAAAAGACGAAATCACAGATGGTGAAAATGATTTTTATTTAGTGGCTACTACAGAAGAGAGCGGGAATTTTGACGTACTGGGTGAAAATGCAAAAAGCAAGCTTATACACATCTTGAACACCGCGCCAAACGGTGTGCTTAAAATGAGCGAAAACATAGATGGTCTTGTAGAAACATCGCTAAACCTTGGAATTTTAAAAACCGAGGCTGAAAAAATCACTGTACACTACTCTTTGAGAAGTAACACCAAAAACGGACTTGTGGCACTTGAAAAAGAACTAGTTGATATTTTCACATCAGCAAACTTTGATATAGACACTTTTGGTCACTATCCACCTTGGGAGTACAAGGCAGAATCAACACTGAGGGATTTATATATCAACACATATAAAGAGCATTTTGACAGTTCACCAAGAGTAGAGGCGTTACACGCCGGACTTGAATGCGGTATTTTTGCATCTGCTATAAACGATATTGACTGTATCGCAGTGGGGCCAACTATTTTTGATGTTCACACAGTAAATGAAAAGCTCAGTATCAGCTCAACGCACAATTTATTCAAATTAATTGTCGATATTATAGGAAAATTGCAATAAATGTTATTGTAATCAGTTAGTAATTATGGTAAAATGGAACTAATAATAAATTGTCACCAAACTCTTTTGAGGGGTATGGTGTCAGATAGGAGAATATATGGACAACAAAAAACCTTTTAAGCCGTATGTACCGGCTGACAAGATTACCCCGGAAATTACTGTTGCGTCAGTAATCCTGGGTGTTATCCTTTCAGTTGTATTCGGCGCAGCTAACGCTTACCTTGGTCTTAAGGTAGGTCTGACAGTATCAGCATCCATCCCTGCGGCTGTTATCTCTATGGGCGTTCTTCGTGTAATTATGCGCAGAAACTCAATTTTAGAGAGCAACATCGTTCAGACTATCGGCTCTGCCGGTGAGTCACTTGCGGCTGGTGCTATCTTCACTCTTCCTGCTCTTTTCATTTGGGCAAGTGAAGAAAAACACGGCATTGAAAACCCAAGCATACTGGAAATTACACTTATCGCTTTAGTCGGCGGTTTGCTGGGTGTGCTCTTTATGATTCCACTGCGTAATGCACTTATCGTTAAAGAACACGGTACACTCCCTTATCCTGAAGGCACTGCTTGTGCAGAAGTTCTTCTCGCCGGTGAAAAGAACGGTGCAGGTGCGGGTGTTGTGTTTGCAGGTATGGGTTTTGCTGCACTTTTCAAGTTTATCATCGACGGCTTGCAAGCTGTTAAAGGAACTCTCACATTAAAGATCGAAAGCTTTAAAACAGAGGTCAGCACACAGATTTATCCGGCACTTCTGAGCGTTGGTTACATCTGCGGTCCTAGAATCTCATCTTACATGTTTGCAGGTTCGGTACTTTCATGGCTTGTAATTATTCCGCTTATCATGGCATGTGGCGGCGACGCTGTTGCACTGTACGAGGCTGGAGGCGCAGGTGCAATCCACGGCAACTATATCAAGTATATGGGTGCAGGTGCTCTTGCTGCTGCAGGTATCATTTCTCTTATTAAGTCTTTGCCTACTATCGGTAGTGCATTTGTCGGTTCAATGAAAGGCTTAAAGGGCTCAGGAAAAGCAGGCAACGACCGCACATCAAAAGAAATCAACATCGTTGTTGTAATTGTTGCTATTGTTGCTCTTACTCTTGCAATATGGCTCATTCCTACAATTAAAGTAAACCTTATCGGTGCTTTGATTATCGTGGTATTCGGTTTCTTCTTTGCAACCGTTTCTTCACGTATGGTAGGTTTGGTAGGTAGCTCTAACAACCCTGTATCAGGTATGGCTATTGCTACACTTCTTATCACAACACTCGTTCTTGTTGTTACCGGTCAGAATGATGCTTCAGGTATGGTCAGCGCAATCTCAATCGGTGCAATCATCTGTATCATCTGTGCTATTGCCGGTGATACATCACAGGACTTAAAAACAGGTTATATCCTTGGTGCTACACCAAAGAAACAGCAGATTGGTGAACTTATCGGTGTTACAGCTGCTGCACTCGCTATCGGCGGTACACTCTATCTCTTGAACGCAGCTTACGGATTCGGTCCTGACGGTCTTGATGCCCCACAGGCTAACCTTATGAAAACTATCGTTGAGGGTATTATGGGTGGCGATATGCCATGGGCTCTTGTTATCTCGGGTGCATTCATTGCCGTTGCAATCGAACTCATCGGTATCCCTGTTCTTCCGTTTGCAATCGGTGTTTATCTTCCATTTGAGCTCAACGCTTGTATTATGGTCGGTGGTCTTATCCGTCTTGTATTTGATAAGCTCAAAAAGTCTGAAGAAGAAAAGAAAGATATCGTTAACGACGGTGTTTTGTTCTGCTCAGGTATGATTGCAGGTGAAGGTCTTGTTGGTATCTTGCTTGCAGTATTTGCTATTATTCCACTCGCCGGTGGTAAATCTTTTGCAGACGCAATCAACCTCAGCGCTATTTTTAACCTCTCACCTACAGTAATGAATATCGGTGGTATCGCTATGTTCGCTGTAATCATTCTCACATTGTGCGCATTTACAGTTTGGAAAAAGCGTGCTAAAAAATCATGAGCAAGAAAAAAGTAATCGACGAAAATTACCTTGATAAAATTCCATCTCACAAAGAAGGACTGAAATGGTCAAGTGACGATGACGATATGGTCACACTAGAAATGGAAAACAAAGGTATCGTCAATAGAATTGCACAAGTTCTCATCAGAAAACCAAAAGTCAGCTACATTCATCTTGAGGAGTTTGGCAGCTTTATATGGCCACTGATTGACGGCAAAAAAAGCATTGAACAAATCGGAGTATTAGTTGAAGAGCATTTCGGTGAAAAAGCAAATCCTCTGTATGAAAGACTTGCTATGTATTTTCAGATGCTTGAAAGATACGAATTTGTGACACTTAAATGAACAATTAAAGCCTGTCGTACTACACGGCAGGCTTTTGTTTTGCGAACTTGCGATACATTTACAACGATGTTATAATAGTTTATCAAAGAAGGCGGTGAACAAATGAGTAAACGAAAAAAGAGAAGTATTATTCTTGTTTGCATGGTGTTTATATTTATTCTGCTTTCGGTATGGATTGCACTTGAGGACAAAGCAATTGAAACTAACTACTACACTATCCAGAGCGATAAAATAAGCTCTGCTTTTGACTCATACCGTATCGCTCAAATTTCAGATTTACACAATAATAAAATCGGAAAGAATAACAAAAAGCTGATAAAAGCACTCAGAGATACTAAACCTGATATCATTGTTGTCACGGGGGATTTGATTGACTCAAGACACACAGATACAGAAACAGCTGTCAATTTTATGAAAGACGCTATAAAAATTGCCCCTTGTTATTACACTAACGGAAACCACGAATCCAGAGTCACAGACCAATACGACATATTAAAAGAAGAACTAACTAATATAGGTGTAACAATACTCGAAAACGAGTCTGTCACGCTTGATAAAGACAGGGACACAATTAACCTGCTTGGCATAAACGACCCTGATTTTCACTTTGGTGAAGCCGAATCGGTTATTGATGCTAATATTAAAGAATTAAAAAAAGACGAAAGCTATACAATCTTATTATCTCATAGACCAGAGCTGTTTGATATTTATGTAGAAAACAACATCGACCTTGTTTTCACAGGACACGCTCACGGCGGTCAGTTCAGACTACCGTTTGTAGGCGGACTTTTCGCTCCGAATCAAGGAGCTTTCCCAGAGTATGACTTTGGACTATACACAGAAGGCGACACCAATATGCTCGTAAGCAAAGGTATCGGAAACAGCATCTTTCCTTTCAGATTCAACAACAGACCTGAAATAGTTGTAGCTGTTCTTAAGTCAAAGTAGCATCACGCTTGCAATAATTTTATTTTATGATATTATACTTATGATACATTTTGGAAAGGAGATTTGTTATGCTTGATTTTCATTCACACATATTGCCTGAGATTGACGACGGCGCACAAAGTGTTGAAGAAAGTATTGCTATGCTTAAAATGCTCAAAGAACAAGGCGTTAATACTGTTGCACTGACTTCGCATTACATAGCGACAGATGAATCTCCACAAAGCTTCATCGAAAGACGAACTGAGGCGTTTGTAAAATTAAAAGAAGAAATAGATAAATCGGGTGAAGAATTCCCAAAACTTCTGCTCGGAGCTGAGGTGTTTTACTATCCGGGAATACTGAAGATGGAAGAACTGCCTACTCTTACTCTTGAAAACACCAATCTCCTTTTGCTTGAACTACCTATGGCACCATGGAGCGATTTTATGCTCAGGGATATTATCGACTTTGCTAATTACTCCGACATTAAGCTTGTTATTGCTCATATAGAGCGATATATAAAGTTTCAGAAAAAAGGTACTATCGAAAGATTGCTTGACAACAACATCCTCCTGCAGGTTAACGCAAGTTTCTTTGTGTCAAAGAAAACAAGACGCAAGGCGTTAAAAATGCTGATTAACAATGAAATACACTTTATCGGCTCTGACTGTCACAACACTAAATACAGACCACCGAAAATCAAAGATGCTCTGAGCATTATTGAAGAAAAGTATTCAAAAGAACTAGTAGATGATTTTATAAATGATTGCAATTCATTAATCTGATGATTTTATCCTCCGCAGATAGCAATGCGGAGGATTTTCTTTTTTAGAACTAAAAATGTGATAATTATTACATTAAAATTCTATTTCAGCACTAAAGAAGATGGTTATTTATTATCCCGATTGTCGTATTTTTCTTTTTTAAAAATAAATAGTTACAGGCTGTAACCACCCTAAATGTTAATAAATCTTGTACGATTTGTACATAATTATGAATAAATGTTAAATTATGTTGTCATTATCACAATATTTAGCACAAAAAGGTTGATGTGTTTTTAATTCTCTGGTATAATAATGACAAATTTGTTACCAAAGTTATTCAAACAGAAACCATTATTTATTGATTGTCGCACAAAATGTGCACACACGGAGGTTACTAATACTATGAAAATACTTAAAAGAATTTTATCTGTTGCTATAATCGTAGCAATGCTTGCTTGCATCTTTATGATGAGTACTATTTCTTCATCTGCAAGCGGTACAGGCGTAGGTTTAGCAGAATGGTGTTTAAACGCATACAACTCAGGTTGGAGCTATGTTTATGGTGGTGCAAGCCCGGGTGCAGTTGACTGCTCAGGTCTTATCTACTCTTATGCAGGCGGTATCCGTACAGGTGACGCTCAGCTTTACAACTCTGACTACATAGGTTATGTATCAAACGGTGTTCCAAGAATTCACGGCTTAGGTCTGTGGAAGCCTGGTCACGTCGGCGTTTACATCTGTGATGGTATGGCAGTTGACGCAAGAGGCTCACAGTGGGGCGTTTGCTACGAATCTGTATACTCACACGGCTGGACAAAATACTTTAAAGTTCCTGGTGTTTCTTACCCTACAAACGGATGGGTAACATTCAATGGCTCTGACTATTATTATGAAAATGGTCAGTACGTTGTTAACACAACCAAGACTATCAACGGTGTATCATACACCTTTGGATCAAACGGTAAATGCACAAGCAGTAACGGTGCAAGCAATTCAGGTTCTTCATCATCAAGCACAAGCACAACCAGCAGTTCAACACTTAAAAACGGTTCAAGTGGCGATGCTGTTGTAAAGCTTCAGACCAGACTGTATGAGCTTGGCTACTATAATGGTCCTATCGATGGATCATTTGGTGATGGTACAGAAGAAGCATTCAAGCTTTTCCAGGCACAGGCAGGTCTTTATGTAGACGGCCTTGCTGGTAGCGATGTTGAATACTTGTATTCTGACTCTGCTCCAAAATATGATGCAGACGAAATTAACGAGGAAATCGTTATAAACAACAAAAAAGAAGAATCAGAAACTGCACAGACAGGTACAACACAGGAAGATGAAGATGACTCTTCTTTTGAAAAAGGTGACTACCACGATGATATAGTTCCTATTCAGGAAAGACTGATTGAACTTTCATATTTAGAAGGTATGGCAGATGGTTCATTTGGCTCTGCAACAGAGCAGGCGATTATGGCGTTCCAGGCTGCTAACGGTATCACACAGACAGGTATTGCTGACGAGTTTACTGTAGAAGTTCTCTTCTCTGTCGCTGCTGTTGAAAACCCTGATAAAAAGGAATCAACACAGACACTTGAGGTTGTAGATTCTGAACTTCCTCAATCACCTACAGAAGTTGAGCCAACACCGGCATCTGATATTGACGCAACAGAAGTTGCGCTTGAAACAAACAAAATGTCCGAAAAAGCTCTTGCCGGTATTGCAAGTACAATGAATTTTAAATCTGATTCTAACGGCAACAACTTCCAGTTTATTTTCTGGCTTGTTGTAATGATTGTTGTAATGAGCATTACATTCTTCATCATTCAGGCTGTAGAAAACAAAAAATCAGGCAAGAAAAAAGAAGCAAGAAAATATTTTTAATTAACAAAACACAGCAGAAGCGTACTGTTTCTGCTGTGTTTTTTGTTGTAAACGAAAACCGCTGATGTAAAGAAACACATCAGCGGTTTTAACATTTTTTGATTATTCTTCAAGCTGTGAAGTACAGTGTGGGCAACGAGTTGCTTTTATGTCGATTTCTGTGCAGCAGAATGGACATTCCTTTGTAGTAACTTCTTCCTCTTCTTCTTTCTTCTTACCGATAGACTGTGCCTTGTTTATCGCCTTTACCATCAGGAAGATAACAAAAGCCATAACAATAAAGTTGATAACTGCTGTGATAAATGAGCCGTAAGCCCATACAGTAGCACCCGCTGCTGTAGCATCTGCTGCTGTAGCAACGCCTGTTAAATCAACCCCCTCAGGAACTTTGAGCACGAGGAACTGGTCAGCAAAGTTGATGCCGCCTGTGAGCAAGCCGATAAATGGCATTACCAAATCATTAATAAACGAGTTGATGATTGCCTGGAAAGCACCGCCTACGATTACAGCAACAGCTAAATCAATAACATTTCCACGCATTACGAATTCCTTAAATTCAGAAAAGAACTTCTTCATAATAACCTCCTGTATATATTAAATTTTAAAGAGTTGCTTTGTGATGGACTTTTTTGCCCTTTTTGATGATAACATAGCCTTTTTCAAACTGGTCTTTAGAAATGTTTGCAAACATATCAGTAACTTTGTTGTCGTCTACTGATACACCGCCCTGCTGAATAAGACGCTTGCCCTCGCCCTTTGAAGAAATAAGTGAACACTTAACGAGCAGATCGAGTACAGATATAGCGCCATCTGTGAAGTCAGCATCAGACAGAGCTGTTGTAGGCATATTGTCTGTATCAACACCTTTTGAGAAAAGTGCACGGGCACCTTCCTGTGCTTTTTGAGCCTCTTGTTCACCATGGATTAATTTAGTTAATTCAAAAGCAAGAATTTCCTTAGCTTTGTTAATCTCGCTACCCTCAAGTTTAGATAGCTCTTCAATCTCCTCAAGCGGTAAGAATGTGAGCATCTTCAAGCACTTGACAACATCAGCATCGTCGACATTTCTCCAATACTGGTAGAAATCAAACGGAGATGTCTTTTCTGCAGAAAGCCATACGGCGCCTGACTGGGTCTTGCCCATCTTCTTGCCCTCTGAATTAAGAAGCAGGTTGATTGTCATAGCGTATGCGTCTTTTCCTAATTTTCTTCTGATAAGCTCTGTACCACCAAGCATATTTGACCACTGGTCATCGCCACCAAACTGCATATTACAGCCGTACTTCTGGTAAAGTGCGTAAAAGTCATATGACTGCATAATCATATAGTTGAACTCAAGGAACGATAGTCCCTTTTCCATACGCTGTTTGTAGCATTCTGCTGTGAGCATACGGTTAACTGAGAAACACGCACCAACCTCACGTAGTAATTCAACATAGTTTAAATCTAAAAGCCAATCAGCGTTATTTACAAGCATAGCCTTGTCGTCAGAAAAGTCGATAAAACGGCTCATCTGCTTTTTGAAACACTCAACATTGTGAGCGATAGTTTCAGTAGTCATCATCTGGCGCATATCAGTACGTCCACTTGGGTCACCAATCATAGCAGTACCGCCACCAATAAGTGCGATTGGCTTGTTGCCAGCCATCTGCAGACGCTTCATAAGGCACAGCGCCATAAAGTGACCTACGTGCAGGCTGTCTGCTGTAGGGTCAAAGCCGATGTAGAATACCGCCTTACCGCTGTTAACTAACTCTCTTATTTCTTTTTCATCTGTAACCTGTGCGATAAGTCCGCGGGCTACAAGTTCTTCATAAACTCCCATTTTAAAGTATTCCTCTCTATTTTTCTATAAGGTACAGTATATATTCAAACTCGAAACAGGTCAAGTTATCTGCGCGTTTTTGAACGCATTTTTTGTTTTTTCTTGTAATTCGGCTTGATATGTTTTGAGTTTTTAGGCTTTTTATTCTGCTTTTCGTACTTTTGCGGAATCTGTGCATTAATCAAGCAGTTTTTGCCTGTGCCTATCAAATCTCTTCTGCCTGCTTTTAGCAATGCCTCAACCACTAAGTCTTTGTTGTTTGGTTTAAAATACTGAAGTAGTGCTCGTTGCAGAGCCTTCTCGTGCGGAGATTTTGCCACATAAACTTCTTTCATTGTGTAAGGGTCAAGCCCTGTGTAGTACATACAGGTTGACACAGTACCCGGTGTTGGATAAAAGTCCTGTACCTGATCAGGATGAATCTTTTCTTTCTTTAAATACAGTGCAAGCTCGACCGCTTCTTTTAATGTAGAACCCGGATGCGAGCTCATAAGATAAGGCACTAAATACTGTTCTTTGTTAGCTTGTTTTGTTGTTTTATAAAACTCGTCCTGAAAGCGTTTGTAAACCTCGATATGAGGCTTGCCCATTTTGTCAAGTACAATATCAGAACAATGCTCCGGTGCGACCTTAAGCTGACCGCTGATATGATGCTGTACAAGTTCTTTAAAAAACTCGTCCGACTCATCTTCGAGCAAATAGTCAAATCTTATACCCGAACGGATAAACACTTTTTTTACACCATCGAGTTTACGGAGTTTTCGCAGTATATCAATGTAGTCGTCGTGGGACACCTGAAGATTTTTGCAAGGTGTTGGTGCCAAGCATTTCTTACCTTTGCACATACCGTTCTTCTGTTGTAATTCACATGATGGCAAACGAAAGTTAGCTGTAGGTCCGCCGACATCATGAATATAACCTTTGAAATTAGGAGATGCAATAAGTTTTTTTGCTTCATCCAATATACTTTCGTGACTGCGAACAGTTACTGCTCTACCCTGATGAAAAGCAATAGCACAAAAGTTACATCCGCCAAAGCAACCACGATTATGTGTGATTGAAAATTCGACCTCAAGTATTCCTGGTACACCGCCCAGTTCTTCGTAACTAGGGTGATATGTACGCTCGTACGGCAGTGAGTACACATGGTCAAGTTCAGCAGTAGTAAGCGGTGGCATTGGTGGTGTTTGCACCAAAATCATATTACCATGACGCTGTATCATAGTTTTGCCACGAACAGCATCGTATTCGTCAAGCTCTTTTCTGGTTGCTATTGCATAGTCACGCATATCAGTGCTGACGCGCTCAAATGTTGGTAGTTCTGTAACACTCATCGGGGTGTAATCGGACGTTTTGACACCATAGCAGATGCCCTTTATGTCATAAAGCCCCTGTACTGTGTAACCGTCGTTGAGGCGGTCGGCAACCTGTATAGTCTGGTTCTCACCCATGCCGTAAATAATTATATCTGCTTTACTGTCAAACAGAATAGATGGTCTGACTTTGTCATCCCAATAATCGTAATGAGCAAAGCGTCGCAGACTTGCTTCGAGTCCGCCTAAGATAATAACTGACTCAGGAAAAAGCCTGCGGACAATCTGAGAATATACAATTACAGCGCGGTCAGGTCGCTTGCCCATAATACCGCCTGCTGTGTATGCGTCGGTTTTTCTGCGTTTTTTGGCAACTGTGTAGTGTGCAACCATACTGTCGATGTTGCCTGACGTTATCATAAATCCAAGTCGTGGTGTGCCAAACTGCAGAAAATCAGCGTCACTGTTTATATCTGGCTGTGATAAAATCGCAACCCTGTATCCCCTGTCTTCAAGCACACGGGAAATTATAGACACGCCAAAGGAGGGGTGGTCCACGTAGCTGTCGCCTGTAATAAATACAAAGTCAACATAGTCCCACCCTAAGCTTTTTATATCATTTGCCGATATTGGTAAAAAAGCCATTGTCTTCTCCTTGTTTTTTCTTATATAGAATTATCTATATTTCTTTTTTTGAATTAAATATCATTTTATTTCTAAATTAGAATTCTTCTTGAGAAATTTGTGTATCATCAGTAGAAATATCAAGCACGTGGTTTCGCTCAAGCCATTCGTTGTATGTGATAAGCACATCTCTGGCTTTTGAGCCCTGGTGAGGGCCTACAATGCCCATCTGCTCCATATCGTCAATCATACGGCCTGCACGTGCATAACCAACCTTGAGTCGACGTTGCAACAGGGATGTAGAGGCTTGTCCTGCTTCGACTACCACCTTGATTGCTTCTTCCATAAGTGAGTCAACATCAGGTGCATCTGCAGAGCCTTGAGGTGCGTCTTTGCTACCCTTTCCAAGTTCTTCGGCTGCAATTTTTCTGATACGTTCCTCAACCTCTGAATTATACTGTGCATCGTGTGATTTCTTGATATATGCAGTTACACGCTCGATTTCTTCATCTCGCGCAAAACATCCCTGAATACGCACAGGTTGGGAAGCGCCAACAGGTGAGTAAAGCATATCTCCCCTGCCAATAAGTTTTTCTGCACCACTTGCATCTAAAATTGTACGAGAGTCGATATTAGAACTAACCTTAAGTGCAATTCGTGATGGAATATTTGCTTTGATAACACCTGTGATGACGTTTACTGATGGTCTTTGAGTAGCAATAATGAGGTGCATACCAGCAGCACGCGCCATCTGTGCTAAACGACAGATAGCGTCTTCAACTTCGCTAGGTGCTGCCATCATAAGGTCAGCAAGCTCGTCAATAGCAATAACAATCTGAGGTAGCTTTTCCTTTGCAACAGGAAGTCCGCCAACCTCCATACATACCTCTTCTTCGCTGTCGTCGGTAGAATTTTGTGCTATATATTCAAGATTTTTCTCAATGAGTTGATTGTATGAATTGATGTCCTTGCAATCGTATTCTGAGAACAACTTGTAGCGGTTAAGCATCTCAGATACCGCCCAGTTAAGTGCACCTGCAGCTTTTTTTGCATCTGATACAACAGGAACCAACAGATGCGGAATACCCTTATATTTTGAAAATTCAACCATCTTAGGGTCAATGAGCAAAATCTTGACTTCGTCAGGTGTTGCTTTGAAAAGTATACTCATAAGCAAAGAGTTTACACATACTGATTTACCTGAGCCTGTGGTACCGGCAATAAGCAAATGAGGCATTTTGGCAAGGTCAGTCACCACAATCTCGCCCGAGATATCGCGACCAAGTACACATGACAGTTTGCTGTTGCTTCTGTTAAACTCTTTTGAATCGATAAGTTCTCTTAAAGACACCATACTAGTAACTTTGTTAGGGACTTCGATACCGATAGCAGCTTTGCCCGGAATTGGCGCTTCAATTCTGACGCCTTTTGCAGCAAGATTAAGTGCAATATCATCAGATAGGTTAGTAATCTTGCTTATTTTAACACCAGCCGCCGGCTGTAATTCATAGCGGGTTACAGAAGGACCACGACATATATTTGTGATAGTTGCATTGACACCAAAGCTTTTGAGCGTATCAACAAGTTTTGTGGCATTGTTCTGAAGTTCAAGCATAGCAGAACTGCCCTCAGTATCAATATTAGGGTCAAGCAGTTTTACAGGTGGATAACTGTATACCTTTTTCTTTGATGTTTTTTTAGTTTTTTCAACCTGCTGTTGCATATCGGTTGTTTCTTTTTTTAGGTCAACCGGTACTGTCTGTGGGTCAGCCTGTTTTGCTCCATCAGACATAACAGGGTTTACTTTTCGCTTTGATATATTTTGTGCAACTTCAGACGCATCTGTAGGTTCTTCCTGTGCCATCACGCCGTTGTTTGCGTTTTTGATTATATCAATAATCTGTTGGTCAGCCTCGCCCTCAGGAGAAAGCCCCCTTGACTTCTTTACTGCTGTACCATCGATAGGAATATCAATTCTGTCGTTAGCATCTTTGAGCGTATTTATGTAATAATCGACAGGTTCTGCGTCAGCCGTGCTGTTAACATACTCTGCTGTGCGACGACGGCGTTCTTCCTTTTTCTGTGAATAACGGTCGTATTGTTTATGCGCAACATTTGCTACATCTACAAGAGTAACACCTGTCAAAAGCATAATAAACACAACTAAAACAACAATGGTTATAAGCACAGCAGGAACTGTGGTAAACCACTCTCGAAACGGATATCCGAGTATCGCGCCAAGCATACCACACATACTGGTCTGGTTGTTTGAGCCTTTGTACGAAGAAGAAAGTGCCTGTGCGTAATTTCTGCCCTCGTTGTAATCAACACCGCCACAAAGGTATATAAGCGTACAGGTAAATACAAGAATAAGTATCGACAACAAAACCTTTGCGTTTTTGTGTGACATCTGTTTTTCCTTGGCTGTCATTATACCAAGATACAAAAACACAAATGGTACAAATATAAAGCAAAAGCCAAAAAGTCCAAACATAAAATTACGCAACCAAAGCCATAGATTGTCGCCTTTTATGAATAACAGTGCAAAGAATATCACAGAAAAAGCACAAAGCAAAATAGCTTTTACCTGTGGGTTCATTCCCGAATCAGCAGTGGGTTTAGCGGATGTACGCCTTTGATTGCCCTGCGATTTTTTTGAAGTATTTTTAGTGACCGGCTTTTTAGACGTATTCTTTTTAGCCAAATTAATCACCTCTTGCTATATTTCTGAATTAGAATAATATCTATAGATTAAACAAAAATGTTGTGACCAACATTCATCTCGATAATACTGACTACAACAACAGCTATACCTACTACTGCTGTATAAATAATAAAAATATACATTTTGTCGGTTTTTAACAGCCACTTGAATAACACGATTGAAAGATAACCAACAACAGCCGCCGCAATCATACCTGCGATAATAGCAGCAGCAGAAATTGTAATGCCCTCAGGTGCACTCAAAGCATCTGAAAGCTCAAGCACCGCTGCTGCAAGTATTGACGGTATTGCCATAATAAAAGTAAAGTCAAGTGCAGTCTGACGATTTACTCCCCTCATCTGTCCTGCTGCAAGCGTAGAACCGCTTCGTGACAAACCTGCAAGAACAGCCGCAACGCATTGTGTAACACCAACTACAAGAGCATCTACAACGTTGAGTGATTGTTTGCCTGCACCTAGCTGTGACAAAGTGCCTGCTGCCTTCTCTTTTTTGTATAATCTGTTGTTGAACACATTGCCAAGAGTAAGCAGAATACTTGTCAGCAAAAGTGAAATTCCAACAAAAATAAAGCAGCTCTGATCTGATGAAAGCTTATCTGCTAAATCTTTTACCCTCATATCTGTAAAAGGAATCGGCAAGAACAAAAGGAACAACGGCAAAAGCGCAATAATAAGCATAAATATCATTTTTCTGTCGTGGTTCATATCCTTGAAAGTGAATTTGCGGGTAAAGATATCCTTGACTATTGCAAAGAACTCTTTGATAAGTCTAAATATTAATTTGTAGTAAAAGGCTACTACTGCAACGAGTGTGCCGATATGTAACATTACATTAAAAAACAGATTGTTTTCTGTCACACCCATAATGTGTTGTGTAATAGCGAGGTGTCCGCTACTTGATACAGGCAAAAACTCGGTAAGTCCCTGCACTACGCCCTGAACAATAGCATCAAAAATACTCATTATTATCCTCCAATATGTAACGCCAAAGGCGTATTTTTCTTATTTAGAATTATCGTTTGATTTAGCTTTGATTTCATCAATCATCATAAAAAGACAATCAGTAGCGTCACTCAATGTGCCCACCTCATCAACCAAACCTTCTTCAACAGCCTGATTGCCTTCGAGTATTGTGCCGATATCAGTCACAAGCTCACCAGTGTTGAGCACAAGCTGTGTGTATCGTTCTTTGGATATGTTTGAATTCTCAGCTACAAAAGTAGTAATCCTGTCCTGCATACGACGAAAATACTCAAAAGTCTGGGGTGCACCAACCGTCAGCCCTGTAGTACGGACAGGATGTACGGTCATAGACGCACTTTTGGCGATATAGCTCTTGTCTGATGAAACTGCAAGCGGAATGCCGATAGAATGTCCCCCGCCTAATACGATTGAGACAGTTGGTTTTTTCATTCCGGAGATGAGCTCAGCAATCGCAAGTCCTGCTTCGACATCACCACCGGCAGTATTTAACAGAATCAACAGTCCATCTATACGCTCATCTTCATCTATTGCAACAAGCTGAGGTATAACATGCTCATATTTTGTAGTCTTGTTGCTGCTTGGCAGAATATAGTGACCCTCTATCTGACCGATTATGGTCAGGCAGTAAATAACGTTGTCTCCCCTGCGTGTTATAACCGAGCCGATATTACCGATACGCTCGTGATAATTGTCAGAATTAAACTGCTCTGTCAAATCAGGCTCTGCTTGTGTATCGTCGTCTGTATAGTTGTTATTAATAAAATTATTATCATGTGTATTCATAGCAAATCACGCCTCCAAAGATAGCGTTACCAAAAAACACAAAATAATGTATATAACTTGTTATATTATAACATCATTTTGTATAGGCTTCAAGAAAAATTAAGCATTTTCTGCATTATTTCTATAATATAATTTTATTTTGGCATTTATATAGTATTCTAATGTATAACATAGTTTAACTGGAGGTTTATCAGTGAATCAAAATTTCGTTTTTGGAATTATAATCGCTATATGTATATTACTGTCCGCTTTTTTCTCCTGTGTTGAGACGGCTTTTTCATGTGCAAATAAAATAAGACTCAAAAGTTATGCTGACAACGGAAACAAAAAAGCCATTACAGCACTTTGGGTCAGCGATAATTTTGACAGAGTGCTTACCGCAATCCTCATTGGCAACAATATCGTCAATCTTGGGTGTTCATCAATCGCAACCGTACTGTGTATGAACATATTTCAAAACTATGGTGCAGCTATCGCCACCGGTGCAACCACATTATTAGTGCTTACATTTGGCGAAGTTATCCCAAAATGTCTTGGCAAAGAAGCAAGCGACACAATCGTTCTGTATACTGCCGGTATTCTTAAGGCTTTGACATATATTCTTACTCCGTTTATTTACCTGTTTCTTGCAATCAAAACTGTGGCAATGAAAATTGCTAATATAAAAAAAGACGCTCCAAGCGTTACTGAAGACGAACTTAAATATATTATTGAATCTATAGAAGAAGAGGGAATTCTCGAAGAGCAGGAAAGCGAAATGGTTCAATCTGCACTTGAGTTTGACGAAAAAACTGCGCTTGAAATACTGACTCCACGAGTAGACGTTGTATTAATTGACATACAAGACGACAAAGAAAGAATACATCAAACTATTCTTAATGAAAGATACTCACGAATCCCGGTGTATCAGGACAACATCGACAATATCATCGGAATACTGCACACAAGAGATTATTTAGAAGAACTTTCAAAAGGCAAAGAACCTGACATAAAAGAGCTTGTCAGCGAGGCTCATTTTATCTACAAATCAAGAAAACTATCTGACATTCTTGCTGATTTCAAGGATAAGCAACTTCATATAGCGATAGTTACTGACGAATACGGAGGTATGCTAGGCATAGTAACAATGGAGGACCTGCTCGAAGAGCTTGTCGGCGAAATATGGGACGAGGACGAAGAAGAAGAACGAACCTACACAAAACTGAAAGATGGTAGATATATAGTAAGCGGCGATATGGATTTGTCAGATTTGTTTGATATATTTGATATGAATGACGATGATGAAATCGAAAGCGTATCTGTCGGAGGTCTGATTGTAGAGTTGCTTGGTACTATTCCGACAATTAACCAGAGTGTTATATACAAGGACCTCACAATGACCGTTAAACGCATAAAAAACAACCGCATCTTGTCAGCTTTTGTTACAAAGTCAGACAACTAGTTTTTTTGTATTTTACTGCAAATATAACTTATCGGAACAGTCAGCAATCCCCACAAAAAACTGTACCAAAGACACACCTGACCCAGAAAATTCATTACAATTGCTGAGTAATCCCACACATTTAGTTTCAGCCACAGATTCACTATGCATCCACATATAAACTCGTATGTTGTGATAAGCGCACTACCTATCACGCACTTAACAATCAACGGTGTATCTTTGAGCTTTTTAAAAATGTGATAAAGCGACAAAAAACACGCACCACCTGTTATTATCATAGAAATGTGCGTTCTTCTGCGCCACAGTATTTCCAAAACACCATAACTAAGTCCGCCTGCTAAAAACAGGAAAATTTGTGGCAACAACTTTTTGACTATACTTTTTTTCATAAAAAACACCCCGATTAGTTTTTACCAATCGGGGTGTTTTTATTTCTGATTAAGAATTAATAATTTTCAGCTTTGATTCTGAAGTGAGCCTGTGGATGGAAGCAAACAGGGCAAACCTGTGGAGCCTCTGTGCCAACTACGATATGACCACAGTTGCCACATTCCCAGATAACAATAGAACCTTTTTTGAAAACTTCGCCGTTTTTTACATTAGCAAGAAGTTTTCTGTAGCGTTCTTCGTGCTCTTTTTCAATTTTAGCAACGCCTTCAAACTGCTCAGCGATTTCGATAAAACCTTCTTCTCTTGCTTCTTTTGCAAAAGTAGCGTACATATCTGTCCACTCGTAATTCTCGCCTGCTGCAGCGTCCTCAAGATTCTGCATTGTGTCATTGATTCCGCCTAAAAGTTTGAACCAGAGTTTTGCGTGCTCCTTCTCATTGTCTGCTGTTGCAATGAAGAGGTCAGCAATCTGGTTGTAGCCCTCTTTCTTTGCTTTTGATGCAAAGTAGGTGTACTTGTTTCTTGCCTGTGACTCGCCTGCAAAAGCAGCCATCAGGTTAGCTTCTGTTTTTGTGCCTTTTAAATTCATGATAATACCTCCGTTAAGAATTTATTTAATTTTTCATTAAATTCATCATAAGTGAAAAGACAATTCATAGCACTTATCATAGCATTGCTCGATAAATACTGGGGCAACCCCAGATGATTTAAAAACGCTTTTCGAAGTTTGGCAGAATCGTCTTTTCCGCAAAGTCCCAAATCATAAAAATCAATTTTTGTGATTTCGCGGCAACTTTGCTTTGTATCTTTTCCTATGATTGTTGCACCGCTTTTTATTATAGCATTTACAAGTTCATCCCTGTCTATACCTTCAACGCCAAGTTTTCCTTCTTTTGAAAGTTCTGACTTGCGTTTTTCTTTTCCGTATACAGTAGGGATATATCCGTGTTTTATCTGCGACTTGTCTACAATTCCGTTTAAAAAATTGCGTATGACAAAGCCTGCAGAATCAACATCAGTCATAACAAGAATACCCCTTGTTTTTGCTATATTGCGGATAAGAGCCTGTGTTTCCTTGCTGTTGAAAATTCTGAATCCGTTTGTTGCTATTATAGGCGAAAGTACAACAGTATTCAAGGTGATTTTGTCATATTTACCCTCGACTATAATGACTTCTTTTAATTTTAGCTTTTCAAAATCAGGCATCACTATCGCCTCGTGCAATCAATATCAGACGCGAAATCAGTTTTTCAATCTCGACACGTTGATTTACTGTGACACTGACAAGTTTTTCGTTTAAATCAAGAATCGCATCAATGCTCTTTCTCAGTGCAACTGTTGAGATACGCTTTGATTGCCGTGCCATTTTGTCAAGCACCCACGCACGGTTTTTGTATGATAACTCATCAGCAAAAATCTTCATAGGAATAGCATTTTCGGTAGCAATGCGTGCTCTGTACATATCCACATAAGCAGACCCAAGAGCTATAACAATAGCGATGCTTTCTTCTCTCTGATAGAAAAGCACATCAATAGTTTTCATCGCTTTGTCAAAATCCTGCGCTATAACATAGTCAAACAAATCGTATATCTTAGCCTGCAGATTTTTAGCCACAAGCATATCTATCATCTGCTCAGTTATCTCGCTATCAAGAGCAAAGGCAGAGAGTTTTTCTATCTCGTTATGAAGTACACGCAAATCACCAGAACATATATTAATAAGTTTTGATGCAGTCAGCTCGCTGATGCTACTGCCACATTCTTTAGCCCATTTGCACACTGTTCTTTCGAGTGACATCTGTGAGCGTTTTGACATATCAGCAACAATGCCGTTTTTTTCAAAAATATCCTTGAGCTTTTTTTGCTTTTTGGATACTTTTGAGGGTGGAACAAGTGTTGTCATAGTTAGTATAACTACGCTTGTATCAGGGATATTCTTTAAAATATCCACAAGTGCATCCAGGTCTTCTGTGCTTAAACTATCGGCATCCAGGTCAACAATTTTTACACAGTTTTTATCACACATAAACGGCATAACATCGCACGCTACTGATATATCTGTCACATCGCACTCGCTATCAAACACATGGTAGTTAAACTGAGGTGGCTCGTCCCCCATCAGTTTTTTTACAAGGGCATCTGTGTACATAGAAACAAGCATTTTTTCTTCGCCATCAATGTAGTAAAGATTAGAAAACTGCTTTGACGATATATGCTTTTTGAAATCAGTTTCTTTTAGAACAGGCACACCTACACCCCCAGTTTGATTTTTACGTCAGATTCAGCGGTCAGCAAAACACGCTCACTTACGGTATACATAGTCTTCATTATGTGATACGCACAGTCTTCATCTGCGCTGATAATCAGAGTATCACAGTTTAACATATCAAAATTTTCAGGACAGGTAGATGTTATGATAACATCGGCGCTCCTGATATGTTGAGGAATAAGCGATACATCAATGTAATCAGGTAGTATAAGTACATCAGTTTTTTCTGTACTTAAATACGTTACATAAGCGTTATCTATCAGATAATAATCAACAACAGCATTATCAGATAAATTCACAGTACATCGTTGAGTCGGAGTAATCACATTTGTTACTGTATCAGAAAGCTTAACTGTCCTCTTTGTATCATACAGCAAAACGTCATTAATTGCAAATACTTCTGACAAATATTCAAGTGAATTTTTAGCATTTCTTGTATTTGAAACGGCTCCAATAAAATCAATCTTATCTGTAGTATGCTCAAGCTTGTTTACAACATCGGCACAGTTGTGCTTGTTGCAATCAAGTGCCAGTATACAGTTTGATTCAGGCGAGGAATATACAACCGCTTTTCCTTCATCCACATCGTAAACATACAGACTTTGTGTATTTTGAGTCATAAGCATTGCACTGATATTTCCAACAATAAGTATCAGCACAGACGACAAAGCCGTTACTAAAACACGATACCTGTGATTTGAAAGCATCATAAGCACGAACAGAACAATCGAAAACGGAAGCCACAGATACACATAATTGTTATCTACATATAGATAAGAAAACTTAAGCTTACCAAAAAACGAAACAGTTTCATAGATGAACTCTGAACACAACTGAGCAACAAAAACAAACACAAAAGTTGCAAACGGTGCAAAGCTCAACAGACACATAACAACACATGTAATAAGCAACAACTGTATCGGAACAACTAACACAAGTGACGCTATAACTGACACTGTTGATACCGCACCAAAGAACACTATCGACAACGGTACAGATACAATCAACGCACTTATATTCATACACACCACAGAAAGGCATACTCTAAATGTCTTTAAAAGTAGTTTAGAAAGTATACTTTTGCGCTTTTTATGTTCTTTTATAATTCTAGTATAGAAATATTCATAAAATACAGGTGACAGTTTTACGATTGAATAAGTAGATGCAAACGACAGCAAAAGCCCTACGTCACCTGCGCTGTATGGACCAAATATAAAGAGCACAATCAAAGCTGAAAGTCCCAACGAATTAGGGCTATATGGTTCAGAAAACACAGCAAGTCCAACAACGCACACCATAAGCATTATGCCGCTACGCATAACTGACGGAGAAAATCCCGTTACAGCCATATATATAATAATAAAAGCAGTAGCGGGTATCAGGCTTAGAAATCTATATCTGCTAAAGCGACGCGCAAGCATCAAAAAGAAAGATGCAAGAATTGAAAAGTGCAATCCGGATACAACAATAAGGTGCGATGAACCCGATCTTACAAAATCCTTCCTGACATCAAAAGAAAGCGAAAATTTATCACCAACAAGGAGTGCATTACACAAATCAGCCGTATCCTCATCCATTACTGAATCAACGTAATTCCTGATTGTCTGCCGTAGTTTTACAGCATAATAGTACAATGATTTTTGCTCGCTTCTATGGACCGTCATTTTGACATCATCATAACCAAGGTTGGCACGCAGAAAATATCCTTTTGTTATTTTTGTATGGTCGTCGATTTTTGACAGCGTTGCATACATATCAACAGTATCGCACACCTCAACCTCAACAAGGTCGCTATGATACGCAAGAAAGTCAAAATCACATTCTTGTCCGTTGATCTTTGTAGCAGTAAACCTGTAACAATAGTTGTTGTAATACTTGTACGGCTCGTCCTTTAGCTTTGCGCTGATAACACCTTCATACCCATCGTAAGTCTGTGTTATTCTATCATATACAGTACAGGTGTAAACAATATTAACAACACACGCAAAAAGGGCTACAAACGCCATAACAGGTAGATAAATAGTTTTTCGACATTTTTTGACAGACAAAAAGATAACAAAGGCAACAAGGGCGCAAATCGACAGCAAAATTGCAGATGTTTTGCCAAAATAAAAAACGATTGCCAGCACCAACAAGTATGTAAGACCTATCTGTGCAAGCAATCGTTTCATTTAAAATCATCCTTATTAGTTATTTAAAGAAAAGAGGTAGTTTTTCAAGAAAAATTATATCATCTCTGTTTGCAGCATCGCCCTCTGCAAGCACTGCAGCTTTGGCTACAATTTCGCCACCTGCTGCATCAACTAACTTTTCAAGTGCTATAAGGCTCTCTCCTGTGGATATTACGTCATCTATAATAAGCACACGCTTGCCCTTTAGTTTTTCTACGTCTTCTTTGCCCAGATATAATTTCTGGTCATATGTAGTGGTGATTGAGTTCACCGATACGCAGATAGGGTCACTCATATATACCTTTGTGCCCTTTCTGGCTACTACATACTGCTGACAGCCAATACGTGCAAACTCGTAGCAAAGCGGAATACTCTTTGCTTCTGCTGTAATGACAATATCGTGTTCAGGGCATTTATCATATAGTGCTTTTGCTGACTTTTCCGTAATCTCTACATCGCCAAACATAATGAACGCAGCGATATCAAGCTTATCATTAACAGCAAATTTAGGAAGTTCTCGCTCACAAGAAGCAATGGTCATTTTATAAGTATTACTCATAATGCACCTCGTAAATTATGCAAAAGTTGTGTTAAGTTTCTTGCCACCTAAAAGATGGAAATGCAGGTGGAAAACAGTTTGTCCGCCGTCCTCTTTGCAGTTGTTGACGATGCGATAACCATTGTCAAGTGACAGTGACTGTGCAATCTGTGGCACCTTTGAGAAGATATAGCCTACAACAGCACTGTTGTCAACGTTGAGCTCGTCCGCACAGCAGATGTGCTCTTTAGGGATAATCAGCACGTGCACAGGTGCTTGTGGCTCCAAATCGTAAAATGCGATAATCTTATCGTCTTCATAAACTTTATTTGTAGGAATTTCGCCATTTGCTATTTTACAAAAAATACAATCCATAATATGCCTCCAAAAAATAATCAACTGTTAATATTTTATACTTTGTATACTGTTTCGTCAATAGCAATACCAAAAGTATAAAACGGCGGTATGAAACCGCCGCTATTAGTATATGCAATTATCTGTATCTATAACGTGACTGACGTTTTTTCTTACGCTTGCGTGTAGAAACAGTGTAGATAACAATCGCAACGATTAATGCACAAATAATCGCTGTAGTAATGATGTTGTCATAAAAGAAATGCGCTATCTTGTTTGTAGTATCAGCAGAAATATCCTCAGACGAAACAAGATTAGTTGTACCAATCAGTTCTCCGTCGTAATAAAGAGAAACGCTACCCATCACCTGACCTTTTGTCAAAGGAGCCTCTGCGTATGGCGGTAAATTAGTTGATGTAACAAGTTTGCTCTTGTCATAATCTGCAGGTAGAAGCGCTTGTACTGACTTTTCAGGTACTATATCAACCTTTCTTTCGCCCCATACATACTTGACATTAAGGCTATCCATAACCTGTGTGTCTGAAAGCACAGTTGTCATAACAATATTGTTGAATGCCCACTCGTATAAATCCTTTGAATCAAGCATTGCATAATTTACATTCTCTTCATACGAATACTCTGCACCCATTGACACACAAAGATAGCGATAATTATCTTTACTTGCAGTAGTAGCAAGGCATCTGCCAGCCTGGTCAGTAAAGCCTGTTTTTCCGCCCTCGATAGGCTCATAGTAATACTGAGGATAATTTGGGTCAATAGTATAATTAGAGGTTTCAATCATCTGATTCATACCTGCATCATACTGGTAACTGCCTGTTATCTCCATAAAGTATGGTTTCTGCGAAGCGTATTTAAGCATTATCGCCATATCACGCGCCGTTGTATAATGCTGTTTATCTTCTGTTTCGTCACATAATCCGTGAGGATTAATAAAATGAGTCCCTTTGCAGGAAAGCTGACCTGCTTTGCGATTCATCATATCGACAAAATTATCAATCGCGCCATCGCCTATGTAATATGCAAGTGCACATGCGGCATCGTTGCCCGACGGAATCATAAGTCCGTTGAGAAGTTGCAGTACAGTAAATTCTTCTCCAATATAGTTGTTAAGTCCATCGCCCATAATCGAGCTTACACTCAAATCAACAGAAGTAAACATATCTTCTGTTATTGTGACCTTTGTATTCTCAAGGTCAGGTACATTTTCAACAACAACTATGTATGTCATAATCTTGGTAAGAGATGCAGGAGGCACCGTTTCATCGGCATTTTTCTCATACACTACAGTATTAGTGTCAAGATTCTCCATATATACGTGTGTTGAAACCGGATCGATGTTGCATCTGTAATCTATTGCTGATGCAGTAACAGCCGATACAGATATCAACAGCATTAAAATCAAAGCAACTGCAAGTATTTTTTTCATATTCAAAACCCCTTTTGTCTATATTACAATATCAATTAATTTTATGCAATAGTAAAATAGAAAACGCATGGATAAACCATGCGTTTTGTGCTTATTTTTTTGCTTTGATTTTCTTTTCTTCGCCTCTTATCAGTCTTTTGATATTTTCCTTGTGTTTAATAATAACAAAAACGCCAAGGAAAAATGCAAGAAAGCTTGTCAGCAATACGTATCTTAAAGGAAAAGCACCCTTTTGATACTCTGCAAAATATGAAATTATGAATGTGTACACACCATAAAGTGCGGCACATGTTATCGATGAAAGAGAGATGATTTTTGAAATAAAGAAAACTATCAGGAAGGTAGCAAGTATCATAAGGAAAACTCTCCAGTCGGTGACAGCCATCATAGCTGCTGCTGTGACAATTCCCTTGCCGCCTTTAAAGCCGAAATATATCGGATACATATGACCGATGATAGCAAACACACCACCGATAAATCCGCCGTATATTACAAGTTCGTTTGATAAATCGCCTGTTGTTATTGATGAAAAAATCCATCTGCCGACAAATCCTGCAATAACACCCTTTAAGAAATCAAACAGCAGTGTAAATACAGCAGGTGCAACACCTACAGAACGAAGCACGTTAGTAAATCCTGCGTTACCGCTACCCATTTCTCTGATGTCTTTGTTTGAACTCATTTTAGTGAAAATAACCGCAAAGCTGATGCTGCCGAAAAGATACGCAATCACAGCAGTGATTATCACCCTGATGACTATAGCCTGTGTCATTTGTCTCCTCTTTCCCTTATGATAATTCTGATAGGGGTACCTGAAAGTTCAAATGCTTCTCTGATTCGGTTTTCAAGATATCTCTGGTAAGAGAAATGAAACAGTTCCGCATTGTTACAGAAAAACACGAATGTAGGCGGTTTTGTTGACGCCTGTGTCATATAGTAAATCTTGAGACGTTTACCCTTATCTGTTGGTGGCTGCACACGCATTGTCGCCTGTGCTAAAAGTTCGTTCAGCATACCTGTCCGGATACGCATAGCGTTGTTGTTAGCAACCTGAACAATAAGCTCGAACAAGTTGGAAAGTCGCTGACCTGTCTTTGCAGAGATAAACACTGACGGTGTGTATGACATAAACGCAAAGTCTGTGTCGATATCTTTTTTGAAATTAGGCATGGTTTTGTCGTCTTTTTCAATAGCATCCCATTTGTTGACAGCAATAATACAACCCTTACCTGCCTCAATCGCCATACCTGCGATTTTGGTATCCTGCTCTGTGACACCGGTTTCGGCATCAATCATAATAACGCAGACATCGCATCGCTCGATTGCCATTTTTGCTCTAAGGATTGAGTACTTTTCGATAGCATCAACAATCTTGCTTTTCTTTCGCATACCTGCGGTATCTATAAAATTGAATGTACCATACTGATTCTGGATTTTTGTATCAATGCTGTCACGAGTTGTGCCTGCGATATTTGATACTATACAACGGCTTTCACCTGTGATTTTGTTAATGAGCGAAGACTTACCTACATTTGGTCTGCCGATAACAGCAACAGAAATAACCTGTGGATCGTCCTGCAGTTCATCGTCTGCCGGCAAATGTGAAAAAGCAGCGTCAAGTAAATCGCCTGTGCCATGACCATGAACAGATGATACTGCTATTGGCTCTAATCCCAGATTATAGAACTCATAAAAAGCAGGGTCAGGCTCGCCAACACCATCGCATTTGTTTACGCAAAGAACGATTGGTTTTGAACTTTTGAGTAACATCTGTGCTACATCAAGGTCAGTAGCAACAACGCCGCTTTTTACATCTGTCACAAGAATAATCACATCGGCTGTTTCGATAGCGAGTTCAGCCTGAAGTCGCATTTGTGACAAAATAATATCGTCTGAATGTGGCTCTATACCACCTGTATCAATTATTGTCGCAGTTGTGCCCTGCCATTCAACTTCTCCATAAATTCGGTCACGGGTTACACCAGGTGTATCATCAACAATAGATACACGCTGACCGATTAGTTTATTAAACAGAGTAGATTTTCCCACATTAGGGCGTCCGACAATAGCTATAACCGGTTTCATATCATTCACTTCCTTTCGAAATCACTGCTAAAAGTAGCTCTTCACCGTTATTGTTAACCGGTGTAAGCTTTATATTTAACTTTTTCTCTACATCAGAAACTGAAGTATCATCTAAGAATAAGTCGTTTTCATAACGGAGCATAGATGACGAAATCAAAAGCTCATCACCTAAATCAACATCATTTAGTTGATTTATCAAATCAGCACCAACAATAAGTCCACTGACGTTGACTCCACCGCCGAAAAATTCATTTTTGATAGGAACAACGTTGACTTTAACATTGCTAAACTTTTCTTCTATGCTGTCCATCATCCGGCGCATAAACGGTGCAACAGATGTGCCACAGGCGATTGTCACCTTGCGGTTCATATCCGTGTCGCCCTCATAGTCAGAAAGCGCATACATAAGCTCGTCTTGTAACAGAGATACAAGACCAACACCGTTTTCAAGTGCGGAAAAATCCTCGTAATGTTCTGCATCTGGTATATCACGCTCAGCTTTGATATACAGCTCGTCCGCAGCAAAAGCGACGCGTCTGCCGTGTTTTTTCAGACACTCGCTTGCAAAGTTTTCGATAATATCAAGTGTTTCGATAGCCTTTTCCTTTGTAAAAGGAGTAAGTTTTGCAAGTCCTTGTCTGTGCTTTGTCAGTCCGACAGGAACAACTGCTATCATATTAACACCCAGTTCTTCTAAATCACTCAGCGTTTTTTTTAGCTCCTGCCCGTCATTATATCCGGGACAGCACACTATCTGTGTGTTGATTTCAATCGAACTTTGTGACAACCTTTTAAGATGCTTTAGTGCATCCCCTGCAAAGCGGTTGTTCATCATTTTGCATCTTAACTCTTCGTTAGTAGTATGAACAGAAATATTAACAGGGCTTATGTGCATCTTGATAATTCTGTCAATTTCGTGCTCTGTAATATTAGTAAGCGTGATGTAGTTTCCAAACAAAAACGACATACGGGAATCGTCGTCTTTAAAATAAAGTGTATCGCGCATACCCTGTGGTAACTGGTCAATAAAGCAGAAGATACATTTGTTTTTACAGCTTTTCTGCTCGTCCATAAGATATGTGTCAAATAATAGCCCAAGCTCATCATACTCGGGCTTTTTGAGATTTATTGTCCTTTGTGCTCCATACTCGTCTCTTACAACAAGTGTAAGTTCTTTTGAAAACTGATAAAAACGATAATCAAGCACATCAATAATTTCGTTACCATTAATTGAAACAAGATACTCGTTTTCCCTGATGCCACATCGTGATGCGTGGCTGTGTGCTTCAATGCTATTAATTTTTACTGCCATTACATCACACCTCCATATAAAACAAAAGGGCGGCATATTTGCTGCCGCCTGATACTTTTGTTATTGATTATTCAGCATCTTTAGCGATAACCTGTCTGCCATTGTACATACCACAGTTACCACATACTCTGTGTGGAGCCTTGTACTCGCCGCAGTTTGGGCAAACTGAAAGAGCAGGCATTGGAAGTTTCCAAACGTTGTTTCTTCTCTTGTCTCTTCTTGCTTTTGATGTCTTTCTTGCTGGTACTGCCATTGTGACGACCTCCTTGTAATATTATATGTTAGTCTAGTAATTCTTTCAATGCTTCAAGCCGAGGGTCTATCACTCGCTTGTCACAATCACATTCGCCTAAGTTAAGATTATGTCCACATTTTTGACAGAGACCTTGACAGTCCCCCTTGCAAAGATACTTAGACGGCAAAGATAGCAAAATATCAGTTGTGATAAGCTCGGATAAATCAAGCTTGTAGTCGGTGGTTTCGATGTATTCATCATTGTAGTCACCCTCAAGCGACTCGACAAGTCTGTGTGAAAAATGCTGTGTAAAGTGTGAATCAACCTCCACATAGCATCTGTCACATGGACGGGAGTAATCGTACTGTGCGTCGATATCAAGTGTGACAAGCCCTGTCTTATTCTCAATATGAGCGTTAACAGTAACAAGAGATTTGAATGGATATATCCCGTCAATGTCAACATCATTTAAAGACAGAGTGTAATTATAGTCGGATTTCATGCCGTCATTCACGAAGATATCCTTGAGTGAAAGTAGCATAACAACCCTTCCTTTACGCAATAATGCATAAGTCGGATCGTAGCCATGT
>JAZUOM010000003.1:0-4350 GCA_045604645.1 Ruminococcus sp. | reverse complement strand
CACTTGCGTGCTGTCCGCAATCTCTCGATTGCTTACTGATGTTTTTTAGTGTCATCTCACTTGTAATTTCTTGTGTAATTATACTCAAAGTAATTACGGGTTCTCACCTACTATTTCGTTGTTTAATTTTCAAGGTCCTTTGTTCGCTTTAACTAAAAAGCCGTGTCGAAATCTGTGATAAATCACAGATTTTTTGTGCTTTCCGTTTTTCGCGGAACATTTGAATTATATTACAAAGAGAATTAAAAGTCAAGGCTTTTTTTAAATTTTTTTCTAATTTTTGAATTAATTTTTTTCACACAAAATATAGACTGTTTTTTCAAATTTATCCACAATATGTAGATGCGCGATTGACTAGTATTGTATCTGTTGATATAATACTACATATAATGTAGAGGGGGACAGCCTATGTTCAAGACAGAGCAATATAATTTTAATCCTTTTGTACGAAACTGTAATATTATTAAGAATTTTTTCAAAAAGCCTATAATTTTAACCTTAGCAATCTTGCACGCTGTTTTAGGCACCTTGCTTCTTGCAGATTTTGTAATCCGTCATTTCTTTTTATCAACTTACACTTTTCATTTCTCATATATAACTGAAATTTTTTCAATCTGCTTATTCTTTCCTTTTTCAATAGGGTATATAATTGTATACATCAAAAGTAGAGAAAATAATCCTATGTCAACACCGTTATCCGGTTTTTCGCTTCTGCACGTAGTTTCGATACTTAAACTCGTATCAATTTTTGCCATCTACATTACAGCTACGATGTCTTTCAGAGAGTTTTTAAACACCACAGCCGAAAATGTTGACCCTGGCATAGAAACATTTTTATTTGCTTTTGGAGCTGTATTTGCTATTGGACTGATAATGCTGATTGCACTGCTACTTGTAATCGCATTTCTGTTCTATATATTTCAGTGCAGATTTTTTTACAAAATAAAGCAAAATCTTACTACCATTTCTATGACATATAAATGTGCCGGAACATACCGTGTTTTCAATATCATTTTTGCAGTGTGCGTTTTTCTCTTTGGATTCAATATTCTTACGCATTCAACTGCAGAGGACTTTGCAGAAGGCGGAATATCATATATCATTGCGATTATAACAATCTTGCTGATTGGTGTGATTTTTACATTAAATGCAATTATGGCGTCAAAATACAAAAAATATATGAAAGCAACTATCGCAGGATACAACCAGATTTATACGGAGCAACCATCTTTGGTACATCCGCCACACACTCAACCACAAAACTCTGTAGAAGCTATTAGACAAAGCCCTTCAGTATTTACATCTGATGACATCAGCCATACTGTTAACCCTCAAAACTGTCCACACTGTAACGCACCAGTATACGAAGATGCTGTTTTCTGCAATTCATGTGGTAACAAAATACACTAACCTATACAAAAAGCCTGACCGCATCAACAGTCAGGCTTTTATTAATTGAAATTTAATCAGAATTTTTTGAACTCTGTGATAATCTTGGAATAATCATATTTGCTATTCGCCGGGTAAAGCATAACAAACTTTCCGCTATTGGAAACAACGCCTTTCATATCCTCTAAATCAAGCACATTGTATACACCATTATTGCTGATATCATCATATACTTTTTGTGCTTCATCAGGGGTTGCGTTTGTATCAAACTCATAAAACTCGACAAAACTCGAAGCGTCCAGTGTATATCTAACACCCTTTTTTGCACCGATAATATCTGCCTGTGTTTCTTTTTTCTTATCCTTGCTGTCATCTATAAGGTCCATGTCAACAAGATATGACTGCATACCTGAAAAATCTTTCTTATATTTTGTGATATCAGCCTTACCATCACTCTGTGACTCGGTCACATCAGTACCATCAGGGTTTTTGCCATGTGTATTAATCGAACACGCCGCAAGAGACAGTACCATCAACACAGTAAGTAATATAGCAATTATTCTTTTCATAATATCCTCCGAAAAATATAATACGGCTATTATAAGACATTTTACTTTTTAAATCAAGGGTGATATACTAAATATATTATAATGTAATAAACAAAGGACATTAATATGAAATACATTTGTTCGCTGATGCGAAATGCTGTTGACACTTACAATATGATAGAAGAAAACGACAAAATTGCCGTTGGTGTTTCGGGTGGCAAGGACAGCCTTGTGCTACTGTACGGCTTACATTTACTAAGCAAGTACTACCCAAAAAGCTTTTCTATTGTCGCTATAACCTTAGACCCTTGTTTTGAAAATAAAGATTCTGACTTTTCGCAAATAGAAGATTTTTGCAATAAGCAGGGAATAGAGCATCATATAAAACGCACGGAACTATATAACGTGGTTTTTGTCAACCGAAAAGAAAAGAATCCGTGCTCACTTTGCTCACGTATGCGACGAGGAATTTTGCACGATATGGCAAACGAATACGGCTGTAACAAAATAGCGCTCGGGCATCACTTAGACGATGCGGTCGAAACTTTTCTGATGAATCTTTTGCAAGGTGGAACGCTATCGTGCTTTTCTCCTGTGACATACCTGTCAAACAAAGATATACACATGATACGTCCGATGATTGCGCTTACTGAAAACGAGGTAGAAAACGCGTGCCACCGCAACCGTCTTCCTGTAACAAAGAGCAACTGTCCGGTTGATAAAACAACCGTCAGAGAAGAAACCAAAGCTCTTGTTAAAAATCTTGAGCGTGATTATCCGCAACTTAAGACCAAAATCATTCACGCTATGAAAAAGGATAATATCAGTAATTGGTAAAAAAGCTCCCGCAAAAAACGGGAGCTTTTTCTTATATCAAATACACTTATCAACTCAAAACATACACAGTAACATTTCGTCTGCCGAAGTTGATGCATTCATCGTAAGTTGACATATAAAGGTCAACAAGCGCTGTACCACTCATCAATGCACCGCCTGTATCAACAGCCGTAGCGTAACCATAGGTATAGCCGTCAGCAACGATATAGAGCTTTGAGCCGTATGGAATTATATTAGGATTGACCGCTACACCGCCAACGTACGCAGGCACTCCTGTTGCTGTGAGTGCACCCTGCGAAGCTGTGTATGCCGTTGCCGAACCTGTCAGCACTCTGGAATATGACAATCCGTCAATGCTACCTGTTGTGGTCGTTGCACTGTGCGATGCTGTTCCCAGATTCGATGCCTGTGCAATTTCTGCTGTACCTTTTAGCACGACCTTGTTCTGAGGTTTTTCTAACACCTGCTGTGTCTTGCCACACACGGAGTGGAACTCGCCGTTTACATATTTATATGTAGTGGTAATTTCCACAGCGCCGTGTTTGCCCTGAGTTTTTACCTCCTCATAGCCCTGAGGATAATCGTCACTGTGTTGATACTCTGTTTTTGACGCAATTTTCTCAGTATCACTATTGCTGATGTACTTTACCTCATTTACTACAATATCTATGCCGTCATAGACAGCACTGTTTTGTGATACGTTCATCACATCGTCTTTTTGCAGTTTTATGTCGGCTTCTTTCAGCGCATCGGATACGGTTCCACTACTCATAAACCTTACATGCTTAAGGTTGTGGTAGGTTATGTGGACCGGATATTCGTTCTCTTTTGCCTTAGGAGCGTTTAATTTTGATGTGAGCACCGTGCTGATAAATATTATCGCAAGCGATAATGTAACAGCCACACCCCGTTTAATAGTCTTTTTGAAATTTAGCTTTTTCATAAGAGCCTCCTTTACTTTGTGCCACATTATACTAAGCCATCATCATCAAGTCAAACCCGAAATAAAGCAGATTTTATACACATTGTACAAGAAACAAATGCACATGTGTAAGATAGATTTCATATCCTATTCCAGTTTTACCAAAGTGTAGAAACGCCTTTATGAGATACTTAGAATAACACAGCAGGGAAGATTACCCCAGTATATGAAAAAGCTGACAAGTATATTCGTACCAAAACAAAAATCCCGAAAGCCGTAGCCTTCGGGATAATGTAAACGATATAATAATTATCTCTTACTAAACTGTGGAGCACGTCTAGCTGCTTTGAGACCGTATTTCTTACGCTCTTTCATACGTGGGTCACGTGTGAGGAAACCTGCCTTCTTGAGTGTTGCTCTGAGAGACTCAGAATCATACTGAAGAAGTGCTCTTGAAATACCATGACGGATAGCGCCAGCCTGACCTGTAACACCGCCGCCTGCAACACGACATACAACATCAAATTTCTCGCCTGTTTCTGTTAAAGCAAGAGGCTGTCTAACGATGAGTTTGAGTGTCTCAAGACCGAAATAATCGTCGATATCTCTGTCGTTGATTGTGATTTTACCAGTACCCTGATAGAGTCTTACTCT
>JAZUOM010000002.1:0-112867 GCA_045604645.1 Ruminococcus sp. | reverse complement strand
TAAGACCGCTTGGCCTCCGACTTTGGCACTACTTTGTTGGAGCTTATGACAATTACTATATCTCCTTTTTTGACATATCCTGTTTCAAGCGCCTTTGAAATAGCTTGATCATTTATCTCGTCAGCATTCTGCATTTCTTCGCCAAGCACCGCTGTAATACCCCAGTTAAGACATAGTTTTTTGCACACATCTTCTTTTGTGACAACTGCGATAATCGGACATTCAGGTCTGTAGTGTGCCATAGCACGAGCGACCGCACCTGTCAGACTTTCTGCAATAATCGCCTTGGCTCCTACATTCTGTGCAGTGTGCTTAGCGTTATAGCAGATATTATCCCTGAAACTGCTACCAACTTCAATTTTGCCGACAACATTTTTGAGGTCCATCAAATCGTGGTTTGTTTCAGCTTGTGCACATATGTCGGCCAGCGCCTTGACAGATTCAACAGGATAGTCACCTGCTGCTGACTCACCTGACAGCATAACCGCGCTTGTACCGTCATACACCGCGTTTGCAACATCGGAAATCTCAGCACGGGTCGGTCTTATGTTTGTTGTCATACTTTCAAGCATTTGTGTAGCCGTAATGACATACTTGCCCGCAAGAACGCATTTGCGGATAATCATTTTCTGAATTTGTGGAAGCTTTATAAACGGTATCTCAACACCCATATCACCACGGGCAATCATAATGCCGTCTGCAACCGCAATTATCCTATCTATGTCGTTAACGCCGCTCTGATTCTCAATCTTTGCAACAATCTCAACATCTTCATAACCCAGACTATCGATAAAATCACGCATTTTGAGAACGTCATCTGCACTGCGGACAAACGATGCCGCTACTACATTTACACCCTGCTTAAGACCAAACTCTATGTCAGCTCTGTCTGCTGCGCTGATATACGGCATATGGATATCATAGCCCGGAATATTGATACTCTTTCTGTTAGAGAGCTTTCCACCGTTTACAATTCTGCAGATAATAGCATCGTCGCTGGTACCTATAACACGGGCAACTATCTTGCCATCATCAAACAAAATCTGTCTGCCGACACAGGACTTGTCTTTTGCAAAAACAGATACAAGCTTAGGATACGACAGCGAAACGCCGTTTTCATCACCTATGCCCTGTTTTGAATAAAGTCTGAACTCTTGACCTTCATTTACGGTAATGCTGTTGTCAGGAAAAGTTCCTATTCTGATTTCAGGGCCTTTTGTATCAAGAAGCAATGCAACATTTTTGCCTGATTTTTTGATAGCTTCTTTTGCCCTGTCAAAACGAGCCTGTTGCTCGTCGTATGTTCCATGTGACATATTAAAGCGCGCAACATTCATTCCGGCATCTATCATCTTTATCAGTATATTAACATCATCACACGCAGGACCCATTGTGCACACAATTTTTGTCATTCTCATACTATCACCTCAAATGTTGTTTGCTAAAAAACATATATCATTATTATTCTACCATATAAACAGAAAATGTAAATCAATTTAGTAATTAAAACAAAAAAAGAACCGACTATTTGTCAGTTCTTTGCTCTGTCTGTTAAATTCACAAGCGTTATACCAACGCAAATGAGTACAAGGCTTATGATATACAGCGGATTGAATATATCTGTTTCACCTAAAATAATGTATGACCACATTGTGCCAAAAACAGGAATAAGCAGGTTGAAAATCATAATTTTGCCTGCATCATTATACACAAGCAACGCTGTCCAAAGCGAAAACGATGCGGCTGAAACAAATGCTAAGAACAACAGCTCGAACACACCTGCTGTGTTAAACGCAACTGTCGCACCAAACACCAACGCTACCGCACACAGCAAAGCACCACCAACAAAAAGCTGCCACGCAGTTACTTCAAAAACCTTGCCTTTTGACACAATCTTACCGTACAGGCTACCTGTTGCACTGCACAACGTCGCAAGTATAATAAAGCCTTCGCCCACAAAGCTGAATGTTCCCGAAAAAAAGCCTAAGTTTACGATAATTATACCGACAGCACCGACAATACAACCGACTATTTTTTTTGCGGTCAGTTTTTCGTTTTTGAAAAACACAGGTGCTAACAGAACTCCTAAAAAAGCCGAACACGCAGAAAGTACAGATGTCTTTGTTGCGCTGGCATTTCCTACACCGATGTAGTTGAATGTGTAGTGAAACACCGTGAGCAACAGCGAGTAAATCAAAATCTGTGGCGCACGCTTTTTGTCTATATCAAAAACATTCTTTTTTGTAAATGCGCAGACTATAAACACCATAATACCTGCGATAAAAAATCTCAGTCCCGCAAAAAGCAGTTTATCGGGAATACTTATGATATTCATATCACTATATGCGAGCTTTATAAGCGGATACGCTGTACCCCAAAGCAGAGTGCACAACGTAGCCGTTATGACGCATATATACTTGTTAGAGAAAAAATTTTTCATATCTACCTTTTAAAAAGCCACAGCGTTAAACTGTGGCTTTTTTCTTATCTGTCTATCATATTTGTGTATGGCTTTTCTTCTGAAATGCTCATATAAGCAGGACGGATAATCTTAGACACATTCATAAGCTCTTCGATTCTGTGTGCACTCCAGCCTGCAATTCTCGCTACAGCGAAAATCGGTGTATACAGCTCAGGCGGTAAACCTAAAATCTTGTACACAAAGCCTGAATAGAAGTCGACATTAGCGGAAACGCCCTTGTACATCTTACGCTTTTTCGCTATAACCTCAGGCGCAAGGCGTTCGATTTTTTCGTACAAACCGTATTCCTTCATCTTGCCCTTTTCACGTGCAAGCTGTTCGACAAAGTCTTTGAACACACGTGCTCTAGGGTCAGAGATAGAATAAACAGCGTGACCGATACCATAGATAAGACCAGCCTTGTCATACGCCTGCTTATCAACGATTTTCTCTAAATATGCGCTGATTTCATCTTCATCTTTCCAGTCCCTGACATTCTTTTTAATATCTTTCATCATACCCATAACTTTCTCATTTGCACCGCCGTGCTTAGGTCCTTTTAGGGAACAAAGTGCAGCGGCAACTGCTGAGTATGTATCAGTACCTGAGCTTGTAACAACGCAGGTGGTAAATGTAGAGTTGTTACCACCACCGTGCTCTGCGTGCAACACAAGTGCCATATCAAGCACCTGAGCTTCAAGCGGTGTGTACTGTTGGTCAGGACGGAGCGTTTTGAGAATTACCTCAGCGGTAGAAAGGTTTTCATCAGGGTAGTGGATATACAAACTGCCACCTTTGTTGTAGTGGTTGTATGCATGATAGCTGTAGACAGAGAGAAGTGGAAATACGGAAATAATCTCCAAGCACTGTCTAAGCACATTGTTGATAGAAATATCGTTTGCGTTGTGGTCATATGATGCTAAAGTAAGCACAGAACGAGCAAGCGAATTCATCATATCCTTGCTAGAAGCTTTCATAACAACATCTCGCACAAAGTGAGTCGGAAGCTCTCTAAAATCAGAAAGCAACTGAACAAAATCTTTGTACTCCTGCTCGTTAGGAAGCTTTGAGAAAAGGAGAAGATACACAACCTCTTCAAAGCCGAATCTGTTATCTTTAATACAGCCTTTGATGATATCCTCGACATTTATTCCACGATAAAACAGCTTACCGTCTGTAGGGACTACCTTGCCATTTACAATCTTATTCTGTCTGATTTCACAGATGTCGGTAAGACCTGTGAGAACACCGGCACCGCTAAGGTCACGCAGACCACGCTTAACGTCGTATTTTGTGTATAATTCTTTATCAATATTGCCGTTAGCTTCACAAATCTGTGCCAACGACTGAACTCTTTCGTCAGTATAATGATGGCGCGACATACGTACCTCCTGAATACTAAATTTCCTAGAATAGCATTATACTATTTTTTCAATGTTTAGTCAAATACACCGCTCGAGAGATACCTCTCGCCTGTGTCGGTCAAAACTACAGCTACGGACATATCACGGTTTTCACGTTTTAAAAGCTTGGTCGCAGCGCACAGGGCCGCACCCGAAGAAATGCCAACCAAAATCCCCTCAGTTTTAGCAATCAGCTTTGCTGTTTCAAACGCTTCTTCGTTAGTAACGGTTATGATTTCGTCATAAATCTCAGTGTCTAAAGTGTCAGGCACAAAATTCGCTCCTATTCCCTGAATTTTATGCGGTCCTGCTTCTCCTTTTGACAAAAGCGGTGACGAGAACGGCTCAACTGCTACTATCTTTATATTTTCGTTTTGCTCTTTTAAGAACTTTCCTGCACCAGAGAGTGTGCCTCCTGTGCCAACGGTCGCAACAAATACGTCGATTTTCCCACCTGTTTGTTCAAACAACTCAGGGCCTGTGGTATCATAATGAGCTTTAGGGTTAGCTTTATTTTCAAACTGACCCAAAATCACAGCGTTTTCTGTGTTCTCCTTTATTTCAAGTGCTTTTTTCACAGCGCCGTCCATACCGAGTGCGCCATCTGTCAGCACTATTTCTGCACCGTAGGCTGAAAGTAACATCCTACGCTCAAGGCTCATAGTTTCAGGCATAGTTAGCACAACCTTGTATCCTTTTTGAACAGCGACAGAAGCTAAGCCTATGCCTGTGTTTCCCGAAGTCGGTTCAATGATAATGCTACCTTCTTTTAGGAGGCCCTTGTTTTCTGCATCAATTATCATCGACAAAGCTACTCTGTCCTTAGCGCTGCCTCCGGGGTTAAAGCACTCAAGCTTACACAAAAGCTCACCCTTTTCAATTCCAACTTCTTTTTTATATCGAGAAAACTTCACGACAGGAGTGTTGCCGATAGTATCAAGTACGCTCTCATATATCTTCAAAAAAGTCACCCTTTCGTTTTTTATCTATGTATAGTATTTTACACAAAGCACAGAGTTTTTCAAGTATACCAAAAAAGTTTATATAAAATAAAACGCCCGTACAAAATGTACGAGCGTTTGAAGAAAATTAAAAGCTTAAGCTTTATCTACAGAACCAAACAGTTCCATCTTCTCTTTAACTGTAGCCTTGATAGCCTCAAAGCCAGGAGCTAAGAGCTTTCTTGGGTCAAAGCCCTTGCCCTGTAAATCTTTGCCGTCTTCGATGTACTTTCTTGTAGCCTCAGCAAATGAAAGCTGGCACTCTGTGTTAACGTTAATCTTAGAAACACCGAGAGAGATAGCCTTCTTAATCATATCAGCAGGGATACCTGTACCGCCGTGGAGTACGAGTGGCATATCGCCAGTTTTCTGCTGGATAGCATCGAGTGTATCAAATGAAAGACCAGCCCAGTTCTCTGGATACTTACCGTGGATGTTACCGATGCCTGCAGCAAGCATTGTGATGCCTAAATCAGCAATCATCTTGCACTCGTCAGGATCAGCACATTCGCCGGCACCTACAACGCCGTCTTCTTCGCCACCGATAGAACCAACCTCAGCCTCAAGTGAAAGGCCAAGCACGTCACAGATAGCAACAAGTTCTTTTGTTTTTGCAACGTTTTCTTCGATAGAATAGTGTGAACCATCGAACATAACTGATGAGAAACCAGCCTCAATACAAGCCTTAGCGCCGTCGTATGAACCGTGATCAAGGTGGAGTGCTACAGGAACTGTGATGTTAAGTTCCTCGAGCATACCGTTAACCATACCAACGATAGTCTTGTAACCACACATATATTTACCAGCACCCTCAGATACACCAAGGATAACAGGAGAGTTGAGCTCCTGAGCTGTGAGCAGAATAGCCTTTGTCCACTCAAGGTTGTTGATGTTGAACTGACCTACTGCGTACTGGCCAGCCTTTGCTTTTGTGAGCATTTCTTTTGCATTTACTAATGGCATTGTAATTCCTCCCAAAATGTAATATATTGATTCTCAATGAAAAACATTTTCATTCAGGATATATTATACAACAAAGTTCGTTAAAATAATATCCTTTGAGGAAAAAAAGCAATTTTATCTTACTATTATTTAAACAATGAATGAATTTTAATTATTTGCGATGTATAATGTATGTTGTAAGATTTTTTGAATTATTTTAATTTTGTTGAAACCAAAACGCAACTTGAGTTGTTTTATTAATGAAGGGGGGATTTTGATGGCACAAAAGCATTTTGCAGGACTTACGTTTGAGCAGGTTGTCCGTGAGTATAATAGTACTGTTGTTGCGGTATGTATCATGCGACTGCAAAATTGGGCAGATGCCGAAGACTGCTTTCAAAACACCTTCTTAAAGTTGCATCAGAAATCCCCTGATATAACAGATAGTAGTCACCTCAAAGCGTGGCTTATACGGGTCGCAATTAACGAATGTAATAATTACATAAAAAAGAACAAACGTAACATATCGTTAGAAGACCACAAAGAAGCATCAGTCGATTTTCCACATGAGGGTGCGGATATTTCCTGGGCACTTTTAGAGCTCGAAGAAAAATATCGTAATGTACTCTATCTTTACTACTGCGAGCAATACAAGGTAAGCGAAATCGCAGATATTCTTAACAAAAACCCAAACACTATAAAAACTATGCTTATGCGTGGCAGAGAAAAACTTAAAAAAATCTATGGGGGTGATATCGGATGAAAGAATATAATTTTGATAGTCTGAAAAACCTCAAAGCACCTGAAAGTTGGATAGAAAACGCTGTAAACATTCCAACACAAAACAAAAAAGCACCTGTTACCTATCTAAAATTCAGTCGTACATTAGCATATGTTGCCTGTTTTGTGCTCATCTGTGCTATAAGTATAACCTTACTTCAATATAAAAATAATAGCGTTGTAAAAACCGACCCATCATATGACTATGCGGGAATTATTGCAACAGAACCTCAGAATAATCACAGCGATAATACGCAAAGCCATACTGAACAAGGCACAAACTCAGACGGCGTTATTATACCACCTGAAAAAAACAACGAACAAAGCACTACAAAACCAACTGATGTTCCAACTGAAAGTGTCGTAAACCCCGACAACACACAACCACTCCCTACAGAAGAACCTTGGTTTCCAAGACCAACACTACCTAATGATGCTCCGGGCACAAGCGACACACCAACACAAGAGCCAACAGACGGTGACATGCCGGGCGACCCCATGACTCCTGTACCGGGAAATCCAAGCACTCCGGGCCCAGGTTATGATTCACCACTGGTTATTGCAGTAAATATTTCAAAAACAAAACTTGATGGGTATTACGGAGATTTATACTGTGCGCTATACGACCCAAACGGTACGCTTGTTGGCGACAGCTATGCGTTTTCCAGCGACAAGATATGTTTAGTCAGGGAGTTTCCTGCAGCACCACAGTATTATACTGTAATTTACAGCACACAAAACAAGGGCATTAGTCTTTACTACTCAAAATATTCATACGAAATTTATAAAAACGACTCAACAGTAATTTATAGCGGCATTTGCTATACAAATTAGCACTCCCCATCTTGCACTCATTTAAAAGGAGGCTTTTATATGAAAAGTATTAAAAAAATAATGTCTATTGTTCTTATTTTATCAATAGTTATGTGTATGGGGGTATTTCAAGCTAACGCAGCTATCCCTCCACGTAAAATGGGAGATGTCAATGGCGATAACTTCGTAGATATAACTGACGCTACCGCAATTCAAAGACATATAGCAGAAATCGAAAGCATCTACGAAAGTTTTTATGGTTATAGTGAAGCCGCTGATGTTGATGGTGATGCAAAAATCACAGTTTTAGATGCTACTATAATCCAGCAGTATATTGCTGAAATCATCACAGAGTTTCCTGCCGGTGAAGAATATTTTGTTGACAAGTACTTTTATGATTTGCACACAGACTATAACTCCGGCAAAGCTATGACAGGTATGCCTGTGACATTTTATGTGCACGGCTACTGCTCACCTGCCCCTACTACAGTTAAACTTTATATTAACGAAGAATTAGTAGCACAAACACAGGAAGCTACAGACCTATACGATTATAAGTTAAGCTATACATTTGAAGAAGCCGGCACATATCAGATAAGAGTATTTATGTGCGACAAATGGGGCTATGGCATAAACAAAGATATCAAAGATTATATAGTTGTAGATGTTCCACAGGACACTTCACATCCTGTTATCACCGGTGTGTACAGAAACAACAGTTGTCATAATGAGCCTGAAATCACAGCAATCTCCCAGTTTGGTACAGCACCATATCAATACAAATTCACACTAACTATCTATGGTGGCAGAGAAGTAGTAAAAACTCAGGATTTCTCTGAAAACAATAAATTCCAGGTAGATTTTTTAGACAGATTTCCTGCTCCTGGTTATTATACAGTTACAGTTGATGTAACAGATGCTCTTGGCAATACCGTTTCTGAAACCTATGATTTTGTAACAGATGAAATTATTCCAGCTTGAATCTTGCACGCCCCCCTGTGCAACAATATAATAAATCATTATCCCCTTAGCAAAGGCTACCGACTCAAAAAAATTGGGTCGGTAGTTCTTTTTTTCTTGATAAAAACCGCATCAGGTATTATAATGGGACCATATATGTTATGGAGGGATAAATATGCCATTTATCGACGCTAGATTTTCAACACCTGTTGAAAAAGAAAAAGAAGAAATCATCAAAAGAAAACTTTCAGAAGCTATCACACTTATTGGAAAAAGTGAGGCTTACCTTATGGTGCAGATTCAGGACAACTGCAAGATGTACTTTAAAGGCAACAATGATGCTGACAGTGCTTTCTTTGAAGTAAAGCTACTGGGTAAATCAACAAAGGCTAATTATACTGCACTTACTGCTGCCTTATGTGAGATTGCAAAAAGCGAACTCAATATTCCTACAAACAGAGTATACGTAAAATTTGAAGAGTGTGAATTCTGGGGCTATGACTCTATGATGTTTTAAGAGGTAGATATGAAAAGTTTCAGAAAAGAGTTGTGGTTTAATGTGCCACAACGCAGAAAAATCATAAACATAACAAACGAAGTACAGCGTACTATTGACGAAAGCGGTATCAAGGAAGGCTTGGTGCTTGTAAACGCTATGAATATCACAGCATCTGTTTTCATAAACGACGACGAAAGCGGACTTCACAGCGATTACGAGCGTTGGCTTGAAAAACTAGCGCCCGAAAAACCATACAACCAGTATGCTCACAACGGCTTTGAGGATAACGCAGATGCGCACTTGAAACGCACTATCATGGGACGCGAGGTCGTGTGTGCTGTAACAAACGGAAAACTGGACTTTGGCACATGGGAGCAGATATTCTACTATGAGCTTGACGGCAAAAGAAGAAAGCACGCTCTCATTAAAATCATCGGAGAATAAGAGGTATATATATGAAAATTGTTGTACTTGCAGGAGGACTCAGCACAGAACGTGATGTTTCAATCACATCAGGCTCACAGGTGGCAAAAGCACTCAAACAAAAAGGTCACAAGGTTGTACTGCTCGATGTATTCATGGGCATCGAAGAAAAAATCGACAGTATCGATAAACTCTTTGAAGAAGGCTATGACTTCACAAAATCCATCACGGGTGTATCAACAAAAATCCCTGATTTAGACGAAATCAAGGCTATGCGTAAAGACCAGTCTGACTCTATCTTTGGCGAGAATGTTATCGATATTTGCAGATATGCTGATATATGCTTTTTGGCACTGCACGGTGGTGTTGGCGAAAACGGTCAGCTTCAGGCGGCACTTGATATGCTTGGCATTAAATACACAGGTGCGGGATACTTAGGCTCCGCTATTGCTATGGATAAAGGCATCACAAAGGCGGTGTTCTTGCATTCTGGCGTTCCTACTCCAATGTCAAAACTATTTCACAAAGAAGCACTTTCAAACGGCGAACTTGATAGTTGGAATGATTTTCCTTGTGTTGTAAAGCCATGCTCTGCGGGTAGCTCTGTGGGTGTATCTATTGTAAAAAGCAAAGCAGACTTTGAAAAAGCAATGATTGATGCATTTAAGTACGAAGGTCAGGTGCTTGTTGAACAGTATATAAAAGGTAGAGAGTTCTCAATCGGTGTGCTCAAGGACAAAGCACTTCCTATTATTGAGATTATCCCTAAAACAGGCTTTTATGATTACGTAAACAAGTATCAGGCAGGCAACACAGAGGAAATATGCCCTGCTGTGCTTGATGAAGCTACTACCAAACTTCTTCAGGATGAGGCTTGTCATGCTTTTAATGAATTGCATCTTGAAAGCTACGCACGAATCGACTTTTTGCTCGACGAAACTGACGGCAAAATCTACTGCTTAGAGGCTAACACATTACCTGGTATGACACCAATCAGTCTGCTTCCACAGGAGGCACAGGCAGACGGCATCAGTTTCCCTGATTTGTGTGAAAAAATTGTTGAGATTTCGCTTGAAAAATACAACTGAATTTAAGACTATTTTCGTCTTATACTTTTAGGGTGATACTATGAAACCTATTACATTAAAAGAAATTGCCAAAAGCTGTAATGCTACACTTGTTGGTAATGAAAATATTTTGGTCACATCTATTGTAACAGACAGCAGACAAGTAAGTAAGGGCTCGCTTTTTGCTGCTATCAAAGGTGAGCGCGTTGACGGACACAGCTTTATAGAGCAATGTACAAATTCAGGCGCTGTGTGCATTTTGTGTGAGCAAAAACCTGAAATCGAGTGTAACTACATTCTTGTTGATTCAACACTGATTGCACTCAAGCAGATAGCAAAATACTATCGCTCACTGTTTACTATACCATTCATCGGTATCACAGGCAGCGTAGGCAAAACATCGACAAAAGAAATGATCTCTGCTGTGCTGTCACAAAAATTCAATGTGCACAAAACACAGGGTAACTTCAACAACGAGCTGGGTGTTCCTCTGACTATCTTCAAACTTGAAGAAAGCCACGAAATTGCTGTCATCGAAATGGGTATTTCGGACTTTTCGGAGATGACAAGACTAGCTGAAATGGTTTGCCCTGATATATCTGTTATCACAAACATCGGTTACTGCCACCTCGAAAATCTTATTGATCGCGACGGAGTATTAAAAGCAAAAACCGAGATGCTCAAGTTTCTAAAAAATGACGGCAAGATGTTTTTCTGTGGTGACGACGACAAGCTTTTCACAGTAAAAGAGCACAACAACATCAAAACCATATTCTACGGCTTTGATGACCACAATGAGTACAAAGCTCAAATAATCAGTACAGACTTATCACGCGGCATCGACTGCAAACTGTACCTTAAATCAGGCACTATACTTGTTACTGTTCCGTCTGTTGAGAGCCATATGGTAGCAAACGCATTGTGTGCTGCTGCTATCGGCGAGCAGCTTAATATGAGTTGTGACGAAATCAAACGTGGAATCGAAAACTACAAAACCGTCGGCTCACGTAGCAACATCATACGCAAAAATACTATCACTATAATTGATGATTGCTACAACGCAAATCCTACTTCAGTCAAAGCATCAGTAAACACTCTTGATAAATTTGAAACACGAAAAGTCGCAATAATCGGTGATATGAAAGAGCTTGGCACAAACGAAGACGCTCTTCACTTTGAGACAGGTAAATATATAGCTGACAAAGGTATTGATGTTATTATCGCTGTCGGCAAACTTTGCAAACATCTTTTTGATGGTGCAAATAATACAGGCTACTACTTTGAAACAGTAGATAACTGCATCAACAAAATAAGCGACATAATAAAGAAAAACGACACAGTACTCGTCAAAGCAAGTCACAGCATGCACTTTGACAAAATAGTAGATGCACTCAACTCTAAATTTGAATAAGAGGTTAATATGAGATTTATATCATGGAACGTCAACGGCCTGCGTGCTATTATGAACAAAGGCTTTATGGATAATTTTAATACACTTGATGCAGACATATTCTGCTTGCAGGAAACAAAGCTTCAACAAGGTCAGATTGACTTTGCGCCAAGTGGCTATCACTGCTACTGGAACTATGCCGAAAAAAAAGGTTATTCCGGCACTGCGATTTTTACAAAAGTTAAGCCTTTGTCTGTTTCTTACGGCTTGGGTATTGAAGAGCATGACCACGAAGGACGAGTTATCACACTTGAATTTGAGAATTTCTATTTTGTAACAGTATACACCCCAAATTCACAAGATGGTCTGAAACGACTCGACTATCGTATGCGTTGGGAAGACGATTTTCTTAACCACATCAAATCACTTGATGAGAAGAAGCCCGTTGTCTACTGTGGTGACTTAAATGTCGCTCACAAAGAAATCGACCTCAAAAACCCAAAAACCAATCGCAAAAATCCGGGATTTACTGATGAAGAACGTGGCAAAATGACAACCGTCCTCGACTCGGGATTTACCGACACTTTCCGTTATTTGTATCCTGATATGGAGCAAATCTACTCTTGGTGGTCATACCGCTTTAGTGCCAGAGAAAAGAACGCAGGCTGGAGAATTGACTATTTTATATGCAGCGAGCGTTTAAACGACAAAATTAACGATGCAAAAATTCATACAGATATATATGGCTCTGACCATTGTCCTGTTGAACTTGATATCAACTTATAAAAAACAAACCCGACTGAAATTCAGTCGGGTTTCTTTACGCTTAAATTTACTCAACGACTACTACGCCGTCTTCTTTTACTGTTACTTTCATACCTGTTTTGACATACTCAAGGAACTCATCACCAAGATTATCGACAACAGGCATTGTAATGTCGTCAAGCCACACATCAGCCAAAATTGCACCTGCTGCTGCAAGTGAGTCGATGTGATTAGTAAACAACATACACGCCGGTTGACGCTTCATAGCACATGCACAGTAAAGCACCATACCTCCTGTTGTTGAGCCGATAGTCTGTGGAAGCACAAGTGCATTGCCACACAGTGGCTCACCGTAGATATCAGGATTGTTCTGGTCATTACAAGTGGCTGTTTTGTCGCCGAACTGGAGTGCTTTCTGAAGTGATGCAAGTGTGTTAAAACCAGCTTTTGTAACTACTGCCTTTGCACTACAAGTACCCGGAGTAACTACTCTGCCTTTGAATTCTTTCATTTTTAGTTACCTCCTTTTGTAATCTGCACTAAAATCTCGTCGTCAGTGTAATATCGTGCGGTTGTGTAAGTACGCAGTTTGTTTGATGATGTTATAACAGGCATCTTTGCACACAGAGGATTGTTCATATACATAAGCGGACAGATATATGATGTGATAACGCCAGTTTTCTTCAGACGCTGTGCGTATTCTGTTTTGTTGAATTTTTCAAGCACAGCAGGAGCAGCTGTAAATACTGTTGGGATAACAACCTTTGAGTTGCCTGCTGCTTTTAGTGCTGTTTCGACCTTATCTGTCCAGTCCTTCAACTGCTGTAGGCTCATATGTGGACAGCCCATAAAACAGAGCTTTGGTTTTGCGTCTTTGTTCTTCCAGATAACAGGATAGTTGTTCTTTACACGTTCGAGCTCTTTATCATCAATGATATATTCCTGTGCTCCCTCTAAAACAAGGTCTTTGCCCTGCTGTTTTGCTTCAGGGGTCAGGTTATCAATGTGATACAGACCAACTGCACCGTTTGATGCAGTAGCAGCACCAAAGTCTTTTAAGTATGTACAAGCTTCATCTGTAAGTTCATCACCAATCCATTTATCAAGTCCGATAATATATGGTACGTCTTCCATAACTTTCATACCGATTGCAGAACCGAGTAGTTGTGCTTCAGGCTTCTTGGTAGTTTCGATCTTAACTACCCAGGATGCTTTTCTGCCTTCGTCTGTCAGAAGTCCGAAATATGGCACACAACCTGCAACAGAGCCCATAATATCCATGATGCCGGAGTTACGGTTGCATCTTGCACCTAAAACAGAGTTTGCGTACACGACTGCTGAACTCTCTGCCCAGCTTAATATATCGCCTTGTTGTGGCTTGTTGCCTACCTCGTCCATATAACATGCACAGGTAAATGCGTCCTTGTTCATAAGACCTAACTTATTAAGCTGGCCTTCATAGAAATCTTGCTTTGAATACATAAACTTGTTAAAAATAAAGTTCTGCAAGAAGTTTGCAGGAACATTCTTATCAAGTGGCCGTGGGTCAACAGAGAATGTCTGCTTTGATATTGCCCCTGCTTCAATGAGTTTGTCCATAAGCTCATAAACAGGAGTAATCATTTTCAAGCCAAATGATGTTACAAGATGGTTGTGTTTTTCTGTTACATCTATCATTTTTTCGGCACCAAAGGCTTCGCCGTACATAACAAGGGTTTTCATAACCTTTGCCATAACTTCGCCCTGAGCACCGTCTAAAATTTGCTGTTGTTTGTCAGTTAAAATCATTGCTTTTTCTCCTTTTACAGTTTCATACATGTATCCCACGCACCCCAGATAACAGTACGCAGATTGCCGACTTTTTGTGCGTCACCGATAACATGAACGTGTCGTGATTTTTTTGCAAGTGGTGCGCTGTTATAACCAACGGACAAGATAACCGAATCTGCTTGAATCTCAAATTCTTTGCCATCTTTGTCCTTTACTTTTACACCTGTATCTGTGATTTCAGAAAGTGCAGTTTCAAGATGTACAGGCACCTTGTTTGTCTTAAAGAAATCACGCAAAAAGCTTGTATTTGCAAGGCAAACACCTTTTGTAACGATAAGGTCATCGCACATCTCAACAATAGTAGGTTTTTTTCCGTTAAGATACAAGTCATACGCGATTTCACAGCCGGTTAAACCACCGCCGATAACAACAACGTTTTGCGAAACCTCTTTTTTGCCGAGCAAGTAGTCAACAGCTTCAATCGCTTTGTCTGCTCCTTTTATTGGAAGTTTCTTTGCAACAGCACCTGTTGCAATAATAACCTCGTCTGCATCAAGTTTGCTGATATCTTCTACCAAAGTATTGAGTTTTACATCAATTGGCAGTTTGCTAAGCTCGCGCTTGTACCACAAAATAAGCTCTTTGTCTTTTTCTTTGAAAGATGGAGCTGCTGCCGCTATAAACACGCCACCAAGCTCACCACTCTTTTCGTAAAGGGTAACCTTGTGTCCGCGTTTTGCACACAGAATTGCTGACTCCATACCGCCGATACCGCCACCAACTATAGCAATTTTCTTCGATTTTTTTGCTTTTTCAACTTTGTACTTCTTAGATTGCATAGTCTGTGGATTCAATGCACAGCGTGCAAGTCCCATAGTATCTGAAAGGTCCTGAGTATTGGCGTGACCTTTTGACGATGAGAAGTTAAAGCATCCGCTGTGACAACAGATACATGGCTTGATATCTTCGCATCTGTCTTCAATCATTTTTGTAACCCAGCTTGGGTCTGTCAAAAACTGACGAGCTACACCAACGGCATCAATAAGACCGTCTTCTACTGCTTTTGCTCCTGTGTCCATTTCCATTCTGCCTGCGCATACAACAGGAATATCAACAAATTTTTTGATATGAGCAACATCCTTAAGATTACAGTTTTGTGGCATATACATCGGCGGATGTGCCCAGTACCATGAATCGTATGTACCGTTATCAGCGTTGAGCATATCGTAGCCACAGTCCTGAAGATACTTTGCGGCTTTTTCTGATTCTTCCATGTTTCTGCCAACTTCAACATAGTCTTCGTCCGGCATAGCGCCCTCGCAAAAGCCTTTCATCTTTGACTCTACTGAATAACGTAAGGATACAGGATAATCTTCTCCACACTTTTCTTTTATGGCAGTAACGACTTCTTTTGCAAATCTGTATCTATTCTCAAAACTGCCGCCGTACTCGTCTGTACGCTTGTTAAAGAACTCAATAGCAAACTGGTCCAATAGATATCCCTCGTGAACAGCGTGAACCTCAACACCGTCAACACCTGCGTCTTTACACAGCTTTGCGGTCTTTGCAAATGCTTCGATAATTTCCTCTATCTGCTCTACTGTCATCTGTGGACACTCGATATCGTGAGCCCAGCGTGACGGCTGAGGAGAAGGACACGCAAGCTCGTGTGATGTGTCAATAATAGGCTTTACTATTGCTCGTGTAATTTTATTCTTATGCAACGGTGCAACAAGCTCGGTGATAGCCCATGAACGACCCATACCTGCAGTAAGCTGCACAAACAGTTTTGCCCCTGTCTTATGGATTTCGTCCATAAACACCTTTAATTCATCAAACATCTTAGGGTTTTGCCACAGCCACTTTCCCCAGAATGTATCCCGCAGCGGTGCAATACCCGGGATAATAAGACCAACATTGTTTTTTGCACGCTCTAAGAAAAGTTTTGCCGCTTCTTTGTCAAAATGACAACCGGTAAGTTCAAACCAACCAAAAAGTGATGTGCCACCCATAGGACACATTACAATACGGTTCTTGATTTCAACATCGCGAATTTTCCATGGTGTAAACAGTGCGTTGTACTTTTCGTTCATTTCATACTCTCCTTTATGTAAAGATTTACCTTGATAAGTATATCCAAAAAGATGTTGAATTGTCAACATCTTACGCTTTTATTCCATACAGACGTCTGGCATTGTCTGCTGTGATATCAAGCAACTCCTGAATTCCCATTCCCTTAATTTCAGCAATTTTTGTAGCTGTGTATAGGATATTTGATGAGTCGTTTCGTTTGCCGCGCATCGGCACCGGAGACAGATACGGACTGTCAGTCTCTAAAAGCAGTCTGTCAAGTGGCACATACTCTGCCACCTCAACAGGGACACGTGCATTTTTGTATGTTACAGTGCCGCCAAGCGATATGCTCATGCCAAGTTTAATCACTTCTTTTAGCATCTCTACACTACCCGAAAAACAATGGAGCAATCCTTTTGGCTGATATTTTTTAAGCATCTGCATAACATCACCGTGGGCTTCTCTGTCGTGCACAACAACGGGAACGTTCAGTTGTTTTGCAAGATTAAGTTGTTCTTCAAACACGCGTTGTTGCAGGTTTTTCTCGATATCCCAGTGGTAGTCAAGACCGATTTCGCCCAATGCCACCGCCTTTTCGTGCTTTAACATCTCTGCAATTTTGTCTAAATAATCTGATGGTATATTCGTCAGATTTTCAGGATGAAAACCTACTGTAAAATACATATAATCGTATTTTTCGGCAAAGCCTCTTGCAATTTCTGCGGTTTTTAAATCAACCGCAGCATTAACGATACCGCTCACACCTTTTGACGGGAGTTGCTCCAGCAATTCGTGTCTGTCTTCATCAAACCAATCGTCGTCGAAATGCGCGTGAGCATCAAAAATATTGTTCATATAATCACCTTTATATAAGCATAGGGACGGTTGCCCGTCCCTATTTTGTCGTAAATTTAGCTGATACGGCTACCAACTTCGACTGAATCATCAACAAAAACGACCTTAACATCGTCGCCTGATGAAGCGGCTAAAATCATACCGTGGCTCTCAACCTTGCAAAGTGTGACAGGCTTTAAGTTAGCTACTAATATAACCTTTTTACCTATCATATCCTCCGGTGTGTAATACTCAGCTATACCTGATGCAACTGTGCGCTCACCTTCGCCGTCAAGCAAAGTGAGCTTTAAAAGTTTCTTTGATTTTTTTACTTTTTCGCACTCTTTAACCTGAGCAACTCTAAGCTCAACCTTGCAGAAATCATCAATGCCAATCTGAGCTAGACCTTCGATTTTTTTGCTTTCTTTGTTTTCTTCTGCCTGAGCTTTTTCTACATTTTTCTGTATTATAGCGTTAAGCTCCTCGATTTCTTTATCAACGTCAATTCGTGGGAAAAGAACCTCGCCACGAGTAACCTTTGTATCAAGTGGCAACACATTCCATTTGTCAGCATTCTCGTATGTTGCTACATCTGTGGCACCAATCTGAAGGAACACTTTTGGCATTGTTGTCGGCATGAAAGCAGAAAGCAAAGTAGATGCAATGCGGATGCTCTCAAGCAGGTTGTAAAGCACAGTAGCAAGACGAGCACGCTTTGACTCATCTTTGCCAAGCACCCATGGTGTGGTCTCGTCGATATACTTGTTAGCACGGGACACTACCTTGAAAATTTCAGCAAGAGCATTGTTAATCTGTGTTTTTTCAATATAATCGTCAACTGCTGTTTTAAGTGCTGTGGCTGTATTTATTAAATCATCATCGAACTCGCCCTCTTCACGCTCAACAGGCAGTGTGCCACCAAAGTACTTGTCAATCATAGCAACAGTACGGGACACAAGGTTGCCAAGTCCGTTAGCCAAATCAGAGTTAATGCGGTTAATCATAATCTCGTTACTAAATGAGCTGTCAGCACCCAGTGCCATCTCACGCAGGATATGGTAACGGATAGCATCAGCGCCGTAACGCTCGCCGAGTACAAACGGGTCTACTACGTTACCGAGCGACTTGCTCATTTTCTGACCATTGAATGTAATCCAGCCGTGCACAGCAAGATGCTTTGGAAGTGGCAGATCAAGCGCCATAAGCATAGCAGGCCAGATAATAGCATGAAAACGCATAATATCCTTTGCTACCATATGAGTATCTGCAGGCCAGTACCTGTTAAAATCAGTGTATGCGTTGTTTTCATAGCCTAACGCTGTGATGTAGTTTGAGAGTGCATCAATCCAGACATAAACAACATGCTTTTCATCAAATGTAACAGGCACACCCCATGTAAAGCTGGTACGGGATACGCACAAATCCTCAAGACCCGGCTTTATGAAGTTGTTTACAAGCTCAACCGCACGGGTTTTCGGCTGCAAGAAATCTGTTTGAGTAAGAAGTTCTTCGATTCTATCTGCAAAATCAGACATTCTGAAAAAGTATGCTTCTTCTTTTGCTTCGATAACTTCTCTACCACACTCAGGACATTTGCCGTCTACAAGCTGGCTGTCAGTCCAGAAGCTCTCGCATGGAGTACAATATTTGCCTGAATACTCGCCTTTGTAGATGTATCCCTTGTCATAAAGAGCCTTAAATATCTTTTGAACAGACTCAACGTGATAATCGTCGGTTGTGCGGATATATCTATCATAGTCGATGTTCATATAATCCCAGAGTTTTTTAAAAATATCAACGATTTCGTCAACATAAGCTTTAGGTGTAACGCCTTTTTCAGCGGCTTTTTGCTCGATTTTCTGACCGTGCTCATCAGTACCGGTCAAAAACATTACGTCGTAGCCCTGCATTCGCTTGTATCGAGCGATAGAATCGCAGGCTACTGTTGTATAGCAGTGGCCTATATGTGGATTTCCTGACGGATAGTAAATAGGTGTTGTGATGTAAAATGGCTTTTTCTCACACATAATCGTCACTCCTTATAAATAATTTAATATATTAGATAATTATAGCATAAAAGCCAAAAAATGCAATATAATAGTTATAGATACCTTATGTATTTTCACCGAAATTGCGCATTGTTATACTCAAGGCTTGACAAACCGCAAGTTTAGTGATAATATAATGAGGCTGACAAAAAGCATATATCGCGGAGTGGAGCAGTCTGGTAGCTCGTCGGGCCCATAACCCGAAGGTCGTTGGTTCAAATCCGGCCTCCGCAACCACTAAATAAAAAGACCATCCACTAGGATGGTCTTTTTATTTTGCTTGTTCTGGATATCAGGTTTGTGCGTTGAACTTCGGGTTGTGAGGCTGACGAGCGTGGCTCGTTGGGTTAGTGCAGACAAAACAGTCCGGTGAACTGTTTTGTCAAACGATGTCGCCTAAAGTGCGAGTATCGCGAGGTGATTTTATGAGCCGAGCGAGACGACACACGACGGCGACGGGGGCTAGGCTGTCAAAGACGGGCGTTGTTTTATGGTCACAAACACCGCAAACGGGTCGTCGGTTCAATCAAGCCTATACAACCAACAAGTAACACTGATTTAGATATTGGGATTTTCTTTCGTTTTTTGCAGTTGACTTTTTGTAGATATCCGCCACGCAAGTTGGCTTTGGGGGAAGATTTGAACTAATAATTTTGTTTCGCAAGTGCTACTTGACAAAATCAAGTAATCTATTCTTTCATTTCACAGAACTTTTTGCTATAATTATGTCAAGTACAAGGAGGCGACTCTTATGACTGTTGGTGAAAAAATTCAGAAATACAGAAAAGACCTCGGTTTATCACAAGAGGAGCTTGGTCAAAAGTTGCTTGTAAGCCGACAGACAATTAGTCTATGGGAAAAAGATCAAACTGTACCAACGATCGATAATTTAATTCGACTGAGTGATATATTTGAAATATCAGTTGATGAAATATTAAAATCCGAAAACAAAGAACAAAATGCAGAAATTCAACCGAACGAATCATATCAGTTTATTTTTTCGAAGCAGGAATTAAATGAAATATATCGTTTGCAAAGAAAAAGTATTTACAAAAGACCTATCATTTTTACCGTGATTTGCATTTTGATGATTGTGTTTTTCATCGGATCATCTGCACCTGATGCTATCATTGGTTTTGTTTTCGGTATGTTTTTGATCGGTGCCGTTTCGCATATTAAGGGAATTCGAGCATATAGTAAAGCTTGGGAAAAAAGTGTTGAACACATTTGCAACTCAACTTATGAATACAAACTTTTTGAAAATTACATAGAAATAAACATATACCGCAAAAATGAAAAAATCCGCACCTCGAAATGTTATTACACAGACATTGAACAGATTAGGCAGTTCGACAAATGGTTATTCTTACAATTTGGTGAACAATTGTTTATTATACGAAAAAGTGATTTAAAAGAGAACTCTGCATTTTATTCATATATGTATAAAAACCCAACAAAGATAACGGAAAAACACACGCATAACAGGTGGAAGATTCTCTCTCTTATACTTTTTGTAGCATCTTTGCTATCAATATTTGGAGCATTGAGTTTGGTTGCAATAGTATCTAGTGTAAATAATTTATTCGCTGAAAATATGTGGTTATTTTTCTTGTTGACACCCATACCAATTGCATCTATAGCTTTAGGATTCACATTAAAGTCAAAGGGCTACAAATATAAAAAGAATATTATAGTTGGAATAATTATGACTGCATTACTTTGCATATATGGGTCATTTTCCTTTATATTTGCAAATACATTCGACCATAGCGATAAGCCAATTATAAGAGCAGAGCAAACGATAGGAATTGATATTCCTGAGCATAAGCAGATAAGCACTCAAGATTGGACAAAAGGAACACAATCAGTTTCAAGAGGATATATCTATTCAACCAGCGAAATTTATTTTGACAATTCGGCAGTAAAAGAATTTGAAAAACAACTCGCAACTGATGATAGATGGTTGTCATCTATATCAAGTAATATGATATGCATAACTTCACCAATAAATGATTATGGCATTTATGACTATGTTCTTATTTACAATTTAGATACATCTGAGTATAACACATTACCAAGCAATAGTGGAAATTTCCGCTTCATAAACATCTTGTATAGGTTGGAAGATAATCAAATGAAAATTGTCGAATATGATATTGATTATGTTAAATAATTGGATATCTAAATTGGTGCAACTTGCCACAAAAGAAAGACACCCTTTTTCGGGTGTCTTTTTCTTTTTGTGAGTTGTTAAAGGTGAGCGGTGTTTTATCACAAGCACCGCAAACGGAGCATCCTCATCTGCAACACCCTGTAAAAATGTTGCATTGTATCAAATAGCGTATATATCATGTTAAAGTTGGATGCCTTATGGTGTCCACTATTTTTATTGCAATATTCGAACACATGTGCTACAATTACATGTGCAAAGGAAATATAAGCTAAACCTGAATTTAGTGCAAAAATGAAACAGACATAGAATATTTTGGTCCAACGATGGCTTGATTTTTGTTACATATGACCACTATCACACATTTTTTGAAATAATATAAGGAGGTAAAACACTTGAAAAAAGCAATAATTGATTTAACAGATTGCAAATATTTAATGGATTTACACGAACGTATTAGAGTAGCACTCGATTTTCCTAAAGGCTACGGACGAAATTGGGACGCTTTTTGGGATATGTTGAATCGAGATTGTGAATTCAACTTCGTTACTATTAAAGGTAGTGAAACAGTAGCAGAAGAGCTGAGAAGCTCAGTGCAAACAATGTCTAAACTTTTAGAAGAAAACAAACAATATTGGGCACATATAGAAAATTTATTCGACTATGAATTTGTTGACTGACCCCCCGAATTTCCCTCCGATGTCCAAAATTTAGCACGAATACGCCCTTTTTTAGCAATAAATTAGCCTGAGTATTCTTCGTACTCAGGCTTTGTTTTTTACTGTTCATTCACTTGTAAAGAGAAACCTGTGACAGTTAAGTTATCATCGAAAAAGTATCGTAGTTCGCCATCGTCAACATTGTAGGCGACATAGCCCTCACTCAGCTTATTCACATTAGGCTCTGAGTGAACTCTGTACACATCATCATAATTGCTGTTACCGTTAATCTCGCCATAGCAAGGACTTGTTTTAGCAAAACCAGGTTGTAAGTAGTCAACAGCGATATAGATAACCTTGTATGAATCTAAATCTACATCAACTCTGAATCCATCGTAATAGTGAGTTTCATAATCGTTGTTCACAATTTCGCTATCTCTAATCTCTTCACCGTACATACTTTTTACTTCATCAAAATCTTTCCCTAAGCCCGACTCGGAAAAACTTAGGTCAAAAATTGTTTCATCGTCTTTTGTAAGATAGACCTGTCCCTCAATATCCCACATTGAACTTTCGTTTTTACTGGTGATAGTAGTTTCTAAATAGATTTCGTTTTCTAAAAGTTTTATCTTCCCCGTACCACTGTTTCCCCATCCGTCATCATCAAAAGTAAAAATACCAACACCATCAACAATTTGAGTGTTCACATTACTAATAATGGCAATACGATTATGGGGAGCAGATGAAATTTTGGTATATGTAAAACGCACCAGGTCATCGTTGACAGATACAACCTCGACCATACGACCACCATCAGAGGCAATAGAGTCAGCATTAGTACCCTCATCGCACCAAATACCCATATATGATGAATAATCAACAACTTCATCAGGCAGGTTTTCTGTGCTTTCTGCTGTAATTTCAGTTTCTTTGTTCTGTTTTTTATTATCATAATTATCGTTGTCTGACAACCAATGCAAAGCAAAAATAACGCAAACCACAACAAGAGCGACTGCTAACAAAACAAATATCCAAGATAAAAATCTTTTCTTCTTGACTTTGATTTCTTTACCCGTTTTTACATTAATCAGCTTAGTCATACAATACGGACAAAATACCGCTTCTTGCGGCAACTGTTTGCCACAATTTTTGCAAAACTTAGTGCTCATACGCTCACCCCGATTCAACACTATTATACATAACAGTCAATAAAAGCACAAGAAAAAAGATAGCCCGAAACGAGCTACCTTTTTCAATATCTTTATTTAGATGGTATAAAATGCCATTTCTGTTTGTATGAATCTATATCCAAAAACAGCATTGTGTCATCAAATTCACCTGCGCCGCCATGGACTATTGCGTCTTCTACTTTTTCATGTGCCTCTTTTTCTGACATACCATATATCGCTCTTACTACATTTACTACTTCTTCGGGTGCACTATTCTCATCTGTGTAGTAAACGATATACACGCTTGTCACATAGCAAGGATAGTTACCTTTATCTACATCTATATATAAATAGAAATCGTCTTCATAAAGTGTGTATTTTTCTTCACTCTTCTCAAAATCGTCCACACGCAATTTATTATAGCTGTTTTCATTATATCTGTCTACAAACTCCGATAGCGTAAACGCAAAAACATCTTCGCCGTCTTCATATTCTATGACCACTTTATCGCCTTTAAATATAAAGGACAAAAGCAATCCTATAATAAATGCAGTCACTACAACTGCTACTGAAATTAGTACTTTGTTATTTAAACGTTTCTCGCTTACTGTTTGATAGTCTACTTCAATCTGATTGTCTGTTCCTTCTATCTTTGTTTCAACAGGTTCTACTTTTTGCCCGCATTTTGAACAAAACACTGCATCATCAGACATTTTATTACCGCATTTCTCGCAATATGGCATAATTGCTTCCTCTATGTATTAATTACTTGTTTATTTCAATTGACCAATTATCTAAATCATCATATCCATCAAAGACTATCTTTACGTCTTTGTAAATTGAAGATCCGTTATCCTCTGCATTCCAGTAAGCTTCGTTCATATCTTCAACTGAATCATCAGGATAAAGTGCTCTTAACATACATAAGATGCCGACAGGTACTTCATCTGATGTATTGTACATCATAAAATGCATATTTGAGAAATTCTCTCCGTCTTCATCAGCATAAAAAGTCAGGTTTGCTGTTTGCATATCCAGATAGTAAAACTGTGCACCATCATACTCTACGAATTCAAAATCATCTCTGCCCAAATCCATATTTGAGCCGTACTGCTCCACCTGATAACAGTATTCGTTCAAGTACTCATCCAAATCCATTGTAAATACATAGTCACCATCTGAGTTTTTTGTCACTATAGAATCAGGGTCCGATGTGCTTTTGTCGTCTGATTTGCTTTTTTCAGAACAACCTGCTAACAAGAGCATAGATAACGCTATAATCAAAGCTAAAAGTTTTGTAGTGTGTGTTTTATTGATTATTTTTTTCATTTTGTTTACCTTCCTTTTTAAATTAATATTTTTATGCCTTATGGTAATTTTAACACCATTACTGCTCATAGTCAATAAATAATGCTTATAGTAAATTTATTTTTTGGCTAAAAAAGCATAAAATAGTTGTATATAGCATTTTTGAGGTTACGCTTATGGACAAAAATATCGACTATGTTGCTCTGGGCAAACGAATAAAAGAAAAACGAATAGAGAGAAAACTCACACAAGAACAGCTTGGCGAAATCTGTGAACTATCGAGTGCTCACATCGGACACATTGAAAGAGGTACGCGAATACTCTCTGTTGATGTGCTCTTTAAAATATCTCAAGCACTCAAAGTAAGTGTCGATTACTTGCTTTTTGACTCGGTTAGTGAAGACAATATTTTAAGTAGTATCTCTCCTATACTAAATGACGCTGATAAAAAGAAAGCTCAAGCGTTTTTAAATACTGTCAAAGTGTTAGCCGAGAACATTGATGAACTGTAAACAGATAAAAGTAATGCCCCTGACTAAATTATAGTCAAGGGCATTTGTTTTGTCCTGTGCTGTCAGCACAGAATCTCATAAATTTCGTTTTAGTTCAAGTGCAGTTTGATAACGATTGTTCGGAATAGTCTGGGTGCATTTTACGATAACCTTTTTCAGCCTGCCGTTGTGGAGTTTTCTTTCAGGTGGCTCACCTGTGAGCATAACATTCATCAGCACACCCAAGGCATAAATGTCAGTTCTCTCGTCAGTTTGGTTAAGTCCGTACTGTTCAGGTGCAGCATAGCCTGTTGTTCCCAAAATACGGGTGTCTTCACTGCGCTGATACTTATAAATACGAGCAGCGTCAAAATCAATGAGTTTCACATTACCGCTACTGTCAATCATAACATTCTCGGGTTTAATATCCTTATGGATAATGTTGTGAGAATGCAAAAAACTTAACGCATCACACAGTTTTGATATAACCGCTTTCACACCACTAACAGTATATAAACCGTCCTCTAAATACTCGCTTACTGTCTGACCGTCGATAAACTCTTCTAAAACGACAACTCCGTTTTCCGTCTTATACGCCTCATAGACGTTTGAAATGTTTTCGTGAAATATAGCTTTCAAAAGAGTGTAAACCTCTCCTGTGCCCTCTACAGAGCGCTTAACGAGTCGTTTCTTGAGCTCCTTGTGCTGAAAAACAAAAATTTGCTTTTCCTTAGTGTTTTTCAGTACCTTTATAAGTTCATATTCACTTTTAAATACATCATCTAAAAATGTTGTTTGCATTGTCTGTACTCCGATTTATGTTGCTAAACAGATTATAGCATGTTAGAATTGCTTTGAACAGAAAAACTTAGGAAGTGGTAAGATGAAGAACAAAACTACAACAGAACTGCTGAAAGAACTACAAGGTTTCAAGACATTTGAAGAATACGAAAACGCTAACAAAGATTATATGATAAGCAAGAGTTTAGCCGAATATCTTACCGAGCTTATAGACGAGAAAAACCTCACAAAAGCGGAGGTTATCAAGAAAGCTCAGCTTAACGAGAACTACGCATATCAGCTACTGTCTGGACTAAAAGCTAACCCAAAAAGAGATAAACTCATCTGCTTGTGCATCGGAATGGAGCTTACTGTTGACGAAACCAACAGCATACTAAAAATCGCAGGACTCTCGCCACTATATCCAAGAGTAAAAAGAGATTCAATTATCATACTCTGTATGAACGAAGAAAAGTCAGTAATAAAAATTAACGAAGCATTGTTTGAAGCGGGAGAAGAAACTCTTAACTAATAGCCACAAATCGTTCAGCACCTGAGCTGCCTTAGCGATACCACACATTTTGTGAAATAGTATAAAGAGGAAAAATATATGAAAAAAGCTACTATTGATACTAAATTTACCGATAGCAAAGGAGGTTGCTAAGATGAAATATATCACAACTTATTCAAAAGATACTCCTGTGTCACAGGTAGCGCTTGGCTGTATGAGAATTGAAAATATGAGCGACTACGATATAGACAGCTATATCAACACAGCGATAGATTGTGGATACAACTACTTTGATCACGCGGATATTTACGGTGGAGGCATATGCGAACAGGTTTTCGGCGATGCGTTAAAGCGTAATAAATTCCTTAGAGATAAAATGATAATCCAGACAAAATGTGGTATCAGAGATGGTATGTATGACTTTTCGTATGAGCACATCATATCGTCTGTTGATGCATCTTTAAAGCGTTTGCAAGTAGATCATATAGATGTGTTGTTACTACACCGACCTGACTTGCTTATGGAACCTGATGAGGTTGCAAAAGCCTTTGACGAGCTTAAGCGCAGCTCAAAAGTCAAAATGTTCGGTGTATCTAATCACAGTCCTGCACAAATCGAGTTGCTTCAAAAAAGCATCAATCAAAAAATTTGTATCAATCAGCTCCAACTTAGCATCACAAATGCAAATATGATTAGTTCAGGTGCTAGCGTGAACACTCAATTTGATGATGGTATTAACCGAGATGGCTATGTGCGTGATTACTGCAGATTAAACGACATTACCATTCAGCCTTGGTCACCACTTCAGTACGGTTTTTTTAACGGCACATTTTTAGATAATCAGAAGTTTCCGGATTTGTGTTGGGTCATAGGCGAAATGGCATCAAAATACGGCGTCAGCACTACAGGTATTGCGATAGCGTGGCTACTTAGATTACCCGAAAAAATGCAACCTGTTGTGGGAACCACTAACTTAGACAGAATAAAAGATATAGCTAAAGCGTCAGAAATTGAAATATCTCGTGAGGATTGGTACAAAATCTATCGTGCCGCAGGACATCAACTACCTTAAACATCCTCGTTATTTACCAAAAACTTCCGTCTTCTAAAAGCGATGTACTGTATCAGTTAGTGTTATTGCTATTTTACCGTAAAATCCATAATTATTAAACAAAAAACAAGCGTTGCACAATGGGTCTACTCCCAAACTGCAACGCTTTTATTATTGAAACTTATATTTCTTTTTTGCTACCGCCGACTAAATAAACAATAGCCATGAAGATCATAATTCCTGCATAAACATCAAAGAATATAGCTAAATATGATCCTTTGTCAAAGACAAAGAAGCTCAAGATAGCTGAGATCGCACAGATAACTAAGAATATAATTCCACTACTAGTCTTTTTCTTTATATGAGTTGTCAAAGATGGGCAGTGTTTTATGGTTACAAGGACCTCAACGGACCGTCGCTTCAAATCTAACCTATGCAATCAAAATAAAGTTTATTTAATATAAAAAATTTCGTCATACTTGACCTTTAAAATATTTTTAATCAATATAATTTCATCTGGATATAAATGTCTTTGCCCTACTTCTATTTTTGCCAAAGCACTTCTAGTTATATCGCAACCATAAACTTGCAATTTTGCAGAAAGCTGTTCTTGTGTCAAACCAGCCTTTTCACGAAGTTTTCTTATATTTTGACCAATAATCTTTTCTGTTACCTGATCCAAACTCCCATCCCTCAGCTTTGCACTCATTTAAGAACAAAATGTTTGACTTTATTATAAATAAATGCTAAAATACATTTGCACCTATATAGGTGCAAATGTATTTTTTGTTATGGAGTGATAATTTTGATAGTGTTTTTCGGAGCTGGTGTAATCATTTTTCTTCTTATATTCTATTTCATTATTGCCACCGCTATAAGTGATGGAATTGTTACTTTTATAAATAATAATATAACCGTTATTGTAATCATCTTTTCAATAATATACATAATCAACCTTTTGATAATATTTCATTTACAAAAACAAGACTATAAAAAAATATCTTGGCTTACTCCAATTGTTTCTCTCCCAAGTTTTGCACAATTATTTTATTTTTTTATATATGGGGCTATAGCTATCTCTAAACAAAATGTTATATTTTCATTTTTTCTAATTGCTTGCTACATATTATGGATAATCGTAAATGGGTTTGCAACATTTGTAGCTCAAACTTGTTGTATAGGACTTCCAACTCTACACAACAAATATACCGCTACTTCTGAAAAGCTTTTAATTGTTGGCCTACCAATCGTTATAAGTATTATTGGCATTGCTATAAATAACGCAATTTTTTAAGGGGTATAAATTATGAATATTAAAAATGAAATAGAAAGAGAGAGGCAACAAATTGTTGCAGCTGAAAAAGCAAAACAAATTGCCCATCTACAATTTGTTCAAGAAGCAAAAATGATTATACCTGATTTTGTTAATAGATTTAAACGTTCTGCTATTTCTCAAGCAGCATCAGGAAATAACATTGTGAAAAGAGGTTTTTTTCACAAAAAAACCTATGTCGTTACTAGAATAAATGGCTCATTCTTTAATCCTTATCAAAAAAGGATGATTGCCAACACCCCTGAAATCGACAAAGACATTATCACTGCACTTTCTGCTCAAGGTTTTGAAAATATTTCTATTACACGGACCGACAATTATAAATATGCTATATACATTTCAGCCTGGTTAGATATAACATAATAACTGGAAATATTATGAGTATACCCGCAATATTAATAGTTTTATTTTATATTATAAGGTCTCAGATAAAAATTTCTTTTATCGTTAAATTATATCGAAAAATCGAGTAAATAACCAAATAAAAAAACATGCGTTGCAGTTTGAAGGAGTATTTTTATATCTCCCCTCATCTGCAACGCTTGTTTTGTATTGTATTATTAACCAAACGGGTATTTGCGGACTGTGAATGTTACTTCGACAGGATTTGCGTTCTCGTTTGTTACTACTGAGTTGTCGTAGGCTGAGGTGTATTCTACACCATCTTTGAGCCTCCATACAAGAGTTCCTGTGCCTACGCCCTTTGCTTTTACTGTGTAAGAATCAGGGTCATATTCAATCACATTTTCTGAACCTTCCTTTACGCTCCAATAACCGTCTTTCATAAGAAAATCATAGTAAGGAGCACCATATCTGTCAAAAGCACCGATTGAAATTGTGCTGAGGTTAAAAGAGCCGTCTTCAAAAATATAGTATCGTTGGGAATCGTTGTTGATAACCCTGAATGACGACGGGTTGTACATCGGCAGTGGATTTGACAAATCTGTGTTGATGCTTTCAACGGTAGTCGTCGTTGTCGTACCCTGAGGAAGCATCGGACACTTGGTAGAAAACTTTGTAATGCCGTCTGACTCGCCTGTGTTCTTTTTATACGTATTGTTTATTTTTGTCCAGTTAAGATCAAACCTTGTTGTGTCTGTTGGTTTTGATGAGCCATCATGGTATTTATAGAAAACGTGGTTGTTACCATAAGAACTATCCCAACCTTCTGTAGTAGCGTTATTCACCTTGTTAGTAAGTGAATCATAAGCATACAATCCCTCTTTTGAAGAATCACCACCAAAGAATGTTGAGAAATTAGCCTGTGAATAGCCTAATGTGCTGAACCCCAGTGTTAACCAATAGTCAGCATAAACATCGCCGCTCATCGAGAAAACTGCAACTTTGTATGTTAAGGCTACAGGCACATCGTACTGGACAGTCATTGAATCTTTAGCAACAGTCTGCTCAACATTTACTATTGTGTGTGCAGGAACCAGGTAGTCTACAGACTTTGACTGAGATACAGAGCTTACTGTGGTTGTTTCGTTTGTGCGAGCTGACTCAAAAGCCTGCGATGTAGTTATTGATGATTCGAGCAAGCCTTTTACAACCGGACTTGTAACCTCAACTTTTCCTCCAAACATTTCAGAAAAACTATAACCTTCACTGTTTGTCATTGATGTTGAGATTGACTCTGTTTTTGACATTTCTGTAGTTATCTGTGAATTTATATCATACAAAGCGTTATTCTTTGTTGTATTTACAATCGACTCTTTAACGCTTGAGTCTTTTTTTGTTTTTGTACTGTCCTCATGATACTCAATACCCTTGGCATCCAGGATTTTTAAATCAAAATCGTAGAAAGCAATACCATAGGAATTATACTTGTATTTGTATGAAGCCCCATCTCGAGAAATTGCAGTAACTATGTTGTAGATAATCTCGCGGTTTGTAGAGTCGTTGAACTCAGGCAGAGCATCAGGACAGTTGTCGCCCTGACTGAGAATATCCTCCGGGTCGAGAGCATAACGATTTATTCCGTCTGAAATATGCTTGCACATTTTATCTCTGAGGTCCGAAAAAGATGAAGCAACCGACAATCCTGTTGTGCGGTAGTTATCCCACTGTATCGCACCGTTGCCCACTGCGTCTTTTTTTGCCAGATTTGCTGCAACGTTGTTGTTCTCGTTAGATGTCGTTTCGTAATCTTTACCATAGTATTTGCTGTAATCATCGGTGCAGGTGTACTTTGAGCCGTCTTCAAAAATAGCGCCTGCTACATTTGACCACTGGGTAAGAGGTGTTATTTCACCTGTTTTGCCGTCTATGTCCTGATATGCTACCGGTGTTATCAAATACTTCATCAAAAACGCTGTTGTCACATCTGTATTCTCGTTGCCTACACAATCATAGTATAGGAAGCCATCGTGTTTGATGCTTTTTATACCTGTATTTTTACCGTTTTCGGTATAATAGATAATGTTATCAACTGTTGTAGTGGATTTAGCAGCAAATGATGTGAGCGACGATGCCCCACACAGTATACATACTGACATAACAACTGCTATTGTTCTTAATAATCCTTTTTTCATACAAATCAACTCCTTTGCGGACTGTTTTTTAAAATTTTGACGGTTATTTATTCCGGAATTTTTTTGTATTTCTCAACCGTTGCGGACATTGTAGCACTCGGCATATGATAAAACAACCCCTTTTCTGACAGTTCAAAATTCGTTCATAATATACGCATATTGCTAAATAAGACGGGATTTTTCTAAAGCCACATATTTAAAGATAAATGATATAATCTTTTTTGACCTTGTTATAAAAATTTGTATTAATTGACCAGACACAAGGCACATCAAAATCAGTTTGCGAAATCTGTGTTAAAATACTGAGGTAACACAATATGTTTAACAATTAACAGTTTTAATAATTTGTACATATTTATAGCATTTTCGCAGGCTAAATTCTAACCATAAAATGAACAGGCAAAACAAAAAACACCTATCTAATTGATAAGTGTTTTCTGAAATTGTTATTTTATAGCGTTAGGGTTTTCATCAACATATTAATGATGATGGTGACAGTGGTGAGAGTGAGTATGATTATCCTTTATCTCACAGTTTAGTTCGTCACAATGCTCGCCCTCTTTTTCGATTTCTATCGTTGTGTGTGCTACAAAATGTTCCATTAACATCTCTTTTGCTTTTTCCTTTATAATATGACTTTCTTTGTTTGTAACAATGTGCATTGTTGCGTATACGTTTTCGCCATCTATTGTCCAGACGTGAATATGGTGTACATCTATAACGCCCTCAACCTGCAACAAAACTTCTTTTATTTTTTCTACAGATATGCTTTCTGGTGCTTTCAGCAGGAAAATATCAACAACACTTTTCAGATTTTTGATAGCGTTGTACAGTATAAATACCGCAACACCAATCGACATAACAGAGTCAATCAGAGCAAAATCAGTAAATCTCATTACGACAGCACCAACAAGCACCACAGCCCAACCAAAAACATCCTCTATCATATGTAGATTTACTGCCTTTTGGTTCAACGAATGTCCGCTATGAGTGAAATGTGCCGCACATAAATTAACACCCACACCAACCACTGCAAAAACAATCATTCCATCATAGTTTATCTGTGTCGGATTAATCATTCTATTTATCGCACCAACAATTACAGTGATTGAACCTGTAATCAGAATCAATGTTGTGATTACTGAACCAAGCACAGAGTATCTTCTGTACCCGTAAGTGTATTTTTTGTCAGGCTGCTGTGTGCTTTTTTTCTCAAGAAAATACGACACACCTATGCTTACGGCATCACCCATATCGTGCACAGCGTCAGACATTATCGCAATGCTGCCGGTAAACACGCCCCCAAACAACTCAAACACAGAAAACGCTGCATTCAAAATAAACGCTATCAAAATATTTCTACTTGTTTTCATAAGCCCTCCGTATTGACTACACATCAATATTTGTGTACAATGTATTTGGTATCGAACACCTTGTTCATTATTATAGTTTGTATCCTATTATTTACAACATATGATTTTTTCAGGTTGTATCTTACCGAACATTTTGGAGGATTTGTATGGAAAAAGTTATGGACAGACGGCAAAGAAAATCGCGCGAGGCGATATTTGAAGCGTTTATATCGCTATTGTCAGAAAAAAACATCAACAAAATCACAGTCTCGGATATAATCGAAAAAGCCGATGTAGGCAGGGCTACTTTTTACGCTCATTTTGAGACAAAAGATTATCTTATAAAAGAACTGTGCGAGGAGCTTTTTTGCCATATCTTTGACAGTGTAAACAACAACCGTAATCACAGGCACATTTTTGAATGTGATGCACCAGACTCGGTTTTTCTTCATCTGTTTACGCATCTGCAAAAAAACGACAACAACATTCAAAGGTTGCTGTCGTGCCAGAACAACGAGCTCTTTTTAACGTATTTTAAAAACGGTTTACTGCAACTTGTCACAACTCAGGACGATTTATATAAATATTGTACCAAAGCAAATCTGCCATATGATTACTGGACAAACCACATCACCTCGACATTTGTCGAAACTGTGAGATGGTGGATAAATAATAATATGAAAGAATCGCCACAAGAGATAACCAACTACTTTTTGAAAGCTATTAATGCTCAGGAGTTATAGAATGACTGCACATATATACCCTCATTACTACAAAAAATTCAAATGCATAGCAAGCAAATGCAAGCATAATTGCTGTATCGGATGGGAGATTGATATAGACGAAAACACGCTTGATTTATATAACAGTGTAACAGGAGATTTTGGCAAAAAGCTGCGTGATAATATATCCATTGATGACACACCACATTTTGTGTTATCTGAAAACGAGCGATGTCCCTTCCTCAATGATAGAAATCTGTGTGATATTATCATTGAGCTTGATAAAAACCATATTTGTGATATATGCAAAGAGCACCCACGCTTTCACAACGAATTACCTCAAAGAGTCGAGAGCGGTCTTGGGCTTTGTTGTGAAGAAGCCTCTCGCCTGATACTATCTCAAAAAGAAAAGGTGGCTCTTGTGTGTGATGAAGAATACACTACCGATGATGAGATAATTATACTTCGTGACAAGATGCTTGGGATACTACAAAATCGTGACCATGATATCGCTGTTCGAATCAAAAATATGCTGGAATTTTGCGGTGCCACTCCTACTCAGAAAAGCACGTCCCAGTGGTGCGATATACTGCAAAATTTAGAACAGCTTGATAAAAAATGGAGCAAATTGCTCACACTTGTCAAAGATAACATCTCATCAGTTAATACAGACGAATTTGATAAGCATATGAAGCAAAGGCAGCACGAGTACGAACAATTTGCAGTTTATATTTTATACCGTCATTTTGCAAATGCTCCTGATATTTTTGAGGCACGAAAACGTGCCGCTTTTGTGGCGTTTGCGCACAGGATTTTGTACGCAATCGGTGCTACATTATACAGCATAAACTCTTCGTTTGGTTTTGAGGACCAAGTTGAAATCGCACGACTTTTTTCATCAGAAATAGAGTATTCTGACGAAAATCTATACACTCTTTTTGATATAGTTTGATACATAATAAAAAAGCACTGCTTAATTTACAGCAGTGCTTTTATTTATTCAATCACAATTTCGCAGGAATCTATTGAGTAATATTCAAAACAGCTTAATGCGTTTTCGTCAATGAGCTCACCACTAACAACTATAGGTACTGCTGGCGGACACGAAACCGAAGCAGTTGACAACACCTTGCCGATGCTGTCTTTGACATTCACTTTCTGTGAATCAGAGAAAACCGCCTTTCGTATGCTCATCATCTGTGCTTTGCTGTTAAGTTTTGGTGGTTTTGACTCTATAGCCTGTTTTTTAGGAATCTCAATCAAAACCTGTTTAAGCAAATTTAACTTGTCGTCCGCTAAATTTGGTGTAAACATCAACACCACAAAATCAGGATCAGAGAACTCGCATTCGATATTTTTGCTACGCAAAATATCAGCAAAGTCATAGCCTGTATATCCATAGTCTTTTGTAGATATAGTCACCTTGAGCGGTTCATCGCCGACTATGGTATAGCCGGTATTTTTTAATATTTGTTTTAAGTCGTCGACTAATCTGACAAAACCTGATAACTTATCCTTATATCCGTCGCTGATATATCTGTTAGTCAAATCAAGTGATTGCAAAATAAGGTACGACGGACTTGTCGATGCAAAAAGTGAAAGTGCCGTTTTTGCTTTATCTGCAAACATTTTGTCGGCAGTTTCTGATATATGCAAATACGCACCGCCTGTGAGCGTATGCATAGTTTTGTGTGCAGAGTCACAACACATATCTGCACCTAAATCAACAGGGTGCATGGATGTACTCATAAACTTCAGATATGCCCCGTGTGCATTATCTACCAAAAGCAACACACCGTGCTTATGACACACCTCGGCAATCGCTTTGATGTCTGCCATATTACCCAGATAATCCGGACTTGTTATATACAAAGCAGTCGGTTTATCGCTCATTTGTAAAAGCTTTTTGTCAAGCGTCAAAGAATCAATCCTGCACGACAGGTAGCTGTCATCACTTGAATACAGCCACTCAACATCAACGTCATTGAGTGCCACTGCGCTTATGAACGCTTTGTGTGCGTTTCGTGCTGCCAGAATAAGCGGGGTCTTCCCCCTTTTTTTTGCATAAAGCGCTACAAGATAAAGCATCGCTCTGATACAAAGTGATGAGCCTTCTGTCGAGTAATATGTATGTGCGCCAAAAAGCTTGCCTGCGTTTTGTTCGCTTTCTTTGATGATAGAACTTGCCTCAAATAAACTGTCTGCACCTTTTATCTCAGTAATATCCCTATCTTCAACACCTAAATCACCAACCCCTTTGTGACCCGGCATATGCAATCTTAATATTTTATTTTCTATATATTTGCTTACAAAATCACAAATAGGTGTGTTCATCTTAACCCTCTAATAGTCTGTCTACTTCTGCCATTATTGCACATTCCATACGCTTTTTGAAAAGCTCGCAGCCATATTTGTAAACACCCTTTACTGAACCTGTAGCGTGGTATGCGTTAGCCGCACAACCTCCCGAACAATAAAGACGTGCCCAACAGTCTTTACATTCCTCACGAGAATACACGTTGCACTCCATAAACTCGTCTTGGATAGCAGTGTTTTTGACGCCCTCAAAAATGTTGCCAAGCAGGTACTTTTCGTCACCGACAAACTGGTGGCAAGGATAGAGATCTCCCCAAGGGGTGACCGCCATATACTCTGTGCCTGAACCGCAACCTGAAATGCGTTTGTAAATACAAGGACCGCCCTGCAAATCTATCATATAGTGATAGAAGGTAAACGGTTTGCCCTCTTTTCTGCGTTCTATCATAAGTTGTGCTAATTTTTCATATTGGTCAAGTACAATCGGCAAATCATCATAGGTAAGTGCTGATTCGTCAGTCTCGGCACACACAACCGGCTCCATAGACAATTCTGTGAACCCTAAATCGAGCATCGTCCTGATATCTTCCAAAAAGTCCGGATTGTGGTGAGTAAACGTACCACGCATATAGTAGTCTTTGTTGCCTCTGCTCTCAACCAGCTTTTTAAACTTTGGTACTATTTTTTCCCAAGAGCCGTTACCTGAATAGTCAACTCTGTATCTATCATGTACTTCTTTTCTGCCGTCAAGACTAAGTACAACGTTGCTCATCTCTTTGTTTGCAAAGTCGATAACGTCATCGTCAATGAGCACACCGTTTGTAGTCAGTGTAAAACGAAAATTCTTGCCCTTTTCTTTTTCGATGTTACGAGCGTACTCAACAAGCTGTTTTACAACGTCAAAATTCATCAGCGGTTCGCCGCCGAAAAAGTCGACCTCAAGGTTATGTCTCGTGCCTGAATTTTCAACAAGAAAATCAAGCGCACGTTTGCCAACCTCAAAACTCATCAACGCCCTGTCGCCACTGTACTTACCCTGACTTGCAAAGCAATACGCACAGTTTAAGTTACAGGTGTGAGCGATGTGCAGGCACAGTGCTTTTACAACACCGGCAGTTTTTCGTTTGAGTTCCCCAGCCATAGGCTCAAAGGTATCATTTACAAACAGCTCTTTGCTGTCTTTTAATTTTACTATCTGGTCGTAGCATTGTTCTATATCCTGTGGTGAAACGCCCTGTACCCCTGCGTATTTTTCATTAATAGCGTTTAACACCGCGTCTTTGTCACAGGTTTCAAACATAGAAATAATATCGTAGGCTATATCGTCTACTGCGTGCACAGCACCTGAGCAGACGTCAAGCACGATATTATATCCACCCAATTTATATTGATGTATCATAACGCATTACCTTTCTGTTTGCTTTGTCAATAAAAAATGCCGCCCTGATGAGCGGCACTTTTTCATAGCAAAACTTACTTGCTTTCCTTTTTGCTCTCGCATTTCTGGTTAGCAATACCGCAGCTTGTCTTGCAAGCAGACTGACATGAAGTCTGGCACTCGCCGCAGCCACCCTTCTTTGCACTTTCGCAAAGATTACGAGTTTTGATTGTCTTGATGTGTTCCATAATAGCAACCTCCAAATAATATTCTAGGTACATTTTATCGCAAACATCGTACAAAGTCAATAACGAAGTATAATAAGATGATTGATAAGTAACAATGATATGTGGTATAGTAATATTAAATTCGGAGGTGATAGTATGAAAATCGCATATGCTGGGTTTGATTTGTTTTACCCTGTGCTTGAGCTTCTTTATAAAAACGGGTGTGAAATCACAAAGATTTTCTCCTGTAAAGTTGACAATATCACGGAATTCAACGAGAAAGTCACCGATTTTGCACACGCTCATAACATTCCTATCACTTATGACAAAATCACACTTGATGACCTGACTGACCTAAAAACAAACGGTGTTGATGCCCTGTTTTGTGCTGCATACTACTATCGTATGCCTATTCTTGATGGGTTTAAAATGATTAATATCCATCCATCGTTGCTCCCTGTTGGCAGGGGTGCGTGGCCGATGCCTCTTTCGATTCTTAATCAACACAAAATAAGCGGCGTGACATTTCACAAAATGGAAGAAAGCTTTGATACAGGCGATATATTGATGCAGGAGTCGTTTGAACTAAGTGAAAACGAAAACCTTGACAGTTTCATGCAAAAGGCATACTCACTGTTACCTGATATGATAAAAAAACTAGTGAATAACTTTTCGTACTATTACGACAACGCAACCGCGCAGGGCGAGGGCGAATACTGGGATGCCCCTGATGAAAATGACTATATAATTACGCAAAACTCCGATTTTGATTATGCCGACTTGGTTTTAAGAGCATTTTACGGTTTTTATATTATATACGATGACGGCAAAAAACTCCATCGTCTGCTTTGCAAAAAAGCCGTAAAAGGCAACAATACAAACAAGCCGTATAAAATATCCGGCGGATATATAGAATAGTAATTATAGTAAAGCCACACTTACTCTGATACCAATTTTTACATTTTATATATATTTAATGAAAATCGCTGTGGTAAAATAAATATACAAATAACGTGCGAGGTGTTAATATGCAATACTTTCTTGATGACATAAATTATCAGGTAAAAAACAACCCCCTTAAATTCATCGAATTCTGCGAGTCAGAATACAATGCTCAGATAGAGGCCGTAGCACAAAGCATTATAAAAAACGCTCATATTGCACCGATTGTGCTGATATCAGGTCCATCAGGGTCAGGTAAAACAACTACCGCTATGAAACTTGAACAGTTGCTTGATATGTATGGCTTTGAGTCTCACACTATTTCTCTTGACAATTACTTCAAAGAACTTGACGAAAACGAGCAAAAACTTGCAAAAGAAGGAAAAATCGACCTTGAATCTCCAAAGCGTCTGGATGAAGAATTACTGAACAAACAGATAAGATGTATGCTCGACTGTATCAGCGTGGATATTCCGCGATATAATTTTACAACTTGCAAAAGAGAGTTTTCAGGCATCAGCCTCAAACGAAAAGAAAATGAAATTATCATTTTTGAAGGCACCCACGCTTTAAACCCCGAGGTTATACAAACACCCGACGAAGAATGTGCACGTCTGTATGTAAGCATACGCAGTCATTTTGTTAATGACAAAAAGGAATTCCGTTCAAAGACCATCAGACTTGCCCGAAGAATGCTTCGAGATACAAAAACCAGAGGTCGAGACCCGATTGAAACAATCGAAATGTTTGACAGCGTAAACATTGGCGAAGATAAATACATCAAGCCGTTTATGAACAGGTGCAACTACTCTATCGACACACTTGTTCCGTATGAAATAAATATTTATAAAAAACTGCTTTCAGAAATCATTAACACCCTGCCACAGACAGACGATATTCTCTCTCTGTGTGAAATTCTTAATGATGCAGTCGAACTTGATAATTCACTTGTACCTGCCGACTCGCTTATAAGGGAATTTATCGGTGAGAGTTCGCTAAACTACCTATGATTGAGGTGAAATTATGAAAGTTATGTTCATTGGTGCTGCCCACGAAGTTACAGGTAGCTGTACCTACATTGAGGTAGGTGAGTATAAAGTCGTAGTTGACTATGGTATGGAGCAGGGCTTTAATGTTTTTGAAAACGCAACACTCCCTGTACCTGAAAACGAAATAGATATGGTTTTTCTTACCCATGCACACGTTGACCACTCGGGACATCTTCCGCTACTGTACAAAAACGGTTTTCGTGGCGACATATTGTCTACAAACGAAACCGCAAACCTATGCAATATAATGCTACGAGATTGCGCTCATATACAGGAAAGCGAAGTAAAATATAAAAACAGAAAAAGAAAACGTGCTAACAGAGTACCACTTGAGCCATTATACACTCTTTCTGATGCTGAGAACGTCTGCAAACATTTCAGAAGATGTGAGTACTCAAAGCCTATTCAGATTAATGAAAACATAACCGTCCGTTTTACTGATGTCGGACATCTGCTTGGCTCTGCGTGCATTGAACTGTGGCTAACCGAGGACGGTATAACGAAGAAAATTGTTTTCTCCGGAGATGTCGGCAACACAAACCAACCTATTATAAAAGACCCAAGCACAGTCAAAGAGGCAGATTATGTAGTAATCGAATCCACCTATGGCGACAGAGTGCACGAACAGCGCCGTGTTGACACTATCGCTAGTCTTGCAGACCATATTGAGCGTACTCTTTCTCGTGGTGGCAATCTCATTATTCCATCATTTGCTGTTGGCAGAACACAGGAGATGCTGTACTTTATAAGAGAAATCAAAAATTCTAAACTGATAGAGTCTTCTGTAGGTGACTTTCCGGTTTATGTTGACTCTCCGCTTGCAAACGAAGCAACAAGCATTTATCAGCAGTGCGATATGGAGTGTCTTGATGATGAGATACTTGCTGTAATGAAAAGAGGAGATAACCCGATAGTTTTCTCTAATCTGCACACATATATTTCAACACAAGAGTCAATGAAATTAAACTCTGATAAAACTCCAAAGGTCATTATTTCCGCAAGCGGTATGTGTGAGGCAGGAAGAGTGTGCCACCACTTAAAGTACAATCTGTGGCGCAAGGAGTGCACAATACTGTTCGTTGGTTATCAGTCAAACGGCACACTTGGCAGACTTATTCACGATGGTGCAACCTCTGTCAGACTTTTTGGCGAAGAAGTTGCCGTAAATGCTCAGATATGTACTTTGCAGGGTGTCAGCGGTCACGCAGACAAAAACGGTCTTATAAACTGGATATCAGGTTTTGAAAACAAGCCGTATCAGGTTTTTGTAAATCACGGCGATGAAAACGCATCTGAAAACTTTGTAGCCGCACTTAAAGACTTGGGATACAATGCGTATGCGCCTTTCAGTGGTGCTCAATACGACCTGAAAAACGGTGATTTCATAAGCACACCAAAAGGTATTCGTATACAGAGAAAAACATTTGAAAACTCATCAAAAAGCAATGTACTGTACCACAATCTGCTTGAAAGCACACGTGCTCTTACAAGTGTTGCAAAAGACCTTGACGGTATTCCAAACAAAGATATCGAAAAACTGACAAGTCAGGTAAACGAGCTTATCAATCAATGGAAAAACTACAAATCAATATAGTTTTTGGGTGTCCTCGTATTTGAGGGCACCTTATTTTTTGTTACAATTTCAAAAATGCTTGACTATACGACGAATTTTGCTATAATTTGAGCATAAGCAAAAATAGAGGCGCGGTGCTTATCAGTAGTACACACAAGGCGCGGAAATTTAAGTGTGTATGAAAGGAATCATCGCCGAAGCCTGATTATGATTTCCGAGCAGGTCAGGCTGGTGTAATACAGAATATGTATTACACTGTCACCGTTTTTCGGTGGAGTGCTATTTTGGTTGAGCGATTTTGACCGTGGCACTTTTGCCACGGTTTTTGTTTTACAATTAAATATTTTTAGAGGGGGACATACATATGTCAAAAACAAAAAAGATTGTCCTTTGTGTTGCTGCACTTGCTATTGTGGGTCTTTTGATCTATGCTGCAGTATCAGGCGGATATCTTGGAACAGTTAAGTGTATGGACTGTGAAGATGGCATTGTTCACGATGTCGAATGCGACGCTTGCGAAGCAACAGGTGTATTCACAGAAGTAGACGGCACTGAAAAAGACTGTCCTTTGTGCGAAGAAACCGAAGACGGTTTTATTAGAGCTAACGCACCTTGCCCAACATGCTCGGGTGAAGGCGAAGTTCAGGGCACACTGTGGGCACTTCTTCCACCGGTAATTGCTATCGGTCTTGCACTTATCACAAAAGAAGTTTACTCATCACTGCTTATCGGTATTGTAACAGGCGGTCTGATTTATTCAAAATTCAGCTTCCTTACAACAATGGACACAGTCATCAACGATGGTCTTATATCTGCCGTTGCTGATACAGCAGGTATCTTCATTTTCCTTGTAGAGCTCGGTGTACTTGTTGCTCTTATCAACAAGTCAGGTGCCTCTGCTGCATTTGGTAAATGGGCTGCTACTCACATCAAAACAAAAGTAGGCGCACTGCTTGCTACTTTCGTACTCGGTGTACTTATCTTTATTGATGACTATTTCAACTGCTTGACAGTTGGCTCAGTTATGCGTCCTGTTACAGATGCACACAAAATCTCACGTAGTAAGCTTGCATACATAATCGACGCTACTGCAGCGCCTGTTTGTATGATAGCTCCTATCTCATCATGGGCTGCTGCTGTATCATCATATGCAGAAGACGGCAAAGGTCTTGACCTTTTCATCACAGCTATCCCATACAACTTCTATTCACTCTTAACATTTGTATTCATCATCGCTATCGTTTGCATGGGATTTGACTATGGCAAGATGGCTATGCACGAGTATAATGCAAGAGAAAAAGGCGACCTGTTCTCAGGTGAAGCTCAGATCACAGAAGAAGATGCTCCTAACCCAAGAGGTAAAGTTATTGACCTTATCCTTCCTGTAATCGTGCTTATTGCTATCTGCGTATTCGCGCTCGTATACATCGGTGGTATTTTGGACGGTGCTTCATTTGTCAACGCATTTGCTGACACAGACGCAACTGTTGGTCTTCCATGGGGCGGTCTTATTGCTCTTGTTATTGCTATTGGTTACTTTATTGCCCGCAAAATCGTTACTTTCAAAGAAGCTATGGAAGCTATTCCAAAGGGATTCTTTGCAATGGTACCTGCTATCCTCATCCTCACATTTGCAACAGCTCTTAAGAATATGACAGGACTGCTTGGTGCTAAATACTATGTTGGCGACCTCATGGCTGGTGCTGCTGAAGGATTGCAGAACTTCTTGCCTGCTATCATCTTCCTTGTAGCTTGCGTACTTGCTTTCTCAACAGGTACATCATGGGGTACATTCGGCATTCTCATCCCTATAGTTACAATTCTCTTTGATGCAAGCAACCCACTGATGATTATCAGTATGTCTGCTTGTCTTGCAGGTGCTGTATGCGGTGACCACTGCTCACCAATCTCCGATACAACAATTATGTCATCAGCTGGTGCTCAGTGTGACCACTTAAATCACGTATCAACTCAGATTCCATACGCATTAACGGTTGCTGCACTCTCATTTGTATGCTACATTATCGCAGGTTTTGTACAGAGCTGGTACATTGTACTTCCAATCGGTATTGTACTCACTATTGCTACTCTCTTTGTTATCAAGGCTATTACAAAGAACAAGAAATATGAATAATTAACTCTTTTTATAAAAAGCGGTCATCAAATTGATGACCGCTTTTTTCTGACTCAAAATCTATGGTAGTCTAACTTTCACTACAAGTTGTGTTCAGATTTCAAATGATCACAACCTATATAGCTGATGTTTAGCCACTCGTAAAAAGGTGGCGTTTTTTGTGCGATATAACAAAAAAATTTACTAAATATTCAGGAAATCTATTGTAAAATGTAGAGAAATTTAGTATAATACAATTACTAATATACGGAGGTAAATTATATGAAGCAATCAAAAACTTTACTTGCTAAAGTGGTATCGGTTGTGCTCGTGCTGACATTGCTGCTCGCTACAGTAATGATTATGCCTCTTTCGGCATCTGCTGCAACCACATACTACCTTAGAGGTACATTCAACAACTGGGATGCAAAAGAAGACTATGTGCTTACTGACAACGGCGATGGTACATATTCCATTACTATTTCGCTTGCTGCCGGTACACACAAGTATAAGATGGCAGTACAGGACTGGTCTTGGTCTGTACCAAGTCAGGATGCAACCATTACTCTCACAGAGCAAAGTATGGTTAAGTTCACAATGAACCCTACTGCTTACACACAGAGTGCTACTATCGTTACCGCTCCAAAAGCTGATGTCTTTGTAAGAGGAACTTTCAACGACTGGGAAGCTCAGACCCCTGCAATGACATCTATGGGCAACAATTGTTTCTATCAGACAGTAACTCTGCCTGCAGGTACTCACGAGTACAAGCTCGCTGTAGAAGACTGGACATGGGCTGTTCCTGGTGGCGACAACGCTAAACTTACACTTTCTGAAGAAAGTCAGGTTTTATTTGAAGTAAGCACATTAACAGGTGCTTACAACGCTACTGTTCTAACAGGCGACACAAAAAACCTTTACACATTCGACGAAGAACAGAAAAACGTTACTATCAACAGCGCTTGGAGCGAACACGCTGACCAGGTGCTTTGCGAAAAAGACGGCAAGCTTGCTTACATCAAGTTAAGCGATGCTTCTTATGCTAGTGCTGCTACACAATGGAACTTCATTCCTGTACAAGCTGAAAACGGTACTCCTTGCTGTTATATCCAGAACGCAAAAACAGGCAACTACCTGTATGTTCCAAACAGCACTGCAGACGCTACAGTTTTAGCATCTGCTGACGGCAACACAAAAGAATCCGGCAAGTGGTTTGTAGATACTTCTACAGGCAACTACCGTATCTACTGCTACGGCTCAACATTACTTTCACTTAACGTAGAAAAACAGGACGGCTATGTACAGGCTACACACTACCCTGCTTTCTACTTAAGCTCACAGTTTGATGCTGACCTTGACTATGTATACAACTACGATTACACACTCTATCCTGACAGAGTAGTTGATACAAAGGGTACTGCTGTTGCAAACTCTGCTACATCAATCACATCAAACACATCAGGCACATCAAAAACATGGAATCAGGTAAAAGATACATCTGATATGCCACAGTTCAAGGCTCCTAACACACCACTTGCAGAGGCTGTTTACAACCTCTCAATGGAAGAAACAGTAATCAACAAATTCCAGTCCGAATTTGGTACTGCTTTCTATACAGGCGAAACATGGCGCAAAGTATGGACAAGAGATACTGCTATGGCTTGTGAATTCTCACTTGCTGCTATCTATCCTGAAATCTCCTTAAACTGTGCTAAGGAAAAAGTTGTAACATACAACAACACTTACTCAGTGTTTGAAGAAGATACAGGTACAGGCGGTTCTTATCCTGTTTCAACTGACAAGATTATCACATACCTCTCTGTTTGGGAGATTTACCTCTCAACTGGCGATGAGTCTGTTCTTGAGTATTTCTACGATATTTGTATGAACAACATCGACCAGGACTACAACACAGTTTGGGACGAAGAATCAGGCCTTATGAAGGGCGAGACTTGCGGTCTTGACTGGCGTTCACAGACATACCCTGACTGGATGGGTAACGAGGTTGAAGAATCTCTTGCAAATATTGCAGAGGGCAAAGCTGCTTCTGTTAACCTTATCTACCTTGGTGTTTTAGACAGAATGATTCAGTCTGCTGAAATTTTAGGCAAAGACGCTGACATCGCAGATCTTCAGGCTAAGTATGACGCACTTTATAAAGCTGTTACTACAAGACTATGGCACGACGAGCTCGGTTGCTATGCTGCATGGGAATATCCAAGCTATATGGGTTCACCACTTGCATACAAGGTTGACTCTATTGCAAACGGCTATGCTCTTTGGTTCCAGATAGGTTCAGAAGAACAGCTTAAGTCTATCGCAGAAAACTATCCACTCGTAACTTACGGTGCAAACACAACATATCCTACAAAACAGGGTACACTCGAGCACAAGGACAGAGTTTACCACAACCGTGGTGTATGGCCTGGTTGGGAAGCACAGCTTATGCTTGCAGGTGCGCAGCACGGCTATGACCTGCTTTCAGAAGAAATCTGGAACTCATGTATCACAGCTGCCGCTACATCTCTTGTAAATATGGAAGTTGTTGACTTTACTACAGGTGAAGGCATCCATGTTAGACATCAGTTGTGGTCTATTGCTTCTACACTTTCAGGCTACTACAAAGTTCTCTTTGGTATGATTTATGATACAGACGGTATCACATTTGAACCATATATTCCATCATGGATGGAAGGTCCATTCTACCTTAACAACTTCAAGTACTGTGACGCTACTGTTAACTTAACCCTTGAGGGTGAGGGCTCTGTAGTTCAATCAATCACAGTTAACGGCGAAAACGTAGGTACATCCTATACTCTCCCATTTGGTGCGACAGGTAAATATGACATCAAGATTGTTGTTGCTGATACAGATACAAAGGTTGAAAAAATCAACCTTGATGATGAGCAGAACCACGTTGTATGCCCATCTCTCCCTGATGTTAAACTTTCAGGCACAACACTTTCATGGAATGCACAGGCTGGCTGTACATACCTTGTATGGGACGGCGCTGAATACACACCTACAACTGCTACTTCAATGACAGTTGACACAACAAAGTATCATCCATACTCAGTTGTTGCTGTTGCAAAAGACGGCACCTGGTCTGAAATGTCAAGACCTATCATCGTAAGTCCTGACAGAATCAAGATTGAGGCTGAAAACTGCACATTCACAGGTAACGGTATCTTCAAGGAAGCAAAGAACGGCAAAAACCATCTCACTGACGTTTACTCAAAAACACAGCAAAGTGGTACTATCACCATCAAAGTAAACATCAAAGAGGCCGGTCAGTATGCATTCTGGGCTTGCTACAACGACTGCAGCTCAAACGACCCTACATCATGTTCAAATGCTGCTATCCGTTCAGTATTTGTTGACGGCAGAGATGAAGGCGCACTTGTATTCCCTGTTGTAAACTTTGACTATCAGACAAGTACACATCTGTTACTTAATCTTTCTGAGGGTGACCACGAAATCGTAGTTAAGTTTGATAAAGACAACTACTATGACTTCAATATGTCACAGGATACACACACTTATGGTCAGGAAACATTCAACCCTGACAACACAGTTCAGTACGACTACTTTGTACTTGACAAGGCTGATCTCTCCCTTCCGGTAGGTGGCGACAGCTATATGCTCGGCGACGTTGACTCTAACGATGAAGTTAACATCATCGACGCTACAATGATTCAGAAGTTTGTTGCACAGATTGAAACTGCTCCACTTGACAATGTTGCGGGCGATGTAAACGGCGACAACGATATGAACGTTATGGATGCTACTTTCATCCAGAAATATATTGCTAATATTGAAACCGGTTTTGACATCGGAGAATATATAACAAAGTAATTTACCTTTAACAGCAACACACCCCGCAGGTTATTTCTGCGGGGTGTGTTTTTATATTTATATGTCTTTTTATCCTACATAAAGCAGGTACAGTGTATATATCACATACAACGATACCATAACTATACCCTCTATGCGGCCAAGTTTTTTTCTTGATACACATAAGATATACATAGCGACTGTTGCTATCAACAAGAATGTCATGTTAACTAATGCACGACTGTCTACTGCGATTGGTGATATAGCGCTTGACATACCGAGTATAAACAGAATATTAAAAATATTAGAACCCACTACATTACCCAGTGCCAAACCATTTTCACCTTTTTTTGATGCTACCACACTTGTTACAAGCTCTGGAAGCGATGTGCCGATAGCGATGATTGTCAACCCGATAAATGTTTCACTCCATCCCATAGCTTGCGCAAGAGCAGTTGCGTTATCTACTACTAGGTCACCGCCAAAAATAACTGCTGCAAGACCACCAATAATGTATATTACACTAACAACAGGTGACAAAGTCTTAATTTCATCGGTGATTTCTACGCGGTTTTTAATAGCCGACCTCACGAGGAAAGCAATGTACAACACAATAATCAAAAGCAATATCAAACCATCTATAACACCGAGCAAATTGCCAACAAACATCAATGCAAGCAACACAGAACCAGCAACTATATTAACAGGTAAATCCCTTTTTAAAATTGTTTTATCAAGCTCAAATGATTTCATAATAGCGCAAACGCCAACTACGATCAGCATATTAAATATATTGGACCCTACAACGTTGCTGATTGCTATTTCGTTACTACCGGCAATACCTGCTGTAATGCTGACAGATGCTTCAGGCGCGCTTGTACCCATCGCAACTATTGTCAAACCGATTACAACAGATGGTACTTTCAGCAGTTTTGCAACAGATGAACTGCCATCAACAAAAAAGTCCGCTCCCTTTATCAGCAAAACAAAGCCGACCAGCAAAAGTATAATATTGAGTACTATCATAATATTCCTCCCATAAAAATAAGACTCCTACTGCGTCCCATACGCAGTAAAAGTCTCGTCTCAAAACAACATAAGTTTCGGGTATGATCCGGTATTGCTACGAGATGACGAATCATACCGCAGTTATCACTGCTTCCTACTCCCCTTTACTATAACGATTATAATGGCAGAAAATCAAAAAGTCAAGTACACAAAAATCAAAAAGCCTCCTGCTACTTTTACAGGAGGCTTTTTCTTAGGCAATGCGGTCTAATTCCTCGTATTTGCACTTGACTTCAAAGAAGTCACCCTCAACTATGATATCAACTGATGATATCTTTTTCTCAGGATGTGCCTTTACAAGCTCGTTTACATACATTTTTACAATTTTGTCGGATACTTTTTCGCCTAATACCTTAATACGCACAACATCATCTCCTTTGAAGAATTCATAAAGTATATATATCTAACTTAAAAGTAACTTTCATCCTATGCTTATATTTTAGCAGAGAAAACTCAAAAACTCCAGTTACACCTTTGAGTAATGCACTTACATTTTATTAATTGTTAATTCTCATTAGAATAATAAAAAATCATCGATTGTAATAGTTAATTCTCTTTTAGATATAAAGATTTCAGTCTGTAATAGTTAATTCTTTTAAGCAATTATTCGAATGATTGTTCGAATAATTCCCAAAAAGCAATATACTTTTTGCACGCAAAACGGCACATCCGCGTTAGCAGATGTGCCGTAATTTTAAGCATATAATTATCGTATCTGATTAACCTAAGATAGAGAAGTTTACAACAAGTGCAGCAAATACGATTGATACCATTGAAAGGAGCTTGATAAGGATATTGATAGCAGGGCCAGATGTATCCTTGAATGGGTCACCTACTGTGTCACCAACAACAGCAGCCTTGTGCTGATCAGAGCCCTTACCGCCGTGTACACCGGACTCAATGTATTTCTTAGCGTTATCCCATGCACCGCCTGAGTTTGACATAAATACTGCAAGCAAGAAACCTGTGACAGTAGCACCTGCGAGCATACCAACTACACCCTTAACACCTAAGATAAGACCAACTACAACCGGTGTTACAACCGCAACGATAGTTGGAAGAATCATTTCTTTAAGGCTTGACTTTGTGCACAGGTCAACGCATCTTGCGTAGTCTGCGTCTGCCTTGCCTTCCATAAGACCTGTAATCTTCTTAAACTGACGTCTAACTTCGATAACAACTGATTGAGCAGCTCTGCCTACAGCGTCCATAGTAAGTGCAGCAAATACAAATGGTAAGCATGCACCTATGAACAGACCAACAAGTACGAGTGGGTCCATTACAGTAAATGTTTCAAAGTTTACTTTTGAACCAACTTCCTGTGCTTTTTCAATATAAGAAGCGATAAGTGCAAGTGCTGTAAGTGCAGCAGAGCCAATAGCAAAGCCTTTACCTGTAGCAGCAGTTGTGTTACCTAAAGAGTCAAGTGCGTCAGTACGCTGTCTTACCTCTGGCTCAAGACCAGACATCTCAGCGATACCACCTGCGTTATCAGCAACAGGACCATAAGCGTCAGTTGCAAGTGTGATACCAAGTGTAGAGAGCATACCTACAGCAGCAAGTGCGATACCATAAAGACCGGCTGACGCACCGCCAACTTCAGTAAGGTTGCCTGCTGATACAAAGTAAGCAACGAGTACACAAGCACCTACAATAACAATCGGAAGTACAGTAGACAGCATACCTACACCCAAACCACCAATAATTATAGTAGCAGAACCTGTCTCTGATTTAGCAGCAAGGTTCTTTGTAGGCTTGTAAGAATCAGAAGTAAAATACTCGGTTGAAAGACCGATGAGAACGCCTGCTAAAAGACCTGCGATGATAGCAAAGTAGAAGCCGATATTTGCTTTGCCTAAAACAAAGTAAATGATTGGGAAAGCTACCAGAGCAATTAAAACAGCAGAGAAGTTAGTGCCGCGTGAAAGTGACTTCAAAAGCATCTTCTGGGTAGCGTTTTCTTTAGTGCGTACAAGGAATGTACCGAAGATTGAGCATAAAATACCAATAGCCGCAATGAGCATAGGAATAGCCATAGCTTTGATTTCGCCACCAAAAGCGGCAACACCAAGCGCTGAAGCTGAAATAACAGAGCCTACATATGACTCGTAAAGGTCAGCACCCATACCGGCTACGTCACCTACGTTGTCGCCAACGTTATCAGCGATACAAGCAGGGTTACGAGGGTCGTCCTCTGGGATACCTGCTTCAACCTTACCAACAAGGTCAGCACCAACGTCAGCAGCCTTTGTAAAGATACCGCCACCAACTCTGGCAAACAGAGCCATAGATGAAGCACCCATACCAAAAGTAAGCATAGCTGAAGTAATCTCAGATGCTGTGCAGCCAAAAGCGTACTTTAACAGTGCAAACCAGATAGAGATGTCCAAAAGTCCTAAACCTACTACTGTGAATCCCATTACTGAACCTGCAGAAAAAGCAACTCTCAAGCCTTTATTAAGACCTGTTCTACAAGCGTTAGCTGTACGTGCGTTAGCAGCTGTCGCAATCTTCATACCGACAAAGCCCGAAAGACCTGAGAACAAACCACCTGTGATGAACGCAAACGGAACATACCAGGTGAGCATAGAAAATGCTGCCATCACGCAGAGGATAATAAACATCGCACCGAAGAAAACAGAAACAATAGTGTACTGTCTTTTGAGGTATGCGTTAGCACCCTGACGGATAGAAGCGGAGATTTTCTTCATTTTGTCTGTGCCTTCGTCGAAGCTTAACACTCTCTTTGCCATAACAACAGCAAAGACAATAGCCAAGATAGCACCGACAAAGGTTGCAATTACAAGATAATTTTCCATAAAAAGGGCAATCCTCCTTATAAAGTGTAATAGAAATTTTACACCAATCGCTATTTAATGTCAACAAAATATGTTGGTTTTCGGCTATTTGTTCAATTTTTAACAATTCAAAGCAACAATATATATGTGTTGTAATAAAAATAAGGGGTTATCTATATAACCCCCATACAAATACTATTATACTGTCACTTTTGCTGATTTTTTATCACATTCAAATAATGATGCGTACTTTCTTACGCTAATCTCAGTAACATTCCTGATTGTTTCGCCATCAATCTGTACATCCTGCGCTCTGTCATACTCAATTTTAAATTCTTTACCGCTAAGCACGGTTACTTTTGACTTGTACTTGATATGCTCACCCTTGAATATTGATGGAAATATAAAAAGCGTCTGAAGTGCGTTTGTGTCGTGAATAATGCAACACGATACTTTATCACTATCCCTGTTTTGAGCAGGTGTTGGCATCATTCCACCACCATAAAATCTACCATTCATTACTGGTGCCATCCAAACATTTTTGTATCTGTACTTTTTTCCGTCCACAGTTATGATTGCGTTATTTCTCTTGTAATTTGTGAGCAATAACTTTATTGCAAGTGTTGTGTAATTTATTTTCGTTTTTCCTTTTTCTTTCAGGTCTTCTGCTGCAGTACACACCTTGCCATCAATACCATACCCAACATTATTTATAAACAGATATTCTTTATCATTAACTGTTACAACAGGTAAGTTCTCAATATACTCGTTTATTTGTATAAAATCTGACTGTTCCTTGCTATCCCAACAGATATCTGTCATAAAATCATTTCCTGTGCCCGCTTTATGTAAAAACAATTTGTTTTTGATTTCGTATCCTCGCAATTTATTGGCGAATACATTTATTGTGCCGTCTCCACCTACCAAAACAACCTCATCATCAGATTTCAGTGAATCAAGGTATTTTTTTATATCTTCGATTTCAACAATGTTTTGAGCAACAGATTCCTTATTTTTGCAAAGGTTTTTTACTCTGCTTAATTTTTCTTCTACATCTTTTCCACAACCTGATTTTGGATTATACAGAATGTGTACCATAAATGCACCTCTTTTGTACAAAACTTTATTAAAAAGAAGTATAACAACATCTTGTTGATAATTCAACATTTTTGACACATTTTGTCATATTAGTCAAACTTTTAATTACTTATTGACACTATAACTGATATTATTATATAATGTTAGATATCAAACAATTCGACATCTAACAAAGAGGTGACTTATGAATAACAAAGACCTTGGCAGACATTTTGCAGAGCTGCATAATCTTATACATCGCGAGATTATTAGCACCTCTAACTGCGAAAGTTTTTACGACAACGAAAACTCCCCTGTTTCGCACGCCGGCAGCTGTATAATTGTATATCTGCACGAACACCAGGAAACTGATGTTTTTCAGCGTGATTTGGAACACGAGTTCAATGTGCGTCGCTCAACAATGTCAAAGGTTCTCTCTCTACTTGAACAAAAAGGTTACATCACCCGTGCTTCAGTAGACAGCGACCGCCGACTCAAAAGAATCGTATTAACTAAGAAATCCTGCGCTATGGCAGATAAACTAAAAGAAAGCAAAACAAGACTTGAAGACAAAATGGTCAGCGGACTAAGCAAAGAAGAACTGACAACATTGAAAAACATCCTCGAAAAAATCAAACAAAATCTCAGACAGGAGGAGTATTCTTGAAACACATACTAAAACACTTCACAAAACGTAGTTGGCTGTTTGTGATGTTAAACACTGCTTGTATACTGTTTCAGGTTTATCTGGAACTTAAAATGCCTGATTATATGTCTGAAATAACTGTTTTAACTCAGACACCGGGATCTAATATTAACGACATCTTGCTCGCAGGCTCAAATATGCTTTTGTGTGCCCTGTTGAGCTTGGTGATGGCTATTGTTATCCATGTAATAGCCGCAAAAGTTGCAGCAGATTACTCATGGAGTATCAGAACAAGTCTGTACGATAAGGTCGAGTCTTTCTCGCTTGAACAGATGAACAAATTCTCCACACCTTCGCTCATCACCCGTTCTACAAATGATATCACTCAGGTACAAAATATAATTGTATTCGGTATGATGGCTATAATCAAAGCACCTGTGATGAGTGTGTGGGCGATTGCCAAAATTTCAAGTAAGCAGTGGGAATGGACAGTCACTACTGCGGTTGCCGTATTGATTGTATGTACTGTCTTATTGATTTGCTATGTATTTGCTCTGCCTAGATTCAAGCGTATTCAAGGGCTTACCGATAACATCAACCGTATCACAAGAGAAAACCTCACAGGTTTAAGAGTTATCAAAGCATACAACGCTGAAGATTATCAAGAAAGAAAGTTTGAAAAAGCAAACGACGAAATCACAAGGAACAACCTGACTGCTCACCGCATCATGTCGATTATGGGGCCTTCCATGATGATTATCATGAACGGTATTGCTATCGTTATTTACTGGATAGGTGCACACATCATCAATTCTGCAGTAGGCATGGAAAAACTAAACGTGTTCTCCGAAATGGTTGTTTTCTCCCAATATGCCATGCAGGTTCTCATTTCGTTTATGGTGCTCAATATGATTTTCATTATGGCACCACGTGCTATTGTTGCAGCAAAACGTATCAATGAAGTCATAGACACAAAACCAACTATCTTTGACGGCGAATATACCGGAGAAAATTCTGATGTAGTTGGTGAAATTGAATTTAAAAATGTAAGTTTTAAATATCCTGATGCTGCTGACTATGTGCTCCATGATATAACATTCAGAGCTCATAGGGGTGAAACCATTGCTATTATCGGCTCAACAGGTTGTGGAAAAAGCACACTTGTAAATCTTATCCCACGATTTTATGACGCCACAGAGGGCGAAGTGCTGGTTGATGGAGTCAACGTAAAGGAATATAAGCTGGAGGCGTTACACAACAAACTGGGCTATGTACCACAAAAGGCACTTCTGTTCAGTGGTACTGTCAACACAAACGTCGCTTTTGGATCAAATGGCAGTGACGATTACACACAAGAAGATATCAAAAGAGCAATTAGTATTGCTCAGGCACAGGAATTTGTCGAAAAAATGCCGTATGACTATGAGTCTGATATTGCACAAGGCGGCACCAATGTATCGGGTGGTCAGCGTCAGCGACTCTGTATTGCCCGAGCCATTTGCAGAAATCCGGAAATTCTTATTTTTGACGACTCTTTCTCTGCACTGGACTACAAAACAGACAAAACTCTTCGTGCAACATTAAAGAAAGAAACCTCAGGAACAACCAATATTATTGTTGCTCAGCGTATAGGTACTATCAAAGATGCCGACCTTATCATAGTACTTGACGAAGGCAAGGTTGCAGGCATGGGCAAACACAAGGACCTGCTTGAAAATTGCGAGGTATACAAAGAGATTGCTCTATCACAGTTATCACAGGAGGAATTGTCAAAATGATTGAAAAGAAAAAGACAATAGTCGGCGCAAACACAAAAAATCCTCCGATTGCTCCACGAGGCGGTCATGGTCCAGGTGGCAAATTTCACGGTGAAAAACCAAGAGACTTCAAGAAAACCTGGGGCGAATTAGTCAGATATGCAAAGCGCGAAGTTCCGTTTGTTATAGTTGCAATTATATGTGCTATAATCGGCACTATAATTGCACTTATCGGTCCTAAAATGCTTAGCCGTATTACTGACCTTATCACTCAGGGACTTATGTCTTCTATTGATATTGATGCAGTCACAAATCTTTGTGTGATTATGATGATACTGTACGGTATCAGTTGGGTGCTGAGTTTTTCGCAAAACTTTATTATGGCTACCATCACCCAAAAGCTATCAAAACGTCTGCGTACTGACATTATAGAAAAGACAAACCGTATGCCGTTTAACTTTTTTGATACAACAAGTTACGGCGATATGTTGTCACGTATTACTAACGACGTTGACACTATCGGTATGAGTCTTAACCAGAGTATCGGTATGCTTGTATCAAACGTGACAATGTTTATCGGCGCACTGCTGATGATGTTTATCACAAACTACATCCTGGCTTTCACCGCTGTTGCAGCGTCTATATTAGGTTTTATAATGATGAGCATTATGATGAAGCATTCTCAAAAACATTTTGCCCGTCAACAACGCCACTTGGGTGCTATCAACGGTCATGTAGAAGAAATATATACAGGACATCTGGTTGTCAAAGCATTCAATGCTGAGAAAACATCTAAAGCAGATTTTGAACGCATCAATCGTCACCTGCGTGACAGCTCATTCAAGGCATCTGCTCTTTCAGGTATGATGCAACCTATTATGCATTTTGTAGGAAATCTGGGTTATGTTGCAGTATGCATTATCGGCGCACTTCTTGCTACAAACGGCAAAATCACTTTTGGTGTTATCGTGGCATTTATGATATATATCAGACTGTTCACAAATCCACTGTCACAGATTGCACAGGCATTCACAAGTATGCAATCAACTGCTGCAGCCTCAGAGCGTGTTTTTGACTACTTAAAAGCAGAAGAACTGTCTGACGAGTCACACAAAACCGCAAAGCTTGATTCAGTCAAAGGTGACGTAGAATTCAGAAACGTAAAATTCGGCTACACAAAAGACAAAATCATTATTAAAAACTTTAACCTGAAAGTAAAAGCCGGTCAGAAAGTCGCTATCGTCGGCCCTACAGGCGCAGGTAAAACAACTCTCGTAAATCTGCTGATGCGTTTCTACGAAGTCAACTCGGGTGATATTCTGATTGATGGTATCCCGATTGATACATTAACACGAGAAAATGTTCACAACTTGTTCTGTATGGTGCTTCAGGACACCTGGCTGTTTGAGGGCACAGTCAGAGAAAACCTTGTGTATTCAAAAGAAAACGTAAGTGATGAAGAACTTGTACGCGCATGCAAAGCGGTTGGTATACACCACTTTATTCGCACTCTGCCTCATGGATACAACACTGTACTCGACGACAAAACCTCTCTCTCATCAGGTCAAAAGCAACAGCTCACTATAGCACGTGCTATGATAGAAAACGCACCGCTTTTGATTCTTGACGAAGCCACAAGCTCTGTCGATACCCGTACAGAACGCATCATACAATCTGCCATGGATAAACTCACTGTTGGCAGAACATCATTTGTAATTGCACACAGACTTTCTACCATTAAAAACGCTGATGTAATACTTGTATTGAGAGATGGTGATGTGGATTCTATCGGCACACATGAAGAACTGCTTAGTCAAGGTGGTTTTTACGCAGAACTTTATAACAGCCAATTTGAACAAGATTAAGGAGGACATATAATGAACAACTTTATTTATAACGTACCTACAAAGGTACATTTCGGAGAAAACGCAGTTAAAAGTCTCGGTGACAAGCTCAAAAACTACGGCAAAAAAGTGCTTTTGTGCTATGGTGGTGGATCTATCAAGAAGTCAGGACTTTACGACAAGGTCGTTGAACAGATTGAAAACGCCGGGCTTGAACTGTTTGAATTGTCAGGCATTGAGCCAAACCCAAGAGTTGATTCAGTAAGAGAGGGTGCAAAAATCTGCAAAGAAAACAACATTGATGTTCTGCTTGCTGTTGGTGGTGGCTCTACCCTTGATGCAACAAAGTGGATTGCCGCTGCCGCATGTGTTGAGCATGACGCGTGGGATTTCTTCTCAGATTGGGCACCTGTAGAAAAAGCTCTCCCTGTACTTACAGTGCTCACTCTTTCTGCTACGGGTTCTGAAATGAACTGTGGCGGTGTTATCTCTAACCTTGAAACAAAAGATAAAATCGGCAGACTTGCAAAACCGTTGCTGCCAAAAGTATCCTTCCTTGATCCGACACTAACATATTCAGTTAGCAAATATCAGACAGCATGTGGTTCTGCTGACATCATGAGTCATATTCTTGAGGTATATTTTGCACCAGATGATGATATGTATATGCTGGACTGCTTTATGGAAGGCTTGATGAAAACTGTCATCAAATACACCCCTGTTGCACTTAATGATCCTACTAACTATGAAGCAAGAGCAAACCTGATGTGGACATCATCCTGGGCAATCAACGGCTTTATCACAGGCACAAAACAGCACGAGTGGAGTTGCCATCCAATGGAGCATGAACTGTCTGCTATATATGACATCACACACGGATTGGGTCTTGCAATCCTCACCCCACGTTTCTTGAAATATTGTCTTAACGAGTCAAATGTCGACAGATACGTTAAATTCGGAGTAAACGTATTTGATATAGACAAAAACCTTGATAAAATGGAGATTGCAAACCTTGCTATAGATAAGCTTTCAGAGTTTTTCTTTGACACTTTGGGACTCGATGACACTTTCACAAAAGTCAAAATCAAGAAAGAGGACTTCAAAATTATGGCACACAAAGCTTGCGAAGGTGATGTCATCAACGGTTTTGTAAAGCTATCTGCTACAGACATCGAAAAAATCTTCGAGATGTGTCTGTAAACTTTTGGAGGTAATTTATGAGAATTTGCGTTTATGGCGCAGCATCAAACGAAATCGATACTACTTTTATATCAGACGGCGAAAAACTTGGTGAACAGCTTGCAAAAAAGGGACACTCGCTTGTTTTTGGCGGTGGTGCAAATGGTTTGATGGGTGCAGTCGCAAGAGGTGTATACAAACAAAAAGGCACTATACTTAGCATCGCACCAAATTTTTTCAATGTTGATGGTATTTTGTATGAGCACTGCACTGAGTATATCTATACTGACACCATGCGTGAGCGAAAAATGCTTATGGAAGAACACTCTGACGCATTTATCGTTACTCCGGGTGGTATAGGCACATTTGAAGAGTTTTTTGAGATACTGACACTGCGCTCACTTGACCGTCACAAAAAGCCGATTGCTATACTTAACACAAACGGCTACTACGATAATCTTATAGAATTTCTCAAAATTGGTGTAAAACAGAATTTTCTCAAAGACGAAAACCTGAATCTGTTTTTTGTAAGTGAGTCCGTTGATGATGTTATAAAATATCTTGAAAACTACAGCGATAATACCAATAAATCAGAAATCACAAGATTTGTATAAACGAAAACGCACCGTTTTTCACGGTGCGTTTTTTATATCGATTTAAGATAATCTATCAAGTCTTTGTATGTGCCTTTTGTGATACCAGTGATATCGTGGTTATAGATATTGATTAGTCCTTCTGTAACAAGAAACGTATCAACCATGAGTGCTTTGCACGGAAGAATATCTTCGTTAACGTCATTTCCTATCATCAGAGTTTCTTTATTTGATACACCAAAGCGGTCCATAATCTCTTTGTAGTAGCCAACACTTGGTTTAGAAAAACTGCTGTTATCATACACAGTGATATAGTCAAACATTTGCTCTGTCAGTCCAATCCACGAAAGACGTCTTCTAACTGCTTCTATCGGGAACATCGGTTGGGTTGCAACAACAACGAACTTTGCTTTTTCTCTCATTAGTGACACAATTTCTTTTGCATATGGGTTTTCCTGTGTAACACTCTTGATAACCTCATATCTGTCAGAGTAAACCTGCTCAAAAATCTCAATTATTTTGTCAGCGTCTTCCTTTATGATTGCTTTAAAGGCTTCTTCAAACGCATCTTTGTTTGTTCTTGAGCCGTCGTTTTTGAGCATCCATGTGCTGGCTTTCATAGTGGCTTTTGCAATAGCCTTGCCGTCATAGCCGTTTTCATTAAAAAGTTTTGCTATTTCACTTACATATCTTTGTATATACAAATCCTGATCCATAGGCAGCAAAGTGCAATCAAGATCTGTCATAATCAATTTTTTCAATTCAATCACCAGATAAATATTAACGCTAATAACTGAAATTATCAAGTATAAAATATAAAAAAGTTGCATACAAACAATCTTTGTGATATCCTAGTGTGTAGCAAAACTAGGAGGTATATCATGTCAAATCATTTTAATAGTGCTAAAATCCTTCTGCCAAAGACAGGTTTCGAAAAATGGTCAGTTGTTGCGTGCGACCAGTACACATCCGAGCAGAAATATTGGGACGAGGTAAAAGATATTGTTTGTGACAATCCATCTGCACTCAATATTATTTTGCCTGAGATTTATCTTTCTGAGGATAACACACCATACATTGATAAAATCAACTCTACTATGGAAAAATATGTAAATGAAGGTGTTTTTGAAGAATACGACAACGCAATGATTTATGTTGAGCGTGAGTCAAACAACACAAGGCGTCTTGGAATTGTTGGTGTTATCGACCTTGAGGATTATGACTACAGCAAAGGTTCTAACGCACTTATCCGTGCTACTGAACAAACCGTGCTTGAGCGTATTCCACCACGAGTTGCAATAAGAAAAGATGCTATACTTGAGATGCCACACGTCATGCTTTTGATTGATGATAAAGAGCGCAAAGTTATCGAGCCATTAAGAGAAAAGAAAGACAGCTTTGAAACTGCATACAATTTTGATTTGATGCAGGGAGGCGGTCATATCGAGGGATATTTTATAGACGGCGACACTCAGACACAGGTCAAAGATACACTTGAAAGCCTGCTTTCAGGTACCGAAAACGAAATGCTGTTTGCAGTAGGTGATGGTAACCACTCGCTTGCTACCGCAAAAGAATGTTATCGCCAAAACCCAACAAAACTTAACCGCTACGCGCTTGTTGAAATCGTAAATATCCACGACGATTCTATAGAGTTTGAACCTATCTATCGTGTTATGTTCAATGTTGACATTGATGATTTTATGTCAAAATTTGTTAGCTCTCACATAGCTGGCAATGGCAACGAAACACACAAATACGAGTGTGTTACACAAAACGGCAGCAAAACTATTGATGTAAAAGCCACAGCAAAGCTCCCTGTTGGCACTTTGCAGACTTTCATTGACGAATATATGAAAGAAAACCCACAGGTAAAAATAGACTATATTCACGGCGAAGATGTTGTGTATGATTTGTGTAAAGAAAAGAATACTCTTGGTTTTATATTTGAGGGTATGGGGAAAGACGACCTTTTTAAAGCAGTAAAAGCTGATGGTTCACTCCCAAGAAAAACCTTCTCTATGGGTCACGCACATGACAAGCGCTACTATATGGAAGCAAGAAAAATCAAGTAATCAAACTAAAAAGCTCAGGCGTTGCCTGAGCTTTTTTCTTTAATAAATATTGTGGTTCTGATTTAATTCATCTGATAATTTTTCTGGTTCTTTTGTCTCATATCTGTAGATAATTGCAAAAAGCAACAGCGTTCCTACAACATAACCAATAGCTATATGTACGGGATTTGACAGAATCTGTACAGTTGAAACTGTCGCAAGCTGATTATAAAGATAAATCTGAAACAGATGTGTTGCAGCAATAACTGCAAGCATCAGCAAGTTTGCAATAACAAAAGATATTATAAGTGCTTTTCTCTTTTTCTTTTTTTCAGGTATCATTTTATTATCTTTATTTTTCACTATATATTACACTCCTGTTTTTTATCATAAAACACAATATAATATATCACAACTGCGTTTTATTTTCAACAACAAAAGAGCCTGCCGATATGGCAGGCTGAAATTTAAAGATAATTCTTCATATTTTCAATGTTTTGTTCTTCGGTTTTTCTGAGTTTTTCTGCAAGTGAATTGATTTCATCGTTGTCTGAGGAGTAATCGTTAGCATTTTTTATCGCTTTTGCTACTCCCATGGCACTACCCTGTAGCATCATCTGGGCTATTTTTGAATCAGAATGGTCAGTAAGAGTTTTCATTCTGCTCATCATTTCTGTCGACATCTTTGCCATTGGATTTACGTGCTCGACATCACAACCCTTTTCAACAAGCATATTGTGTGCACTATGATATATTTTACTATATTCCTCGCGCTGATTCATAAGCTCACTTTTGAATTTTTCACCACTTGCATAGTCTTTTACTGCATCGATTCCGACAACACCCATCTGTGCATTTTTTGCAATCAGATTAAGCATTTTTTCATCATCCATAATCTCACCTCAAAAGTATTTTTACCTGTTTGTGAGATTTTATGTATCAATTTTCAGTCACCAAAAAGTTCCTTGTGCATTCGTGAATAATGAAAAATATACTGCTGAGCAATGCCTCCGTACTCGCCAAATTCATCCCCATTCATTCCGTCAAACAGCACGCTAAGTGCTCGTTTCATCCACACATCAAGCGGAAACGACTCCAGTCTGTGCAGGCCATAAAGCAGCACACAATCAGCAACTTTAACGCCAACACCTGTTATCTTCATCAGTTCTTTTTGAGCATCAGCATACTCCATTGTGCGCAGTTTTTCAAGATTTATTTCGCCACTTTGCACACACTGTGCCGCATCAATGATATAGCGGTGCCTGAATCCCGCTCTGATTGGTGCCAAATCATCTACTGACAGATTTGCAAGTCGCTGAACTGTTGGAAAAGCATAATGTGTATCGTCTATCTTTTCACCAAAATTTTCACACAATCTGTCAACAATCCCCTTGATGCGTGATATGTTGTTGTTTTGAGAAATAATAAAAGTAATAAGTGCTTCAAACGGCTCCTGATTGAGTATTCTGATACCGCCAGCGTAAGACGATGCTTCTTTGAGCACAGGATGCATTTTTGACAAATCTTCCTTGATACCCATATAATTAAGGTCTAAATCAAAATATTTTCGCCACAGTTTTTCGTCTGTATCGCCGTTTTGAGTAACGATCAGATTACCGTTTTTGTAAGACACCGTAGCAACTTTGCCATATGCTACTCCGGTAAAGCTGTTGTCGGGATTTTTGACCCAACGAAAGCTCTGACCACAGTCAAGTGTCTGCTCTAAATCAAACGGAAAAACTTTTTCAAACACTATTGTCCCCACAAATTCGTCCACCTTACCTGAAAAATATGAAAACATTATACCACAAATCACAAAACTATGCTATAATCAAAAAAAGGGAGTGATTTTTGTGCAGGAAACTATATGTACTATTCCTATCAATGACTTATTTAAAGAAACTTCAGGCTGTCCAATTTGCAGAATGTATGAGATGATTGAACAGCAATATGTTGAATATATCACAGGTGCTGCGATGATGGCTCCGGATGTCAGGGTAGAAACCAACAAAAAAGGATTTTGTCACAAGCATTATCAGATGATGATGGCAGAAGGACCAAAACTCTCTAACGCTCTTTTGATGCAGACAAGACTTGAATATATCAAAAACAATATGCTTCCTGACAAAGTATCATCAAAACCAAGCAAACAACACCTAGAAAACATCGAAAACGCCAGACATTCGTGCTATGTGTGCGATAGAATAGATTTTGATGTAAACCATCTTCTGAATACTGTGTTTGCACAATTCCCAATTGACAAAGATTTCAGAGAACAATTTAAAAAGCAGGAGTATCTGTGCTTAAATCACTATGAACTGCTGCATCAAAGAGCCTCTAAAAAAGGCGGACTCAAATCAAAAGATATGAAGCAGTTCTGTGAGATAACAAACACTCTATGCAAAAACTATCTTGATACACTCTATGATGATGTCACCCATTTTACAACTATGTTCGACTATCGCAATGCAGGCGGTGACTTCAAAAACTCAAAAGACTCTGTGGAACGCAGTGTAAAATTTCTTATAAGTAAAGGCGTAGAATTATTATAATATACGACTAAAAGCACCTCTGAAATCTATCAGAGGTGCTTTTTTATCAACGTTATCTTCGCCACATACCAGAATGATCTATGTATGGCTCACCTGGTCTTCGGTACATACCTGACTCATCAACATATGTGTCGTTTGGACTCCTCCACATACCGGAACAATCAACATAGCTGTCATCCGGACTTCTCCACATACCCGAGTAATCAACATAGTGGTCATCCGGACGTCTCCACATACCAGAAGCGTCCATATATGTTTCTCTTTTCCAACGTGGCATTTTTACTTTCTCACGTAATGAAAACAACCATTTCTGCTATTAGGATCATTATATCCACCATAGCCGCCGTTGCATCTTACTCTTCCGTAAGAATCAGTATCCCTAAAATTTGCATAAAGACAATCGCTACAATTCCCTTTAAATACACCCTTAGGAAGCTCAATTTTAATATTTTTCATTTAATACACCCTTTCATTGTTTTTTTATTAATCAATAATATTTAATTCGCCTAATTCTATCTTTATTGTATCTTCATCTCTAACTGCGAAATATGGAATTATCTTTTTACTTTCGGGCAAAACTATTGGAAAATATAATTGTGTTAACTCTTTTGGCATTGCTATCATGATTGACTTTATGTACTCAATGTCCCCTTCTGATAATGTAGATACCCCAAAGAAATGTGTATGAAAAACTCCTGCAAAACCTATTTCTTTTTTCTGCCACTCATGAATTACTATGTTGAATCTATCAACATTAGGCTCGTACAAACATTTGGCACGGTGTACCCCTTTATCAATATCGGCATTAGTAATTATATTTTCTTTCTCCCCTAAAATTCCGCCACTTTCATAAATCATATTTTTTGTTTCAAGGTAAATTAAATCTAAAACATCTTTTTTAATATTCATAACATAAATCAAATATCTATTCCAACAGATCGCATTTGTGCTAAGGTTACTCCGCTATCCAATAATGATTGAACTGCCTCCTTGCTACCTTTTCGTGCTGCATCAAAAATCATATTCATTCCTTTTGTCTTATCCATCGGCACACCATATCCACTTGCAAAACATTCCCCATACCAATATAATCCATCTGCACTACCTGTGCTTGATGCTTTTTGGAACCAATATGCGGTCTTCTCTGGATTTTTAATTACTGACTGATATGTAATACCTAACAGTATCATAGCATCAGCTTTTCCTTTATTTGCAAGATCTAAAGCGTTTATGGTGGCATTTAATCTTTCCTCGCCACCTGATTTTAGTAATTGTTCCTTTTCTGAATTTGTTATTACCTCTAGGTTTGCTTTTGTTTCAGTCCTTTTCGAAGACTCTACTGTACCACTAGATTTAGACGTGTTGACTTTTTTCGGAAGTTTTTCATTATGAATTTTTGCAACCAAATCCATAAAAGCCCTTGCTTCACCCCATGTTTTACAACCATAAGCCTTTGTACCATATGGTATTTTTTTGCTTTCTGGCTCACTATAGGTTGGCATTACTATATGAGTCAGATCTAAATAAAGCTCATCGAGTTCTTTTAATGACATTTTTCTTAATGATTCTTCTGTATAACTAGTAGTCGATGCATTACTACTACTCTCAAAACTTACGGAATTGTTGATTTTTTTAGCTATCCACATACCAATATGATAAGGAGCAGTAAAACATCCGATAACTGCAGAAAGTATAACGAGTAACACTAAAAAAACTGGCCAAGGTAAATTGCTCAAGTTATTATGCAACGAGCCTTTACATGACTTATAAGCAAAAATGAAACTGATTACAAGAAAAACTAAAAAAGCAGGAGTGCTGTTTTCAAGTACACTCATAAATAGCATAAGCAAACCGTACATGATAATGTAAGATACCACAACGCATAACGCAGTAACGGTCTTTTGCCTATCATTCGGATTATCAATATTTTTACCCATTTTCAGACACCTTCCCTATATCCTTAATTAAGCATATTTTAACCTGTTTCAGGTTAAAAGTCAATACCCTAATTTAGGTTAGATTATAGTTTTCTTGGAGGTGTTATCAATGTATCATAGAATACGCAATTTAAGAGAAGATAAAGATTTAACACAAACAAAAATAGCAAAAGTTTTAAAAATGTCGCAAACAGGTTACTCAAAATATGAAACGGGCGAAAATGATATACCAACAGCCATACTTATTAAACTTGCCGATTATTATGATGTTAGTGTAGACTATATTTTGAACCGCACTAACAATCCCAAAACCAACAAATAGATTAATATTGTGGTAGACATCAATTGTTGTTATATATAAAAACTATCCAATAAAAAAAGCTCCCATACGGGAGCTTTTTTATTTACTGTTGCAAAACAGTTTCTTTTTCTGTTTCTATATTATATGAGATTTCTTCTTGTCTTTTTTTGCAAAAACCACATCTTTTGCGAAGACATAAGTTACATAAGTATAAACAACAAAATAAATAAACACTATTAGAATTGCCCTCCTGTTTAACCAAGCGAATTAATTGCCAAAGTGTTTATAAATTTTAAGCGCGCATTTGTCTTTGTCGACAATTCCAAGTGCTAAAAACTCATCCTTGTTGCTTTTAACTCTGAAAATTCTGCCATTTTCGCAGTCTATGTCTCTGAGTACCGTACGCTCAATATCCAGAGGATTACCATTTCTGAATCTGTGCGCTTGCTTGTCCGAAACTTTGATCTCGTCGTAATCATAAAAAAGACTTTCAACAGACATCAGTTGACTTTCGATTGCGTTGCTTTCTGCAAGTACTTTTAACTTTTCGAGTGTCATTGATTGTGAAAGTGTAAAACCACACGCAGATGTACGCACAAGTGAAGTCATCACCGCTACTGTGCCTAGTTTTTCTGCAATATCAGCAATCAGGCTCCTTATATATGTTCCTTTTGAACATGATACAGTAAGTTTGCCACACTGGGTGTTTTCATCAAAGTCGTTAATCTCCAGCGAATATATGGTTACAGGTCGTGGCTGCCGCTCGACCTCGATGCCTTGTCTTGCAAGCTCGTATAGCCTCACTCCGTCTTTCTGTATAGCAGAATACATTGGTGGAGTCTGCATAATCTCGCCAATAAAATTCTTTGCACATTCAAGAAGCATCTGTGTAGTTACAGATGATTTTTCTTCTTTTTGTACCTTGCCCCATATGTCAAGTGTATCAGTCTGCACACCAAACCTGAACGACGCAACATAAGTTTTGTCATGATTTGGTATAATGTCCTGCGCCTTTGTAGCATTACCGATTAAAATCGGCAAAACTCCCGTTGCGTTTGGGTCGAGTGTACCACAATGACCGATTTTTTTAGTGTGCAGTACTTTTCTTGCTACTGCAACCACATCAAATGACGTAAACTCCTGGGGCTTGTCTATAACTATAACGCCGTTCATAGTGTTTCTTCCGCCGCTTTGATGAGCATATATTTGACTGTAGCCAAATCACCTTTGATAGAGCAGCCTGATGCAGCAGGGTGTCCGCCACCGCCAAACCGTGCACAAAAATCAGATGCATTTATACCATCGTTTGTTCTGACAGAAACCTTAAATGTTCCGTCTTCTTTTTCGCGCATGGTAATACCCATCTTGACACCCTCTATTTGACGCGGAATGCTTGCAAGGCCTTCCATCTCGTCATCGCCTGCACCAAGTGCCTTTTGCATAGCGATAGTGGTGTAGATAATTGCACACTTGCCACCACAGTAAAACTCCATAGTATCGTACACCATACGCTCCATTTTGAGTTTTGCTCTGGTTTTTGTCTCAAAATTCACTCTGTTTATCATCGCAAAGTCGCATCCAAGGTCAATAATCTCGGCTGCGATGTGATGTGTCTGTGCAGTAGTATTTGTATAGCAAAAACAACCTGTGTCAGTTGATATACCTGTGTAAATTGCGTTACAAATATCACGCGTCATTTCGACTTTCATAGCCTTTAACAACACATAGATAATTTCGCATGCCGCAGCACAGGTGGAATCCACACAGATGTTGTCTGCAACCATACTGTTTGAGCCGTGGTGGTCGATACAAAGGTCTATTTTGCCGCTGTATTCTTCCTCAAGGTCGCCCAAAAGCGATGGTGCCGCTACGTCAACAGAAACCACATAATCACACACAAAATCCTGATCAACATAGTTTTCTGCAAGATAACTGAATTTTGATGGAAGTGCACCGTTAACTTTAACATTAGCGTACTTACCCATTGTCCTAAGTGCAAAACAAAGTGCATATGCACAGCCTAATGTATCACCGTCAGGATAGCGATGGGTCAATATATGAAAATTGTCATTTTCAGAAAGTAAGGTTGCCGCTTCAGTCAGCGTTATCATCCTCATTGTCATTCTCCTTAATATCAAGAGAATTTAAAATTCTCGATATTTCAGCACTGTACTCGATAGAATCAGTAGCAGTAAAAATAAGTGATGGAACATGCCTTAACTTGAGTCTGTGACCAAGCTCTCGTCTGATGTAACCTGAGGCTGAGTCAAGACCCTTGCACGCGCCCTTTGTTTTATCTAAACCTTCAAGCGAGCTTACATACACCGTGCAGTATGAGAGGTCGTTTGTGACTTCTACTCGCACAATTGACAAAAATACCTCTGTAACACGAGGGTCTTTGAGTTCTCTGAAAATTGCTGAAAGCTCTCGCTTGATGTCTTCTGTTGTTCTTCCTATTCTATGATTAGCCATAACAATTAATCCTCACGATATTCTTCGATAGTGAACACCTCAAAGATATCGCCTTCTTTGATATCAGAGTATTTTTCCAAGCCGATACCACACTCGTAACCTTCGTTTACTTCCTTAACAGAGTCTTTGAAACGCTGGAGTGATGCAATAGTATCGTCAGCGATAATAATGCCGTCACGAACAACACGCACACCTGCACCACGCTGAATCTTACCACTCTTGATATATGAACCTGCAATATTACCGACAGATTTGATTCGGATAATATTTCTGACTTCTGCTGTACCAAGGATAACTTCTCTTGTTTTTGGAGCAAGCATACCCTTCATAGCAGACTCGATTTCTTCGATACAATCGTAAATAATACGATACATACGCATATCGACACCGTCACGCTCTGCGTTAGCCGAAGCTGTAGCGTCAGGACGAACATTAAATCCTACAATAATTGCATTAGATGCACTTGCAAGCATAACGTCAGACTCGTTTACAGCACCAACAGCACCATGAATAATATTTACTCTTACTTCTTCGTTAGAGAGCTTTTCAAGTGACTGTCTTACAGCCTCAACAGAACCCTGTACGTCAGCCTTAACGATAATCTTAAGTTCCTTGACTTCGCCCTGTTTCATCTGGTCAAAGAGGTTATCAAGTGTAACCTTTGTCTGTGCGTTGAAATGCTCTTCCTTAATTGCTGTCTTTCTCTGTTCAACAAGTTCTCTTGCGAGTCTTTCATCAGATACAGCGTTAAAAGTATCACCGCCTGATGGAACATCATCAAGACCTGTAATCTCAACAGGAACAGATGGACCTGCTGATGTTACCTTCTGACCCTTGTCGTTGAGCATAGCTCTTACACGACCAACAGAAGTACCAGCAACAACGATATCACCCTGTTTTAGTGTACCGTTTTCAACAAGAATAGTGGCAATAGGACCTCTGCCCTTATCAAGACGAGCTTCAATAACAGTACCCTTTGCTGCTCTGTCAGGGTTAGCTTTGAGCTCCTTCATATCAGCAACGAGAAGTACCATCTCAAGAAGGTCGTCAATACCCATCTGTGTCTTTGCAGATACAGGAACGATAGGTGTATCACCGCCCCATTCTTCCGGAATGAGTTCGTATTCTGTGAGCTGCTGTTTTACCTGCTCTGGGTTTGCGCCCATTTTATCCATTTTATTGATAGCAACAATAACAGAAACGCCTGCTGCTTTTGCGTGGTTGATAGCTTCAACTGTCTGAGGCATGATACCGTCGTCAGCAGCAACTACAAGCATAGCGATATCAGTAACCTGTGCACCACGTGCACGCATTGTTGTAAACGCTTCGTGACCAGGTGTATCGAGGAATGTGATATCTCTGTCGTCAATTTTAACTCTATACGCACCGATATGCTGTGTAATACCGCCTGCCTCTGTGTCGGTAACGTGGGCATTACGGATACAGTCAAGAAGTGATGTTTTACCGTGGTCAACGTGACCCATTACAACTACAACAGGTGCACGCTCAATTAAGTTTGCATCATCGTCTTCGCTATCGTCGATAATACGCTCCTCGATAGTAACCACTACTTCTTTTTCTACCTTTGCATGGAATTCCATAGCAATAAGTGATGCTGTATCAAAGTCAACAACATCATTCTGAGTAACCATTGTACCCATAAGGAAGGCTTTTTTGACAACCTCAGCAACTGTAGCCTTGAGTCTTAAAGCGAGTTCTGACACTACGATTTCGTCTGGAATCTGAATTGTCATCTGCTTAGCCTTACGCTCTTCAGCGATACGCTTTAATCTCTCCTGCTCTGTCTCACGCTTGCCCTGACGGCGATTTTTCTGTGAGCTCTTAATCTTCTGCTTTTTGCTTGACATCTGATTTTCGTTCTTTACCTTTTCAAATGCCATACGGTCGTATTTTTCGTTGTATCTGTCAACGTTTACAACAACAGCAGATGTGTCGATAACCCTGCCCTGTCCTCTACGTGACTTGATTTCTGACTCTAAGTCTACTACTTTCTCAACTTTTTCTGCCTTCTGAACAGGTTTTGTGTCTTTCTTTTGTTCTGGCTTAGTTGCTTTTTTAGCGGACTCCGGTCTGAGCTTATCTTTTGCTTCTTCGCGTTTACGTTTTTCTTCTTCCTTACGCTGTAAAACCTCCTGCTCTGCCTTCTCGATAGCTTTATCCCTTACGGCAAAGTAGTCGTTAAAATTCTCCACGGCGTTTTTCTGTGTGTAATAATCAAAAATTACATCAAGCTCGTTTTCTTCCAGAGCTGTCATTGTTTTCTTTGTGACTAAGCAATACTGCTCAAGCACAGCGATAACGTCTTTTGTTGAAACATTTAAGTCAGTTGCGACTTCTTTGACTTTATATTTAATCATCATAGCCATGCGTTATTCCTCCTTTAATGAACAAATCAGTGTATCTGCTTTTTTTGCAAAGCCGTCATCACATATTGCAAGCACCGCTGTATACTTTCCTACTGCAAGTGAAATATCATCCTTTGTGTATGGCACAACGTGTGTTTTCACGTTACTTTTATGTGCAACACAGAGCACTCCTTTTGCTGTATTGTGCGAGCAATCCGACGCTACTATAATAAGCTTTGCCTTTTTTTGTGTGATAGAATCAATAACAGGGTCGTTGCCGAGTGTGAGTTTTCCTGCTCGTCTGCACAATCCCAATAACGACAACAATCTGTCAGTCATTTTCTATCTCCCTCTCCATAATATCGTAAAGTTCAGGAGAAATCGTGCAATCAAGAGCGCGCTCGATTCGCTTTGCTTTTCTGGCTATTTTAAGACAAGCTGCGTTTTTGCAGATATATGCGCCCCTGCCAGGCTTTTTGCCGGTCAAATCAAGTGAAACTTCGCCGTCTTTTGAGCGGACTATTCTGACAAGTTCTCGTTTTTCTTTCATCTCATTACAGCCTGTGCATTTTCGAAGCGGAACTTTTCTTGATACCATAGTTTTCTCCTTTTTGTTTTTTAAAAATTACTCAGCCTCTGACTGTTCAGAAGTATCTTCGCCCCAGAAACCTGATTCAGGACGGATATCGATTTTCCAACCTGTAAGCTTAGCGGCAAGTCGAACATTCTGTCCTTTGTTGCCGATAGCAAGTGACAGCTGAGAGTCAGGAACAGTAGCCTTGCATGATTTTGCATCCATATCGATAATCTCAACACCAACAACAGATGCCGGTGAAAGTGCTGCCGAAACATACTGCACAGGGTCATCGTTATAGAGCACGATGTCGATTTTCTCGCCGCAAAGCTCGTCAACAATAGCGTTAACACGAGCACCGCGTGCACCGATACATGCGCCTACTGCATCAACTTCGCTGTCTTCTGAATATACAGCCATCTTAGTACGTGAGCCTGCCTCACGGGATATAGATTTGATTTCGACAATTCCGTCAAAAATTTCAGGAACTTCTTTTTCAAATAATCTCTTAACAAAATCAGGGTGTGTACGAGAGATTATAGCGCGTGGACCACGGTCGCTTTCTTTTACACCTGCAACATAAATCTTGATTGTGTCGCCTTCTTTAAGTATTTCGTCAGGAATCTGCTCTGCCTTTGGAAGAACTGTTTCAGCCTTGCCAAAACGGATAGTAGCGTTACCTGATACAGGGTCAACACGCTCAACCGTTGCTGTTGCGATTTCCTGCTGTTTTGACTGGAATTCAACAAGCATCTGACCTTTTTCGCCATCACGGATGCCCTGACGGATAACTGAACGAGCAGTCTGCACAGCAATTCTGCCAAACTTTTTAGGCTCAAGCGCAATACCAAGTTCTTTGCCAACAGCAGCACGCTTTGAGATAATTTTTGCGTCTTCTAAAGCAATTTCAAAATTCTCGTCTTCTACTTCTTCGACTACAGTCTTGACAATTTTAACTGCAAAAGCATTCTTCTCTGGATCCATTTTGATGTCTACATTCTCGTTGCCACCGTAAAGGTTTCTGCACGCTGAAACGATAGCTTTCTTAATCTGAGAAATCATGTAGTCAACAGGAATTCCTTTTTCTTTTTCCAAAAGTCTTAATGCTTCAAATAATTCTTTGTTACTAGCCATTTTTTATTGAACATCCTTTCTGTATATAAACTGGAATTTATAACCCTTATATGTCAAAATCATCAAGCTTGATGTACGCGGCATCTTTCTTGTTGATTGTGATTTCGTTTTCGTCTGAGTGGTCAGCTATAGTAACTTCGCCACCCTCGTATGCTCTAAGCACACCTTTGAATTCTTTTGGGATACCCTCAATAGGTCTTATCATTTTGACCATAATATCAGCGCCGATAAACTGTAGAAAATGCATATCGAGTATGAGTTCACGCTCGATACCCGGTGAGCTGACCTCCAGGATGTAGTTGTCAGTAATCGGGTCAAGCTCGTCAAGCGGCTCGTCGATAGCACGGGAGACGTTTTCGCAGTCGTTGATATCAACGCCGCCATCTTTGTCAATAAAAACTCGCAGATACCACTGTGCACCCTCTTTTACATAGCGTACATCCCACAGTCTTAAACCAAAGTCAGCGACAATAGGTGCCACGAGTTCCCACACAGCGGACGCTGTGCCTTTTTTCTTATTGCTTGCCATAAATTCACCTCAAACAATACAACAGAGCGGGTCTCAAAGACCCACTCTTTACTGTAATAGTATATTCAACTGTAGGACAGTTTAGCACATATATATAGGTTTGTCAAGTTTTTGCATAATATTATCCTTTTACTGCACCTGCTACTACGCCTTTTATGATATATTTTTGCAAACTCAGATAAAACACGACTATTGGTATGATTGAAAGTACAAGCATCGCCATCATTGCGCCCATATCTATTGAGCCATAGCCTCCTCTTAAGTATTGTATAGCGATTGGAATTGTCTTGTATTTTCTGATATTTAAAACCAGATACGGCAACAAATAGTCGTTGAATATCCACATCGTCTCAAGTATCGCAACAGATATGCAAGTTGGCTTTAATATCGGCAAAACCACCTTAAAGTATGTTCCAAGCGGTGAACAGCCATCAATCAGGGCGGCTTCTTCTATCTCTATCGGCACAGCCTTTACAAAACCCGAGAACATAAACACCGCAAGCCCTGCTCCAAATCCAAGGTAAATTACGATTATCCCCCACGGGGTGTTCAGACCTAACGTATCTGCTGTTTTAGACAATGTGAACATAACCATCTGAAACGGCACTATCATCGAAAACACAAACAACAGATAAAGTGCCTTGCAGAATAACGTATTGTTTCTGATGATATACCACGCACACATAGATGTGCACAGTATTATCACCGCCACAGAACCTACTGTAATAAAAACAGACCAAAACAGCGAACTGAAAAAATCTGTTTTATCAATTCCTGTTTCGTAGTTTTCAAGGCCGACAAACATCTTGTCAGTCGGAATTTTAAAAGGCTCTCTGCTGATATATGCTCTTTTTTTAAAGGAGTTAATTACAATAATTACTATTGGCAGGACATAAAGCACGCTGATAATTGAAAATAGTATTGTAAGGAATCGTCCTTTGGCGTTTTTTCTTTGCATTATGCCTGCACCTCCTTACGACGGGTAAGATACAACTGCAAAAGTGCTATCACCACTACTATGATAAAGAACACCACTGCTTTTGCCTGTCCTACACCCTCATATCCTGCTCTACCGTAAAAAGTGTTGAAGATATTGAGCGAGAGCATCTCTGATTTACCTGACGGCTCACCATTTGTAAGAGCTAAATTCTGGTCAAACAACTTGAACGAGTTTGTGAGCGTCAGAAATACGCTGATGGTAATCGACGGCATAACCATTGGAATTGTGACTTTTCGTAGTATTTGTGAATTTGTCGCTCCGTCTATCTTTGCGGCTTCTATAACATCCGGTGATACATTCTGAATTCCTGCAATATAAATTATCATCATATAGCCTATTTGTTGCCAGTTCAGCAGTATCAGCAAACCAAAAAATCCGTAAGTAGCAGAATATGTCAACGTCCTGTCAAAATACAGCAAAATTCCGTTAAATATCAGTTGCCATATATATCCCAGCACTATGCCACCAATAAGGTTTGGCATAAAAAACACCGTTCTGAATATATTGGTTCCTTTAATCTGCTTTGTAAGCAGCAACGCTATACCAAAAGCTATTACGTTTATGGATACTACCGCAACTACCGTAAAAAGTGCTGTATACCACAATGAATGTAAAAACGTACTGTCAGAAAACATCAGCCTGTAATTTCTAAATCCGACAAAACTTGCATCTGTAATGGTAGTAAATTTGCAAAACGACAGATATAGTCCCAAGAAAAATGGTATGACAAAACCTATCAGAAATGCAATAAGTGTCGGTAGTAAAAATATAGGAAAATATCGTCTGAGTGTACGGTTCATTTTATTTCTCCTTTAGTTAATAATTATCCTCCGTTTGCAGCCTGATACTCTGTTGCCCAGCCGCTAACAAAGGCTTCTTCTACTGCACTCCATTCACCTGTGCCCTGTGCATACTCTAAAAGTGCCGAGCCGACTGCGTCTTTCCACTGCTCGCTTGGCATCGTAGTAAATGTCCACGCAACGGGTTTTTTGCCCTGCTCAATATACTCGTTTGCCGCTTTAAGCAAAGGATTGTCAGCAATATATTCGTCTGTAAATGTCTTAAACGGGGTCACAAAACCCATATCTTCTGACAGAGCTGTCTTACCCTCATCAGATGTGATAACCCAATCAAGGAATTTTAGTGTTGCATTGATATCCTTCTCGGATGCATTCTTGTTTATACACCAGTAGTTTTCAGAACCTGTACACAAGCCTTGGTTTTCTTCACCTTCAACTCCGATATATATAGGCAATATCCCGATATCCTCGTCTTCTACCTCGTAGCCAGAGATGTCGTTATATGCCCATGTGCCATTCTGGTAGAATACCGCTTCTCCCAGCGCAAATTCAGACGCTGCATCTTCGCCTGTTTTACTTGAGAGCATTGATGGCTCGACTGTTGAGTTGTTGATATACAAATCCCAGATGTTTTTATAATTTTCAAGATATGTTCCTTTTATCGCTTCACTTTGCTCAATGCCCTCATCCTGATATTCATAGTATACAGGCATATTCGCAAGATGTGTCTTAAATCTCCAGTCAGAGCTTGCATCCATACCTGCTGATGTAAATGCACCCTCGATTTTGAGTTCGTCCTTTTTAGACTGGATATCCTCTGCAACAGCCTTTAATTTGTCAAAACTATTGATTTCATCGGCAGAAGATATCACCGCACCATCTGTTTTGATGTAATCGTTGAGCAACGCTTTGTTATAAATAATGCCGTAGGTTTCGATAACGTATGCTATACCGAGCACTTTATCGCCTTCGCCTTTTAAAGCAAACTCATCGCTTTTAAGATTAGAATAAAGCGATGTACCCGACAAATCATAGCAGTAGTCCTTCCACGACTCAAGCCCCACCGGACCGTTTACCTGAAATAGAGTAGGTGCGTCAGTTTTTGCGATTTCTGATTTCAGCGTTGACTCATAAGTATCTGACGCCGCTGTAACAACCGTAACCTCTACACCTGTTTCGTCAGTGTACTTGTTTGCAAGTTCCTCCCATTGTTCAGCCTGTTCAGGCTTGAAATTAAGATAGTAGACTCGTCCCAGACTTGGGTCTGTGTTCTTTTTGCCACCACAACCGGCACACAAAGAGCACACCAGACACATAACTACAACAAGTGCAAATATCTTTTTTGTCTTTTGCATTTTCATTTCTCCTTTTATATTTTTATACGGACATACCGTTTACTATAATATATAAGAAGCGCCTTTATTATTTTGTCACCTTTTAAATGGAAAATACTATATTTATAAAGACAATGAAAATGATCTGTGTTTTATTTTGCCGATTTTAGTACAAGCAAATATAAATACGTCAACAAAAAAGGGGACCCAAACGGGTCCCCGAAAAATTTATAATGATATTTACTTACAGAAAAGTTTCAGCGATTAAGCAACAACTGTGTCATAGTAGTAGAGCATGCTCTTAACACCGTCTTTGTCACAAGCAGCCTTAACTGAAATCAAAGCATCTACAGGTGCATTTGCAATCGTAATAGTTGTGTCAGTTGTAGCATACATAAGAGTCTTCTCTTCTGTCTCAACTGTTACCCAATACTTATATGAACCATATGCAGCGTTCCACTCAACCACTGTACCATCTTCTGTATATGCTGCAATAACAATGAGTGAGTTGTCTGATGCTGTATCAATAGTTCTAACTTCTCCATCAATAATCTTACCATTTATAAGGTGTCTTAATTGATAATAGTATGTTGTATCTGAATCAAGATTTGGAATTGTATAACTATCACCATATGAAGAATCGTAGATTTTGAGATTATCTTCTGATGTGCCATAGTAAATCCATGTCTTTGTAGCATCTGCAACTGTCCAGTTGATTGTAATTGAGTAACAATCAGCTGATGCTGTATCTGAACACTCGTATGCAAGAGTTGCAAAGTCAACTGCATCGGCATCAACAAGCTTCAAAATTGTGCCATCGCTTAATAGTGCTATAACTTTAACTGTGTATGCTGTACCAACAGTCAGCTTATTAACTGTTATAGTTGTGTCTGTTGTTGAGTTGTAGATGCCATCGTTAATGTATACCCAGTACTTCACTGCGTTGTTGGTTTCATCCCAGGTAACAACAGCACAGTCGTAACCAATTTCCTGAACTTTTACATTGGAAACTTTTGTTGGGTTTTCTTCTGTTGGTGCGTCAGTAGGCTCCTCTGTCGGCTCTTCTGTAGGTGCCTCTGTAGGTGCATCTGTTGGCGCATCAGTAGGTTCCTCTGTAGGCGCGTCTGTTGGTGCGTCAGTTGGCGCATCAGTAGGTTCCTCTGTTGGGTCTTCTGATGCTTCGTATACGATAAATTCGTTATAGCCAAATTCCATATATTGCACAGAAACATCGTTGATTTTTCTTACTATGTAATCTTTGTCGGTATTAACCATCTCAATAATTTTAGTGTTGAGTGTCATCTCACCAGCAGCTAAAACCTTGAAATCAAAGGTAGCAAGAGTTTTTTCGCCGTTAAATCTCGCACCATTGATGTTTGAGAAATTGTAACGAATTTTATCGTTAAGTTCTGTGTTACATACAACTGAAGCGTTAACTACAGGAAATGTTTTCTCGATATAATCGTAGTATGCATCCTCATCAGTCTCATCAACATCAATAACTTCAACTAAATTGCTGTCAAAATATACAACCGCTTCAGTATTAATCAGTCTAAGGTCGATAAGATTGTAGTTGTAAGTAAAAGTATCACCTACTTTTACATTGGTAGTAACACCGTTTACGGTGATTGCAAGATAGTCAGAATTTTCTGCCATAGCAGTTACGCTAAGACCCATAAATGCTGACAATGCAATAATCAGAGCAAGTAGAATAGAAGTTGATTTTTTCATAAATACACCTCCATGTATATTTACACACTATAATCATAACATTGCATATCAAAATAGTCAACAATTTTTCGCTACAAATACAAAACCCCGCCAAAAAAGCGGGGTTTTGTTGTATAACCTATATAGTTTTTATTTAACCATCCAGAGTTCCTTAGCATACTGAAGGATAGTTCTGTCAGATGAGAACTGTGAACAATGTGCAATGTTCTCAAGGCACTTTGTACCAAAGAGGTTCTTATCTTTGTAGTCACGGTTAACCTGAAGCTTAGCCTCAACATACATTGGAAGATCGTAGAACAAGAAGTAGTGGTCAGCGATATGCCAATGTGTACCGTTAACAAGACCATTGTGAAGTTCAGCAAAGCTACCCTCACCCTGAGCACCATCATCGTCAAATGTGCCGTCAACAAGTGTGTCAACAACACGCTTCAACATTGGGTTTGTCATATAGATGGCCTTTGGATCATAACCATTACGCTTGAGGTTCTCGATATCTTCAACTCTACCGCCAAAGATGTACTCGTTTTCTTCGCCTGCAGCCTGTGTAATCTCAACGTTAGCACCGTCATAAGTACCCAGTGTTACAGCACCGTTGAACATAAACTTCATATTACCTGTACCTGAAGCTTCTGTACCGGCTGTTGAAATCTGCTCTGAAACATCAGCAGCAACAACAATCTTCTCTGCGTATGATACGTTGTAGTTAGAAACAAAGATAACCTGAAGCTTATCCTTTGTATCAGGATCGTTATTTACGAGGTCTGCAATCTCATTGATGTACTTGATGATAGCCTTTGCTCTGCGGTAGCCAGGAGCAGCCTTAGCACCGAAAATAAAGCATGTTGGCTCAAAATCAGGCAATTTGCCGTCTTTGATCATAAAGTAAATCCACATAATTGAGAAAGCGTTTAAAAGCTGACGCTTGTACTCGTGGAGACGCTTAACCTGTACGTCGAAGATGAACTTAGGATTAATCTCCTTATTTTCCATCTTCTTAACATAAGCAGCAAGCTGCTTTTTCTTTGTAGCTTTAATCTTGTTGAATGCTTTAACAGCGTCTTTGTCGATCTTCTCAGCAAGCTTGTCGACCTTAGCCATATCTCTCTGCCAACCATCACCAACGCGCTCTGTAATAAACGCTGAAAGTTCAGGGTTGCAAAGGCCAAGCCATCTACGCTGTGTGATACCGTTTGTCTTGTTCTGGAATCTTTCAGGGTAAATCTTGTACCAATCGTTTAATACGTCATTCTTAAGAATTTCTGTATGAATCCAAGCAACACCGTTTACATATGATGAACCATAGATAGCAAGTCTTGCCATATGAACTCTATCATCAGAAAGAATACACATCTTGTGGATTGTGCCATCGTCCATACCTCTGCCCTTGAAATCGTTCCAAAGACGCTCGTTGATAAGCTCGATAATATGGTAAACCTCAGGAATAACGTTTCTCATCAGATAGATATCCCATTTCTCGAGTGCTTCTGCCATAACTGTATGGTTTGTGTATGCAAAAGTCTTCTGAGCAATCTGGAATGCTTCTTCAAATGAGATGCCCTCTAAACCTAAGAGTCTGATAAGCTCTGGGATAGAGCAAACAGGGTGAGTATCGTTAAGCTGAATAGCAGCGTGCTCACTAAAGTGTGAGAAATCGTTGCCGTATTTAGCCTTATATCTCTTGATAATATCCTGGAGTGATGCTGAACAGAAGAAGTACTGCTGCTTAAGTCTGAGCACCTTGCCTTCGTATGTGTTGTCGTTTGGATAAAGAACTTTTGAGATGTTCTCAGCATCGTTCTTGGATTTTACTGACTGGTCATACTGACCGTTGTTGAACGCGATAAAATCAAACTCTTCAACCGGCTCTGCCTGCCAGAGTCTTAATGTGTTGATGTTCTTTGTGCCATAACCGATAACAGCCATATCATAAGGCACAGCAACAACTGAAGAATCAGCATACTTTACAACAACAGCTTCGTCCAGACGACGTACTGACCATGGATCTTCAAATTTCTGCCAGTTGTCAGCAACCTCTACCTGATAGCCATCTTCGATAAGCTGTTTGAAAAGACCATACTTGTAGCGGATACCATAACCATCGAGTGGAACCTCCTGTGTAGCTGCTGAATCAAGGAAACATGCAGCAAGACGACCGAGACCGCCATTACCAAGAGCCATATCCTCAACATCTTCAAATGAGTTTATGTCCATACCCTTGCTCTTGAGTAAATCCTTGACTTCATCAAGAATACCAAGACAATAAAGGTTGTTGTAAATCATTCTACCCATCAGAAATTCTGCTGAAAAGTAATATGCTCTTCTTGCACTTGCGTGCTTTTTCTTAGATTTCTGCCAATTGTCAGAAAGCTCGCTCATAATAGCTTTGCCAAGTACAAAGTGAAGCTGTTCAAGAGTTAACTCCTTTGGCTTCTTACAATACTCACTCTTTGCAATAGTGGTAAGCATTTCCATTGTTATACCCATTTTAGTTTTCCTCCAATCTTGAGTATCTATGTGACAAAAGATAAAGTCTGTTTGAAATTTCCTTAGTTAACATATCAGGATTGATTCTCCATGTCCAGTTTCCACCAAGTGTAGATGGTATGTTGATTCTGGCTTCTGAGCCTAAGCAGAGAACGTCCTGCATCTGGACAATACAGTAATTTGCACAGCTTGCATATGCAGTTTCGATAATCTTCCAGGTGAAGTTATCATACTCACCAATCTGACAATACTGTCTTGCAAAATCAATTTCGTGTTGTGGAGCAGTCTTAAGCCATCCCTCAATAGTGTCGTTGTCGTGTGTACCTGTGTAAACGACGCAGTTTTCTGTGTATTTGTGTGGCAGAAAATCATTGTCATTATCACCAAAGGCAAACTCAAGAACTTTCATACCAGGATAACCTGAATCTTCTAATAACTGCTTAACACTATCAAACAACTCGCCCAAATCTTCTGCTACAATCGCAATATCGCCCAAAGCTTCTCTAAGTTTATTAAAGAAGTCGATGCCAGGGCCTATCTTCCATTCGCCGTTAATTGCGTTTTCAGCAGGATATGGGATAGCATAATATGTGTCAAATGCTCTGAAGTGGTCAATACGTGTGATATCAAAGAGCTTGTCAGCAGCAGCGACACGCTTAATCCACCACTCGTAGCCTGTATTCTTAAGATACTCCCAATCATAAAGCGGGTTACCCCAAAGCTGACCTGTCTCTGAGAAATAATCCGGAGGACAACCTGCAACACAAACAGGCTCGCGGTTTTCGTCAAGCCAGAACACGTCAGGATTAGCCCATGTGTCAGCGCTATCCATAGCAACATAGATTGGCATATCACCAAGAATCTGGATTCCTAAAGAATTCACGTATGCTCTGAAGTCAGCCCACTGAGCATAAAACTCAAACTGCACCCACTTCCAGAAATCAATATCATCTTTGAATTTACGCTCGTACTTTCTGACAGCTGATTCTTTTCTGAGTTTGATATCCTCATCAGGCCACTGTGTCCATGCCTGCATATCAAAGCTCTTCTTGACAGCCATATACAAAGCGTAGTCCTTAATCCATGAAGCATTTTTACGCTTGAATGAATTAAATTCCTTTTGGTCTTCGTTTTGCTTGAAGTTATCGTAAGCTATACGAAGAACCTCAAAGCGACTGTTGTAGATTTTTTCGTAATCTACATAACCATTGTCACTGCCCCAATCATATTTTGAGAGCTGTGCCTTTTTGAGAAGCTTCTTTGATACAAGTGTATCAAGGTCAATCATATACGGATTGCCTGCATAAGTAGAAAAAGACTGGTATGGTGAATCACCATAGCTTGTCGGTCCTACAGGCAGAATCTGCCAAATCTTTTGACCTGAAGCTTTCAAGAAATCTGCAAATTTTCTCGCTTCTTTTCCAATAGTGCCTATTCCATAAGGCGAACTAAGGGAGGTAATCGGCATGAGTATTCCGGCAACTCTGGCCATCAAAATCAACTCCTGTCAGTATTATTTCCCAAATAATAATGGATTGTAATTGTTGTTTTACTCATGGTAAAACATACAGGTTCATTTTATCATATGAATTCTGTCTTGACAAGGCTTTTTGCTATATTTCGTCAATTTCTTTGAGTGCAAAGTACAATGCACACGCAGTAGCAAGTTCTCTGATACGGCTACGTTGTGGGTCCTTTCCTTCAGATAACAACACCTTGTGGGCGAGAAGCTTATCTTTTGTACTGATACCGATGTAAACAAGTCCTACCGGTTTGTATTGCGAACCGCCAAAAGGCCCTGCTATACCTGTTGTGGAGACAGCTATGTCGGCATTTGAAAGCAGTCTTACTCCCCTTGCCATTTCCATAGCGGTTTTTTCTGATACAGCGCCGTAGGTTGACAGCGTTTCGTCTTTGACTGAAAGCACACTGTGCTTAATATGGTTAGCATAAGTACACACTCCACAATCAAACACAGCTGAACTTCCGCTTATGTCAGTAATTCGTGACGAAATCATACCCCCCGTACAACTTTCTGCTGTTGCGATTTTCAGCGATTTTTTAGATAGAGCGTCAACTACAAGCGTGCTCAGGTCATCAATATTTATATTTTCTTTTTCTAAAAGTTGTAGAAACTCCTGCGCTTTCATATCTTTTCTCCTTATTCATTAGTACAAACATAATACTACCATTTATTTGTAATTATTGCAATCTGCGACAACATCTGTTATTATTTTTTTAACAATTAATCTACGGAGAAAACTTATGGCTTGGTTTTTTGTAAATGAAATAGTAAGCGATACTTTTGAGATAACAGGCGAAGACGCAAAGCACATCTCGAAATCGCTTAGAATGACAAAGGGCGAGCAACTGACCCTTTGCACCATAGACGGCAAGCGTCATGAATGTGAGATTTCTGATTTCACCTTGGACAGTGTGATTGTAAAAGTACTGTCATCTACTGAGTGTGAACAGGAACCAAGTGTCAGGATATCGCTGTTTATGGCTCTGACAAAAGGCGATAAAATGGATGATATCATTCAGAAATCCGTGGAGTTGGGTGTTTTTGAAATCATCCCTGTGCTAACCGCACGATGCATCTCACGCCCTGACGAAAAACAGATGCACAAAAAAGTTCTGCGATGGCAGAAAATCGCCGACAATGCGGCAAGTCAGTCCCGTAGGGGCATTATACCTAAAGTACATGATATGATGACATTGAAAACCGCCGCTACCCTTGCAAAAGATTTTGAAAAAGCTATTGTATTTTATGAATGTGGTGGCGAAAAAATCCGCGACATCATAACAGACAGCACATCCCACATTGCTATGTTTGTCGGTCCTGAGGGTGGTTTTGAAGAAACAGAGATTTCTCTTCTCGTGCAAAACAATGTTACCCCTGCAACACTGGGCAACCGCATACTGCGTGCCCAGACAGCCCCAATAGCCGCAATTACAGCAATAATGTATCAAACTAAGAATCTGGAGTAAAATTATGATTGGTATTATTTGTGCACTCTCGATTGAAGTCGAGGGTCTTACGAAGCTACTTGATAATAAAGTAGAAAAAACATACGCAAAAATGAAGTACGTTTCCGGAACAATTAACGGAAAAGAAGTCGTTATGACCGAGTGTGGTATCGGCAAAGTAAATGCCGCTATGAGCACACAGGTTATGATTGACCACTACAATGTCGATGTTATCGTCAACAGCGGTATCGCAGGCTCAATTTCAAGAAAACTTAAAATCGGAGATATTGTTATATCCGACGATTGTGTGCAACACGACTTTGACGGCACTCAGATGGGCGACCCAAAGGGTCTTATCCAGTTCAACGACGAAACGAGAATCGATATTCCCGTTAGCAAGCGTATCACCCAGAAACTCTTTGATGCGTGCAAAGATTTAGAAAACACTAACGTAATGTGTGGAACAATTGCAACAGGCGATATCTTTGTCGCAAAAAAAGAAATGCGCAGTGCAATCGCCAAGGAATTTAACGCTCTCGCATGTGAGATGGAGGGTGCAGCGGTTGCTCAGGTGTGTTATCGTAACGGTGTTGAGTGTGCTGTGCTCAGATGTATCTCCGATGATTTCGACGAAAACCAGTTTATGGATTTTATGGAATTTCGGTTTGTTGCTGCTGAAAAATCAATTACGGCTATCAAGAATTTTCTTCAGTTGTACTGATTTTTCAATTGGTACAAACGACAGTCTTACTACACTTCCCTGCACATTAAACCATATCGTACACAAGGAAAACCACCTGTGTACAAAGTTTTCTTTTATTGTAATCAGGCTGATTTTATCCATATATATCAGGTGCCTTCTTTTAAAGAGGGCGCCTTTTTTTATTATTATCATCCCATCGCTTATATAATATTTGTAGTTTTTGAAATACAACACAATATAGACATATGACAACACCGTTGCGACAATAATCACCGCTACAAAAAGCACAACCATATCTTCTTTTCCAAAGCCAAAAAACAATGCTGTACCCTCTGCTGCCGATATTGCTGTTGCGTATATTCCCATTACTGCTTTTGCCTTTTTTGGTAGCTCTTCCATTAATATCACCACAAATATTATGCACAAAAAAGCCCCCTGAAACTCAGGAGGCTTAAATATATTATTTTACGGACAAAGTATCCTCGATGGTGTTTACTGCGTCTTCAAAGTAATTGCCGACAAACAACTCGATAGAGCCTGTGTCAACGCATTTAGCAAGCGAATCATCCATCGGAACCTTTGCAAGTACCTTTGTGCCAAACTGTGAAGCAATTTCGTCAATGTGACTTTCGCCGAAAATCTTGTGCTGAGTTTTGCACTCTTTGCATTCAAAGTAACTCATATTTTCGACTACTCCCAACACAGGTATGTTCATCATATCAGCCATTTTGATAGCCTTTGACACTATCATCGAAACAAGCTCCTGCGGAGAAGTTACAACAACAATTCCGTCAAGTGGCAACGACTGAAAAACAGTAAGCGGCACATCACCTGTTCCCGGTGGCATATCAACAAACATATAATCAACATCTTTCCAGATAACATCTGTCCAGAACTGCTTTACGGTTGATGCAATTACAGGACCACGCCATACAACAGGATCTGTCTCGTTTTCTAAAAGAAGATTTACAGACATAATATCTATGCCTGTCTTTGTTGTCTGTGGCAAAATACCAAATTCGTTTCCTCTTGCCTTTTCTTTGATGCCGAAAGCCTTTGGAATTGACGGACCTGTAATATCAGCATCCAGCACTGCGGTTTTGTATCCCCTACGGTTGAGCTCTACTGCAAGCGCAGATGTGACAAGGCTTTTGCCTACGCCGCCCTTGCCTGATACAATACCGATAACTTTTTTTACGCTACTCATAGCGTTGAGTTTTTCAATCAAATCCTGAGGTGCAGTGCGCTCTGCACAATTTTCAGAACAATTACTGCAATCATGTGTACATCCCATTAAGAATAAACCTCTTTTCAAAAATATGGGCGAACCAAAGTTCGCCCGATAATAAATTTACCTTATATTATTGTGCGTCTTCGTCAACACCGTCAACAGCCTCAAGTTCTTCTATATCATCTTGTGTAGCTACTTGTTCATCTGTCTGTTCTAATAATGAAGCAAGTTCTTCTTCAATACCACCTTGCAAAGGCTCATCTGTTTCTTCTGCTACTTCAATCATCTCAAAACCAGAGAAGAATGTGTAAGGTACGCCATATCCCAAAGCAATACAAGCACACATCATAACCTCGTCAACCGTTGACAATGCCCCATAAAGAGGAAATGCCGGTGCAAGCGAAGCGATAATAATAAACAATGACGGAACTACCATCACGAGTAAAACGATTGGTGAAAAACGCTTTACAGGAACGCCTTCGCCAACTCTTGTTGCGTAAAAAACAACCAGACCGAACAATACAAACACACACACTCTGATAAGATTTGAAGCACCTGTAGAAACTCTGTCTGTAAGTGTCATAAAAAAGTATGTGCAAACTATAAAACCGATAACCAAAAATGATGAGAAAAATAAATTAAGCTTTTCTCTGCTTGACTTGTTCATAAAAAATCCTCCGAAAAATAAAGTTTAAAACATTACAATTACTGTGCTTCTTTTGCTTTTGCAACAACACAATACCAACCGTTGTCAAAAATTTCATCGATAATAACAAAATCATCCTTGAGCGCGTTTTCTACATCACAGAGCCGTGAATCAATAATACCGCTCATTATATACACCGTGTCGGTGTTCATAAAGTTTCTGACATCTTTTGATAAGAATATTATAGCATCTGCGACAATATTTGCAACTATTATATCATATTTTCCTTCTACCTTTTCTGTCAGGTCACCACAAACTATGTCAAATTTATCTTCAACTTTGTTTATCTTTGCGTTTTCGACCGCTGTTCTGACAGCCATAGGGTCTATATCAACCCCGAATGCGGATTTTGCACCAAATAGTATAGATGCGATAGAAAGAATTCCACTGCCACAACCAACATCAAGTACTGAATCGCCGTCTTTTACGTATTTTTCAAGAGTTTCAAGACACAAACGTGTAGTTTCGTGCTTACCCGTACCAAACGCTAATCCTGGGTCGATATCAAGCACTACCCTGCCCTTTGTGTCTTCAATCTCGTACCACGATGGACAGATGAGCAATTTTTCACCAATTTCAGTTGGTTTGAAGTATTTTCTCCAATTATTCAGCCAGTCATCTTCCTCGCACTTTTCTTCTTCAATAGTGTGCTCAATTCCCTCAGCCAAATATCGCTGTGTTAAAAAAGCGATGGCTTCAGCAGGTGAGTCCTCAGGGTCGATGTAGATATGAATTTTAGCGACATTTCTGTCTTTGTTCAGCAAATCCTCGTCAATCAAATCAACGTGAGCGATTTCATGCACACCCTGTTCAAGGTCAGTGTAATCTTCGATATATATGCCATACGGCACGGTCATATTCGCAATATCGCCCGCAAGATCAACATCTTTAGGACTTACATTTATAGTAATTTGTGTCCACTCCATAGTAGCACCCTTTCTTATAAAACGTACATTACATATAATATACCATTTCAAAATAGATTTCAATATTAAACATAAGTTAATAAATTTTCGTCCTTATCTTGTTTTTGTAGGGGATGGGGGCCCTCCCCTACAGATAGATTATACATACCCAATTTATGTTTCGCAATATTATTTTAATCTTTTTCGAATATTTTTTAATGTTTTACGATAAAAAAGTATTGACAAACATAAAATTGTGTGTTATATTAACATCACTGAAGCGCTAAAGGTACAAAAAATCAAAAACAAATCAACCGCGAGGGCGGTTAAAAACTTGGAGGTAATTAAAATGAAAAAAGGAAACAAACTCAACAAAACACTATCAATCATCTCAAAAATCATGGAAATTGTACACTGGATTGGCACAGGACTTGGAGCACTTATGATTTTAGTTTCAATCTTTAGCAAGGAGTTCATATCAGACTTTCTCCTCGAAGAGGGCGCAGAATTAAATGCTTACGGTTTTAATATCTACGCACTAACCCAGACTGGAGAAGCCAACTACTTTGCTGTAATTATGGCTTTTGTCGGAATGGTAATTACCTGCGCACTTATGGCACTTATTTTCCGTAATCTCGACATCATATTGACAACCATCAGAGGTTCATACATCCACGCAAAAAGTTCTTCTCCATTCCAAAAAGATGTTGTGAGAAGAGTTCGTGAAATCGGCATTTTTGCTATTGCAATGCCTGTTGTCGGCTTCATCATCACTGCTATTACCACTGGTGTCTCACTCGCAAACGGTATAGAGATCGAAGTATCAGTACCTTTAGAAGGTGTTATAATCGGTCTTGTGTGCTTGTGTTTAACACAGATTTTCTCTTACGGTGCACAGCTTGAAGAAGAAGTCGACGGACTGCTCTAATTGGAGGTAACATTATGGGAAAAATAGTACTCAGACTTGATAGAATGATGGTCGAGAGAAAGATGTCGTTAAACGAGCTTGCTGAAAAAGTAGGTATATCAAACGTCAATCTTTCTAAAATCAAGAATAACAAGGTAACGGCTATCCGCTTTCAGACACTTGCAGCAATATGTGAAGCATTAGATTGTAACGCTGGAGATATTTTAGAATATGAAAAATAAAAAGCAATCATAATTCTTGTTACTTTTATTCGAAATAAAATCAAAAACCATAGCAAACGACAAAACAGCGACGGAGTTTTTCCGTCGCTGTTTTATATTTAAAACAAATCTTTTAGTTTTTGCTTGAAGCCCTTGCGCTTTGTATAATTTTTGTCACTGCTGATACCATCAAATTCTTTAATCAACTCTTTCTGCTTCTGAGAAAGATTTTTTGGTACCTCAATAACAATTTTTACAAACTGATCGCCCTTTGACTTTGAGTTAAGATGCTGCACACCCTTACCCTTGAGTTTAAAAATATCGTTTGGCTGTGTGCCCTCGTGGAGAGTATAACTTACCTTTCCGTAAAGAGTTGGCACAACAACTTCACCGCCAAGTGCTGCCTGTGCAAATGTGATAGGAAGTTCACACCAGATGTCGTCACCTCTGCGCTCGAACACAGGATGTGGTCGTACTCCTACATAAACATGTAAATCACCCGCAGGGCCACCATTTGCTCCGTCATTACCATGACCGGAAACATTAAGCACCTGCTCGTCAGCTATACCCGCAGGAATGTTAATTTCGACAGATTTCTTTTTTCTTACTCTGCCGGCACCATTACACGCCTTGCATGGCTTTTCTATTATTTTGCCTGTACCTTTACAGGTGTCGCAGCCACGTGAAGTCTGCACCACGCCAAATGGTGTACGCTGATTAATTGTAACCTGACCTCTTCCTGAACAGGTAGGACAGGTCTTGGCACTTGTGCCCTTTTGTGCACCTGTACCTGAACATTCCTTACACTTTGATACTGCCTGATAATCAACCGTCTTTTTGCAGCCCATAGCCGCTTCTTCAAAAGATATATAAACAGTTGTCTCTACATCTGTGCCGCGTCGAGGCGCATTTGGATTTGACGAACGTCGTCCACCAAAGCCTCCAAAGCCACCGAATACAGAGCTGAAAATATCAGAAAAATCTATATCCTGTGAGAATGGTGAGCCGTAACCGCCACCACCGCCGTAGTTAGGGTCAACTCCTGCGTGGCCAAACTGGTCATAGCGCGCTTTTTTGTCTTTATCAGAAAGGACCTCGTATGCTTCATTGACTTCTTTAAACTTTGCTTCGCATTCAGCATCATCAGGATGAAGGTCCGGATGGTACTTTTTAGCGGCTCCTCTGTATGCTTTTTTTATTTCATCGTCAGAGGCACCTTTTTGTACACCTAAGACTTCATAATAATCTCTTTTTTCTGCCAAGAGTATTCACCTGCTTTACGCACAAAAGGTGGCTCGCAGAAAGCGGGTCACCGATTGTGTTGTATTTCTAATATATTACTCTACATCTGTGTAGTCTGCATCATAAACATTTGGGTCAGCGTTGCCGTTTGGTGTGTCACCCATATCAGGAGCACCACCCTGAGCCTGCTGTTGAGCTGCGGCAGCCTGATAAAGCTTAGCGCCGATTTCCTGCAGAGCTTTCATCAGATCGTCTTTAGCTGTCTTGATAAGTTCAATATCGCCACCCTCAATCGCAGCCTTTGTAGCAGAAACCTTAGTGTTGATTGTTTCTTTGTCAGCTTCTTCGAGCTTGTCGCCGTTGTCAGTAACGAGTTTTTCTGCCTGATATGCAATCTGCTCAGCCTCGTTCTTTACGTCAACCTCTTCTCTACGCTTCTTGTCTTCTTCTGCATACTGCTCTGCTTCTTTTACAGCCTTGTCAATATCATCCTTGCTCATATTTGATGATGAGTGGATTGTAATCTTCTGCTCTGCACCTGTGCCGAGGTCTTTTGCTGATACGTTAACAATACCGTTAGCATCAATGTCAAATGTTACCTCAATCTGTGGGATGCCACGAGGAGCAGGTGCAATACCTGTGAGTGCAAACAAACCGAGCTGTTTGTTATCACGAGCAAACTCACGTTCACCCTGTAATACGTTAACCTCAACCTGTGTCTGATTGTCTGCAGCAGTTGAGAAAATCTGGCTCTTCTTTGTAGGGATAGTAGTGTTTCTGTCGATAATCTTTGTCATGATACCGCCCATTGTCTCAACACCGAGTGAAAGTGGTGTTACGTCTAAAAGGAGCAGACCGTCAACCTCGCCACCGAGCACACCAGCCTGAATACAAGCACCGATAGCAACGCACTCGTCAGGGTTTATGCCCTTGAATGGGTCTTTGCCGATGAGTGATTTTACTGCTTCCTGAACTGCAGGAATACGGGATGAACCACCAACCATCAAAACCTTGTCAATTTCTGAGATATTGAGACCTGAATCAGAAAGTGCTGTTCTTACAGGACCCATTGTCTTTTCTACAAGGTCAGATGTAAGCTCGTTGAACTTTGCACGTGTGAGTGTAAGCTCCAAGTGCTTAGGACCTGTAGCGTCTGCTGTAATATATGGAAGATTGATGTTTGATGTTGTAACACCTGAAAGCTCGATTTTAGCCTTCTCTGCAGCTTCCTTGAGTCTCTGCATAGCCATCTTGTCATTTGTAAGGTCAAAGCCTGTTTCAGCCTTGAATTCTCTTACCATCCAGTCGATAATTCTCTGGTCAAAGTCGTCACCACCAAGACGGTTGTTACCTGCTGTTGCAAGAACCTCCTGTACACCGTCGCCGATTTCGATGATAGATACGTCGAATGTACCACCGCCAAGGTCGTATACCATAACTTTCTGGTCGTTTTCTTTATCCATACCGTAAGAAAGAGCAGCTGCTGTAGGCTCGTTGATGATACGCTTAACATCTAAACCTGCAATCTTACCTGCGTCCTTTGTAGCCTGACGCTGTGCGTCTGTGAAATAAGCAGGAACAGTGATAACTGCTGATGATACTGTCTCGCCGAGATATGCTTCAGCATCAGCCTTGAGCTTCTGTAAAATCATAGCTGAGATTTCCTGTGGTGTGTAAGATTTGTCATCTACAGTAACCTTGTAGGATGAACCCATCTCTCTTTTAATAGATGAGATTGTTCTGTCCGGGTTTGTGATAGCCTGGTGCTTAGCAACCTGACCAACAAGTCTTTCGCCTGTTTTTGAAAAAGCAACTACTGATGGTGTAGTTCTTGCACCCTCTGCGTTAGCGATTACTACTGGTTCGCCACCTTCGATAACAGCGACACATGAGTTAGTTGTACCTAAGTCAATACCGATTGTTTTTGCCATAATAAATTCCTCCAAATGTATGTTTTGAAATATTTTTTACTAATTTATTATCAGTCACAGTTTGCAACGACTACCATTGCGTGACGGATTATCTTGTCGTTAATTCTGTAACCTAGCTGATAAACCTGAGCTATTGTGTTCTCGCCTAAGTTTTCGTCCTCTATCTTTGAGATAGCGTTGTGAATATTAGGGTCAAATTCATCGCCGATATTACCAAATGCTGTCACAGATAATTTGTCGAAGCTTGATTTGATTCCTTTTGCGATAAGTTCTATTCCTTTTGTAAAATCTTCAGGAACATCTTTGCCCTCAAAGGAATTCAGCGCCATAGCAACAGAATCTGCGATAGGCAAAATCTGTTCGACCGCTTTTGCTGTTGCATCAGAATAAATCATAGTTTTCTCGCTTTGAGTACGTTTTCTGTAATTATCGTACTCTGCATAAAGCCTGAGATACTGGTCTTTCTGTGCTTTGAGTTCTTCTTCCAGTTTTTCTTCTTTCGTAGGCTCTGAAGTTTCTTTTTCTTCTGCTTGCTCCACAACCTCTTCGTTTTTCACTTCTTCATTAATAGTATCTTTGTTACTCATTATTTATCTCCTATACTTCAAGTAATTCTCCGATAAGTCCTGATGCACATTCGCTGGCAAATTCAAGCTGCGCAATCAGTTTCTTATAATCAGCCCTAACCGGACCTATAATCGCGATAGCTCCTGCCGCAACAGAGCCTATCTCATACCTTGTAGTGATAACACAACTGTCAAGCAATTCGTAATAACCGCTTTCGTTACCCACATAAACCTTTGTGCCTTTTGGGTTTTCATTTAAAAGTTGCGACACTGAACTGCTGTCCGACAAAAACTTGAGCACATTGCGTGCTGAAAGCATATCGTATGATGGTAAAAAGAGAAGGTTTGTTGCACCAGATATGCTCACGGTAGTCTGCATCGCTTGCGATGTAGCATCAAGTATAGCAATCAGAACATCCGGCAAAAAAAGAGAAAGTTCCCCAAACGATGCCGCAACCGTCTGCAAAAACGCCTGATTAATATCTTTAAGCGGAACACCGACAAAACTGTCGTTAAGCGCTTTATCAAACATTGCTATAAGCTCCGGCGTAAGAACAAATCCGCACCGAAACAGCCTGCTCTTAACCATTCCGTTGGATGTAATGAGCACCACCATGCAGGTGTGTCTGCCGGTAATTACAAATCTTATTTTATGAACTCTGGCGTTATCGCCACCGGGTGTTGTTGTAACAGCCGCCATACCTGACAACTCGCTGAGAACCTGAGCAGTTTTAGCAAGTATCTTTTCAGGGGCATCAGCCGCCATAGCAACATTTTGCTCAATATAATCTTTTACTTTGTAGGTGAGTGGTTGTGTACTCATCAGATTATCGATGTAATATCTGTATCCTTTGTGAGTAGGTACTCTGCCCGCCGATGTGTGTGGCTGTCTCAAGTACCCTTTGCTGACCAAATCAGCAAGCTCGTTTCGGATGGTAGCAGACGAAACAGAAAGTCCCGCCTCTGTCACCAGTGCCTTTGAGCCAATCGGCTCACCGGACGCGATATAGCTTTCAACAACAGTGGCAAGAATCTTCTGTTTTCTTTCGCCCAAGTCCATATCGCTCACCCCTTTCGGTTTTAGCACTCTCGCGTGTCGAGTGCTAACTCTATACTATAATGTAGCAGATACAAGAAAAAATGTCAACCTAAATTTTGGTAAACAATTTGTGAACGATTATGAATATATCCGTACATTCTGCACAAATTGATTAAAAAACGGCGATTTTACAGGCTTTTTCATGCTCTTTAGCTTTCTGATTTAAATCAGTTGCCAATTTGACACCGCATCTTCTTACATATATAATGTATATGATAAATACGCAAAACTCTTTTTGGAGGACACCATGCTGTTAACAATTATTACCGCATTGTTTTGCTTTATTGCAGCAATCATAATTTTTACACCTTATTATAGAAAAATGACTTTGTTAAGACCTCTTGCAATACTTTTGATTTTTAAGGGCGTTATGATTATGCTCACATATATTCTCTCAGACCTGTATCCATCCAGCACTATTGGGGATACAATCAATACAGCAGGCACACTTATCATTGTTATTTACTATATATTTATTTTGTTGATGACAAAATCAAAATCCAAACGCAAAAACAGAACCGTGGAGGATTAGTATGGGATTTTCAGGATATCTTTATTGTGGATTGTGGCTTATCATCGCCATATATATGACATATCTCGGTTTTAAAGAAAACAAGTTTCTTTTTGTTATTGCTACTTTCTTTCTTTTTATGTCAGGATGGTATCTTGCAGACGAGCTGTTAACAAACGTTGATATGTTTTCCGGTGTGTATTCCCTGATATTCAGGGGTGTGGCAGTTGTTGTGCTTGTAGTATGTATAATTGCATATATCCGCTACCGAAAAATCATATCTAGCTACAAAAAAGATAACAATGACAAGTAATTTATATTTTGTGTTTGTGTCTTTTTAAACAAACAGCCACAAGATGTTGTGATTACGTAGTTACCTTCACGTTTCACAATAAATTTTTATAGTTTATTTTTGCAAAATACTTGCATTTTAAATAAAATAATGATATTATACCGATATATGACCGCAAATTAAGGAGGTGGGACAATGCCAAATATTAAATCAGCAAAGAAGCGTGTTAAGGTTATCGCTACTAAAACAGCTCAGAACAAAGCTACTAAAAGCGCTCTCAAAACAGCTGTGAAGAAAGCATACGTTGCTGTCGATACTAACGCTGATAACAAGGCTGAGGCAGTTCGTCTTGCTATCAAGAAGATTGACAAGGCCGCAGCTAAGGGCCTTATGCACAAGAACACTGCTGCAAGAAGCAAAGCTTCTCTCATGAAGAGACTCAATGCATCAGCATAATTTAGCGAATATTTAACCTTAAAAGCAGAGCGCTCGCCCTGCTTTTTTTGTTTTTACAAGTACCGAAGTCCACAAGTGTTTAAAATCGATGCATTTATGAGTCTTTTTTACTATTTTACAAATTATTAATTTTTTAGCGTATAATTCCGTTGACTTTTGAAATGATAACTGTTATTATTTTATCTATAAATAACAGATTACTCGCTGGGAGGTATAACTATGGAGAAAAAAACATCAAAGTTCGGTTGGCTCATTATTCTTATTTCTGCTGTTGCTACTGTAACTGCTGCTGTGACTGCATTTCTCGTTGTAAGAGAAAAGAAAAAGAAAGACGACGCAGAGCTTGAGGAATACCTCGACTGTTCTATTCTTTAATCAAAAGCCAAAGCCCGTATCGTTGGATACGGGCTTTTTATTTTTATTTTTCTTTTGATTTTGATAACAGGCTCGCAACAAAACTGAACACAATTGCAGCCGTAATCCCCGCGCTTCCTGCAGTGAGCGGACCTTTTAACACACCAATAAGTCCATTCTGGTCAACAGCTGTTTTAACTCCTTTTGCCAGCAGATGTCCAAACCCGCAAATCGGAACTGTCGCACCTGCCCCCGCAAATTCTGATATAGACTCATAAATTCCAATTGCTGACAGCAATACGCCCGCCACCACAAAACCTGTGAGTATTCTTGCAGGAGTAAGTTTGGTTTTATCGACAAGCAACTGACCCACAAAACAAAAAGCTCCCCCAACTAAAAAAGCATACAGATACTGCATCAATGCATCTCCTGACCTTGTTTTTAGTATTTATATACCATATTATAACTCTTATTTTGTCTGTTATTCACATTGAAAAAAACGTCTAAAAATGTTATAGTATATAATGCGTTAATTTGATTTAATTTGTTAATAATTTCACTAATCATCAGAGGAGGTTTTGATATGGAATCAAAACTTACTTTCCCTAAAAAGCCCTACCGCACGCACGGCGGCGTGCATGTGCCTCATCGCAAAAATACCGCTTCAATGCAAAGCGTGGTAATGCCTGTCCCAGACAGCGTTACTATTCTGATGAGTCAACACATCGGTGCGCCATGTAAGCCTACTGTAAAGGTTGGCGACACGGTTACTGTAGGTCAGGTTATCGGAGACTGTGACGCTTATGTCAGTGCTCCAATCCACAGCTCCGTGTCGGGTGTTGTCAAAAAAATTGATAAAGTCACGGTAGCCGACGGCTCAAAGATTGATGCCATTACTATTGAATCTGACGGCGAGATGCGAATGTGTGAAGACATTGCTCCGCCTGTTATCAACAATCTGTCAGATTTACTCAAAGCTGTCAGACAGAGCGGACTTGTTGGTTTGGGTGGTGCCGGTTTTCCTGCACACGTCAAACTGAATATACCTCCTGATAAAGATGTAGACACTCTTATCATCAATGTTGCCGAGTGCGAGCCTTACATAACCGCTGATCACCGCGAGGTTCTCGAAAACTCGTGGTCAGTAATGAGTGGTATATATGCGCTAAAAGACATACTTTCTCTCAAGCGCGTTATCATCGGTGTCGAAAACAACAAGCCTGATGCAATAAAAGAGCTCAGAGCTATTGCAGACAATGAGATTGACAAATATGACGAAGTAAGAGTGCTGGCGCTCAAGGCGTCTTATCCTTATGGCGCAGAAAAAGTTCTTATCAAAGCGTGTACAAACCGCGAAGTCCCTATGGGCGGTCTTCCGAGTGACGCAGGCTGTATCGTAATGAACGTTGCATCTATTTCTTTCATTGCTGAATATCTTAAAACCGGTATTCCTCTTATCAAAAAGCGTATTACCGTCGATGGAGATGCAATCAAAAATCCTATGAATGTTATTGTTCCTGTTGGCACCAAGGTCCAGGATGTTATTGAATTCTGTGGCGGCTACAAGGAAGAGCCTAAAAAAATAATTATGGGCGGACCTATGATGGGTGCTGCCGTCAGCGATGACAGCTTGTTTATCGCTAAACAAAACAACGCTATACTTGCTTTCACCGAAAAAGAGGCAAGACTACAAGAACCAAGTGCCTGTATAAGATGTGGCAGATGTATTGACGCTTGTCCTATGAAACTGATGCCTCCTTCTATCTGCAAGGCTGTAAACACCAAGGATACAAAAGCCATGCTCGACGCAAACATACTAAACTGTATGGAATGTGGTTGCTGTGCATATGCGTGTCCTGCGAATCGTCACATCGTACACAACATTAGACTTGGCAAACAAATCTTAAATAACGAAAAGAAAAGACAAATGGCATTAAAGGAGGGTAAGTAATGGAAAACAAATTATATGTATCTTCTTCCCCTCATTTTCGCTCGAATTCATCCACAACAAAAATAATGCTGGATGTTATTATCGCTCTCATTCCTGCTTGCATTGCATCTGTCATTATTTTTGGTCCTCTGAGCCTTATGCTGATTGCAATCTGTATTGCAACCTGTGTTCTATGTGAATACATCTGTCGCAAAGTTATGAAGCGTGACACTACTATCGGTGACTTATCTGCTGTTGTTACAGGACTTTTGCTTGCACTCAACCTGCCTGTAAACATCAATCCACTCATCGCTATTTTCGGATGCATTGTCGCCATCGTTGTTGTTAAACAGATGTTTGGCGGTATTGGCATGAACTTTGTTAACCCTGCACTCGCTGCACGAATTGTTCTGCTTGTGTCCTTCCCTAATGCTATGATGAGTTGGGTAGATGCATTCTGGTACAAAGCTCCTGATGCTGTTGCATCGGCTACACCGCTTGCTTCTGAAATTGGTACATACTCATACACTGAACTTCTGCTTGGTACCACAGGCGGCTCGCTCGGTGAAACCTGTGCTATTGCGCTTGTTTTAGGCGGTGTATACCTTGTAATCAGAAAGGTTATCTCTCCTATTATCCCTTGTGTTTATATTCTGTCTGCAGGTGTAATGTCGCTGATAGTCGGCAAAGACCCATTGTATCAGATTTTGTCGGGCGGTCTGCTGATTGGTGCTATCTTTATGGCTACAGACTACGCTACATCACCATTTACAAAATGGGGCAAGGTTATCTACGCTATCGGCTGTGGCGTGCTGACAATATTACTCAGAGTTTACTCCAATATGCCTGAGGGTGTGTCGTTCTCAATAATACTGATGAACATCTTGGTTCCGCTTATTGAGATGGCTACAACACCTAAGGCATTTGGCTATGTTAAAAAAGCAAAGGGGGATTCAAAATGAGAAAGCTTAGTTTAAAAGCGGTTTTGATTCCCACCCTCACCTTGTTTTTGGTTTGCATCATTATAGCAGCTGCGCTTGCACTTACAAACGCTGTAACTGCTAAAAAAATCGCCGAAAACGAAGCTGCATCTCAACAGGAATCAATGAAAACCGTCTGTCCTAATGCCAAAAGCTTTGAGCTTGTAAAAGAAAGTGACTTGGGCACTATCTACGCAGGCTACGACGAAAACAAAAACATCGTAGGCTATGCAGTTGATACCGTTGCATCGGGTTACGGCGGCCAGATAAAGGTTATGACCGGTATCAAAGACGAAGAAATTATCGCAATTGATGTATACTACAACGACGACGAAACTCCGGGTCTTGGCAAAAACACATCTAACGAAAGTTTTACCGAAAACTTTAAAGGGCTTCTATCCGACGACTCTATCTTTGTTGACAAAGACTACAACGGTGAGGGTCAGAAAGTTGACTCGGTAACATCTGCAACTATCAGCTCACGCGCTGTGGTAAATGCTGTAAATAACGCGTGTAAACTATACAATAACGAAATATCGGGAGGTGAGCAGTAGTGGCAGAGAAAAAATCATACCTCAAAGAATTCACCAAAGGTATAGTCAAGGAGAATCCTGTGCTTTGCCTGATGCTCGGTACCTGTCCTACACTTGCTGTTACCACCTCGGCTTCTAACGCTATCGGTATGGGCATTGCCGCTACTGCGGTACTCGTGTGCTCAAACGCTGTTATTTCAATGCTTCGAAAAGTAATTCCTGACAAAGTCAGAATTCCTGCATACATCACCGTTATCGCAGGCTTTGTTACTATTGTTCAGATGATTGTAAAAGCGTTTGCTCCTACTATAAACGATTCGCTAGGCATATTTTTGCCGCTTATTGTTGTTAACTGTATAATCCTCGGTCGTGCCGAAATGTACGCAAGCAAAAACTCCGTCGGATTAAGTATCTTAGACGGACTTGGAATGGGTGTCGGTTTTACTGCGGCACTGCTGTGTATGGGTATTATCCGCGAGCTTTTGGGCTCGGGTACAATATTCGGTATCGCAGTGCTCCCGATACAGATTCTGATATTCATTTTGCCACCGGGCGGTTTCTTTGTATTTGGCATACTGATTGCCATTGCAAACAAACTCAACACAAAAAAAGGCAAAAAAGTTATCGAAAACCCGTGTCAGGGTTGCCCTATGAGTAAAACCTGCAAAAGCTTTTGTGCAGACATCTGCTCTGACAAAACTACAGAAACGGAGGTAACAGCTAATGCTACTTAAATCTTTGATTTCTGTATTTTTGGCCGCTATACTGACCGAAAACTACGTATTGTGCAAATTCCTTGGTATCTGTCCTTTCCTCGGCGTATCAAAGAAATTGAACACGGCTGTCGGTATGAGTGCTGCCGTTACCTTTGTAATGGTGCTTGCGACTGCTGTTACATTCCCGATTTACACATATCTGCTAGTGCCAAACGATTTAGCATATTTGCAGACAATAGTGTTTATTTTAATCATCGCAGGACTTGTTCAGCTCGTCGAAATTGTGCTCAAAAAGTACATTCCGTCGCTGTATCAGTCATTAGGTGTTTATCTGCCGCTTATTACTACTAACTGCGCTATATTGGGTGTCACAATGCTTGTGCTCCAGAAAGTAGACGAAACTTCAGCTTTCACCTACACATACGGCCACGCACTTATAAACGCACTTGGTGCAGGTATCGGCTTCTTGGTTGCTATGGTTATGTTCGCAGGAGTACGCAGTAGAATTGAGTCTGCTGATATTCCAAAATCATTGCAGGGCCTGCCTATCACGCTTATCGCTGCTTCACTTGTAGCGCTGAGCTTCTTAGGCTTCTCAGGCTTTGTCGACAAGCTTATCCCGCTTGCATAAGGAGGTAATGTAATATGGATATTCTTATTGCTGTAGCGGTGGTTGCGGGTATTGGTCTGTTAATTGGTCTGATACTTGCAATAGCATCAATTATTATGGCTGTACCAAAGGACGAAAAAGCCGAAGCTGTGCTTGAACTTCTGCCGGGTGCAAACTGTGGTGCCTGTGGTTATTCGGGTTGTGAAGGTTACGCAAAAGCACTGTCACGCGGCCAAGCGAAACCTGGTCTTTGTTCACCTGGTGGTGAAGAATGTACTGAAGCTATCGCAGAACTTTTAGGTGTTGAGGGCGAAACCGTTAATCGTGTCGCCCTGGTACACTGTATGGGTAACTGCGATAACACCCAGAACAAAGCAGAATTTCAGGGTATAAAAAGCTGTCTTGCCGCATCAAAAATCGGTAGCGGTATAACAGCGTGTACATACGGCTGTCTTGGTATGGGCGACTGTGTGAGTGCTTGTCTTAATAACGCTATCACTGTATGCAATGGTGTTGCCGTAGTAGATATTGAAAAATGCGGTGGTTGTGGACTTTGTGCTGATGCGTGTCCACGAAAGCTGATTACAATCTCTCCTGTAAAAGAACAGGCTGTGGTGCGTTGTAGCAACCACGACAAAGGTGCTGTCGCAAAAAAAGCTTGCAAAAGTGCTTGTATCGGTTGTATGAAATGTGTCAAAATGTGCGAAACAGGTGCCATCACGGTCACTAACTTCTGCGCAAGTATTGACCTTGAAAAATGTACCGGCTGTGGCATTTGTGTCGAAAACTGTCCTGGCAAGTGCATTTCTATCTGAAAGTCATAATAAATTACTAAACGGTATTGGTATTCCAATGCCGTTTTTTTGTGTTTATACGCTTTTGTTTTATAATAATTTGTGAATTTTATTGTCAAACTCTTTATAAATTAATTGTTTTATAGTATTATGTACAATGTATATATATGCATAGTTTTATGTGTTTTTATTTTGCAAAGAGCAAGGAGAGAAAAAACTAATGGTTGAAGTTAAAAATCTGACTAAAATCTACGGCGACCTTAAAGCTGTGGACAACATCAGCTTTACCGCAAACAGTGGTGAGATTCTTGGTTTTCTCGGCCCAAATGGCGCAGGTAAAAGTACAACAATGAATATCATTACCGGCTATTTGTCATCATCATCCGGCACAGTAACAGTAAATGGTACTGAAATTCTGGAAAATCCGAAAGAAACCAAATCAAAAATAGGTTATCTGCCTGAAATTCCGCCACTTTATTCTGATATGACTGTTAAAAAATATCTTGAGTTTATGTTTGACATCAAAAAAGTCAAACTCGAAAAAGACGAACACATCAAGGAAGTTATGTCTATTGTAAAAATTCTTGACGTACAGAACAGAATCATCAAGAATTTATCAAAGGGTTATAAACAACGTGTGGGCTTTGCTCAGGCACTGCTTGGCAACCCTCCTGTGCTTATACTTGACGAACCTACTGTTGGTCTTGACCCAAAACAGATTATCGAAATCAGAAAACTCATACGAGCATTGGGCAAGAAGCATACTGTGATTTTTTCTTCACATGTTCTGTCTGAAGTATCCGCTATCTGTGACAGAATTATTGTTATCTCAAACGGAAAAATCGTTGCAGATGCAAAGACAGACGAGCTTTCTACTGTATTATCAGGCAAGGGCCAGCTTATACTCGAAGTTGAAGGCTCAGCATCGTCAGTATCCAACGCTTTAAACGATGTATACGGTGTAAAGAAAGTCTCATCAGACGGAAGAAATCGCTACACTGTTGATTATGATCACACAATCGACATCAGAAAAGGCGTCTTTAACGCACTTAGTAACGCCGGATGTGTAATACTAGAGATGCGCAGTGGCGGCATGTCACTTGAAGAAAGCTTCCTGCGTCTTACTACTTCGAATCACAAAACAACAGGAGGAAACAAAAAATGATTGCTATCTTAAAGCGTGAATTATCCGCATATTTCAACAGCGCTATCGGATACATAGTTCTGGCTGTTTTCTACTTTTTTTCAGGCATGTATTTTTCTGTTTGCTTGAATTATGATTCATCAGACCTTAGTTTTGTGTTCGCAAATATGTTTATGATTGTGCTTTTTCTTATTCCGATTATCACAATGAAATCGTTCTCTGAAGAAAAACGTCAAAAAACCGACCAAGCGTTGCTTACTGCTCCGGTTAACCTGTTTGAAATCGCAATGGGTAAATTTTTGGGTGCACTTACGCTCTACGCATGCTGTGTAGCCATCTTCTTGTTCTACACACTTATCATCTGCTTTTTCACAAAACCTGACTGGGCAATTATTCTTTGTACATTCTTTGGGCTGTTTTTGCTTGGTGCAGCTATGATTGCTATTGATATTTTCGTATCTGTTCTTACAGAAAGTCAGGTAATTGCGGCTGTTGTTGGTATTGCTGTAGGCTTGTTCATATATATGCTCGATTCACTTGCAAGCCTTTCATCCTCTGCCTTTGTTTCAAATCTGGTAAATGCTATTTCATTCAACAAAAATTACATCAACTTTACATACGGTATTTTAAGTCTCTCAAACATCCTGTTCTTTGTCAGTGTAATTGCTATTTTTATCTTCCTGACAATCAGGGTTCTTGAGAAAAAACGTTGGAGCTAAGGAGGTAAATCATGGAAAACAACAAAGAAAAGAAAAACGTGTCAGCCTCTAAAACCGGCGATAAAAAGTCAAAACGTCCATCAAAACTTACTGCTTTCTTTAAATCAAGAAAAACCAAACGTGGTATGATTTCAATAGTGCTTACTGTACTATTCGTTGCAGTCATTGTCGGACTTAATATCCTTTCAATGGTATTGACAAACAGTTTTCCGGCACTCACAACTGATTTGACTGCCAACAAAGTATTTAAGCTTACTGATGAATCTGTTGAACAGATAAGCAAACTTGATAAAAACGTAACAGCATATGTACTATCCCCTGAAGAAGATTTAGAAGCAGCAGGCGGATATTACACACAGGTCAACAGACTTTTGCGTGAATTTGAAAAATATTCAAAACACCTTACTTTAGAATACGTAGACCTCGAGCAGGAACCGGGTTTTGCTGTGGAATTTCCTGAGGTAAACTGGTATAGCAACTCGGCTTTGACTTCCCCGTTTATAATAGTTGAGCACAAAGACAACTATATTGCTGTGACATCACAGGATGTATTCACCTTTGATGAAGAGGCATACACATACTATGGCGAATATGTAGAAAACGGCCAGAAACTCGAACAGGCTTTGCTTACTGCAATTCTCAATGTCACAACCGAGGACAAAGTTTCAGTCACTTTCATCGAGACGGGTGCTCTTGACCCAACTCCTCTGGTGTCTTTGCTGTCAAACAACGCATACGATGTAAACACAATCTCTCTGTTGTCAGATGAAATTCCTGAAGAATCACAGTTTGTTGTGCTTTTTGCTCCTATGACTGACATTGACACAAATGCGTATAACGCTCTGTCAAAGTGGTTGTACAATGATGGTGAATATGGCCATAGTCTGGTTTATATCCCTAACTTCCAGGCAACTGACAGTTTCCAAAACATCAATTCCTTGCTTGAGGAATGGAGTATGTCAGTATCCAAGAACTTAGTCTACGAATCAGACACTCAATATATGACACTTTACTATGAACCATACTATTATTCTTGCTACACCTACGAGAATACTGAATTTACAGCAAACCTCAAAGACAGTTCCACCCCTGTTGTACTGGGATATTGTATGCCAATCGAGTTGCTTGGTACAAACGCAACAAGTCTGCTTTCAACATCTACATCTGCTGTTAAATTCCCACTCGATGTAGAACAGATGGAGAGCTGGAATCCTGATGAAGCAGAGCCACAAAAACTCAACGGTGCTGCTATTTCTACACAGGGCAACGAAGATAACACAAAGAGTTCAAATGTTATTGTAATCGGTTCTTATATGGCTTTTTCAAATGATCTTCTGAGCACATCAAGCGCAAACAACTCTGCTTACTTCTTAAATATATTCAACTCTATCGCAGAGCGTGACAGCGTTTCAATAACTATAGAAGGCAAAGTACTCGACAGTCAGGAACTTGGACTTGGCTCTGTATTCACACAAAAAGCACTCATCATTATTGTCCGCTACATCATTCCTGCCGCTGTAATCATAGTAGGTATTGTAATGTGGATTCGCAGGAGGCACAAATAATGAAAGATAAAGATAAAAGCTTAGTAAATGTTACTGAAGAGGCAGAAGATATCGCTGTTGATACAGTTTCTGATGCAGAAACCGAAGAAAATGATGCTTTAAAAACTTTTCTTGAACGCGGTGTAGCAGATGTAGCAGAAGAAACTGATGCAGATAACGACGACTCAAAGAAAAAGAAGAAGAAACTGCCTAAAAATATCTTGTGGGTTATTATCAGTTGTGTTGCTGTGCTTGTGATAGTTGCACTTATCTTCATTTTGCAATCCTGCAAAAAAACGACTCCAGCTGAATTTGACCCTGGTACTCCTATCACCCTTTCAGTTGATGAAAATGGTCAGCATCAGGCGGACATTATCCTAAACGACAAGGGCAAGCTTGATAACAACAGCTACGGCACACTTATTGAGCTTTCTCCATCTGACATCAAGCAGATAGATATTGAAAACCAGTCCGGCACCTACACCATACTTGCACAGACTCCATTTACACAAGACGAAACAACAGGCGAAGAAGTACGCGGTGCAACTGTTTACACTCTGGTTGGTTACGAAGACTTTGACCTGCTGGGTGGTGGTGCAGACACAATCGCAAACGACTGTGCAGTTATAAACTTCAGCAGCGTTGCTGATATCAGCGGAAAACAAGCAAGCGACTTTGGTTTTGATAAGCCAAGAGCAACTGTAAAAACACAGTTTACTGACGGCACTTTTTCCACCATCATTGTGGGTGGAACAGTACCAAACAGCCAGAATTCTTATGTAATGTTTGGCAGTAGCAAAACTATCTATGTTCTGAGCAACGATGCTGTCGACGGCTTTTTGTTCTCTGTTTTAGACCTTATGGATTTAGCTGTTAACGATGCCGCTGCCGATGCAGATACATCCTTGTTCGAGTCTGTAACACTCAAAGGGTCTGCATTTGACTCACCTATTGAAATCAGACCAAACGAGGACAGTGCTATTGACTCATCTTATGTTATGATTTCACCTGTCCGTATGTTTGTAAGCGAAGTAGAAGCAGCAAATATCGCGGGTGCAATACGCGGACTATACGCAGACAAAGCAGTATGTGTCAACCCTAGCAACAGCCAACTTGAACAATACGGACTTAAGTCCCCATATGTTTCACTTGAGGCTATTTATCCGGACACAACCATCTCTCTTAAGGCGTCCAAGCCAAAAGACGGCAACGTATACCTGATGTCTGATACCAATGTTATCTACCAGATTGCATCAGATTACGTACCATGGGTAAGCACATCTGTAGAAAAACTTTATCCTGACATAGTGCTTGACCCTAACTACAGCTCGTTAACAAAAATAGTTGTTGAAGACTCCTCGGGATCATATACCTTTGATGTAACAACCACAACCGAAACTGTTGACACAACAGACGGTACAACTGAGGAGGTAACCACAACTACCGGAAAATACAATGGCGAAAGACTTGATTCTGACAATTTCCGTGTTTTCTATCAGAACATCTGCAATATGCAAAATGCGGGTGTTGCCGAGTCTGACGGCACTAGCACACCTGCTCTTACGATTTCTTTGTCCTATTCAACAGGCAGAAATACGGACGTTATCAAGGTGTATGCAACAAACGACTCAAAGTATATCGCCCAACTCAACGGCGATACATTGTGTCTTGTATACAAAAGCTACTGCACTAAATTCTCTCAGTGCGTACAGGACCTTATAAATGGTAATACAGTTTCAAGCTTTTGATTTTAAGTTTTTTTACAGCCCTCTTTTATGAGGGCTGTATTCTTTTTTATTTAGCATCATTTACTCTTGTATCATCATTGACAAATCAGTGCAAAAATGCGATAATAAGTATGTATGTAACCTAATATAGGGAGGAATTTCAATGGCTAAAGAACTAGCTAAATCTTACGACCCAAAACAGGTCGAAGATAGAATATACGATTTCTGGATGGAAAACAACTATTTCCATGCAGAAATAGATAAGGACAAGAAGCCTTATACTATCGTTATGCCACCGCCAAACATCACAGGCCAGCTCCATATCGGACACGCACTCGACAACACTTTGCAGGATATTCTTATCCGTTTCCGTCGTATGCAGGGCTACTGCGCGCTCTGGCTTCCTGGTACTGACCACGCATCTATCGCTACTGAAGCAAAAGTAGTAGAGGCTATCAAAAAAGAAGGTCTTTCTAAGGAAATTCTGGGCAGAGAAAAGTTTTTGGAACGTGTTTGGGATTGGAAACACGAGTACGGCTCACGTATCACAAAACAGTTCAGAAAACTCGGTACCTCCTGTGACTGGGAGCGTGAACGCTTTACAATGGACGAAGGCTGTAGTGAAGCGGTTAAGGAAGTTTTTGTACGCCTTTATGAAGAAGGTTTGATATATCAGGGTGAGCGTATCATCAACTGGTGCCCACATTGTAAGACATCTATCTCTGATGCAGAGGTTGAGTTTGAGGAGCAGGCAGGTCATTTCTGGCACCTGCGTTACCCTCTCACAGACGGCACAGGTTACCTTGAGCTCGCCACAACACGTCCTGAAACACTTTTAGGTGATACTGCTGTTGCAGTTAACCCTAACGATGAGCGTTACAAGGATTTGGTCGGCAAAACTCTCACACTTCCACTTGTTGGTCGTGAGATTCCTATTGTTGCTGATGATTATGTTGAAATGGACTTTGGTACCGGTGTTGTTAAAATCACACCTGCACACGACCCTAACGACTTTGAAGTTGGACTCAGACACAATCTGCCTGTCTTAAACTGTATGACAGACGACGCAAAAATTACAGAAGACTATCCTAAATACGCAGGTATGGACAGATACGAAGCTCGTAAAGCTATCGTAAACGACCTCAAAGAGGGCGGCTTCCTTGTTGAAATCGAGGACTATTCTCATAACGTTGGCACTTGCTACCGTTGTCACACAACTGTAGAGCCTCGTGTTTCTAAGCAGTGGTTTGTTAAGATGAAGCCACTTGCCCAGCCTGCTATTGAATGCGTTAAGGACGGCAGAGTTAAGTTTGTTCCTGAACGCTTTGATAAAATTTACTTCCACTGGATGGAGAACATCAAAGACTGGTGTATCTCCCGTCAGCTTTGGTGGGGCCACAGAATCCCTGCTTACTACTGTGAGCAGTGCGGTCACACAGTTGTTGCAAAAGTTGCGCCATCAGTTTGTCCAGAATGTGGTTGCGTTCATTTGCACCAGGACGAGGACACACTTGACACATGGTTTTCTTCAGCGCTGTGGCCATTCTCAACATTGGGTTGGCCAAATGATGCAGAAGATCTTAAATACTTCTACCCTACTAACACTCTTGTTACAGGTTATGATATCATCTTCTTCTGGGTAGCCAGAATGATATTCTCCGGCTTACATCATATGGGTGAAGTTCCGTTTAATACTGTTTTCATTCACGGTATTATCCGTGACTCACAAGGCAGAAAGATGAGCAAATCCTTAAACAACGGTGTCGACCCGATTGAGGTTATTGACAAATACGGCGCAGATGCACTTAGATTCTTCCTTGCTACAGGTAATTCACCTGGTAATGATATGCGTTTCTCTGAGGAGAGAGTTGAGTCTTGCCGTAACTTTGCTAATAAACTGTACAACGCGTCCCGCTTTGTTCATATGAACATTGACGACCACGATGTTAAGTGTGAGTTACCACAAACACTTGAGCTTGAAGACAAGTGGATTCTCTCTACTCTCAACACATTGTGCAAAGAGGTTACTGACAATCTTGACAAATTTGAACTTGGTATCGCTGTACAGAAACTCTATGACTTTATCTGGGACTGCTACTGCGACTGGTACATCGAACTTGCTAAATCACGTCTTAATTCCAACGATGAGATGTCAGCTCAAAATGCAAGACAGGTTCTTCTCTATGTTCTTGACAAAATTTTGAAGCTCTTGCATCCGTTCATGCCATTTATTACAGAGGAAATCTGGCAGACACTCCCACACGATGGCGACACAATTATGCTTTCACAATATCCAACATATAATGATGCGCTGAACTTCCCAAGTGAGGCACAGCAGATGGAAGTTATTATGGAGGCAATCACAGCTATCCGTACCAGAAGAAACGAGATGAACGTTCCACCGTCAAAGAAAGCTAACTATTTTATCGCAACAGATAAAAAGGACACCTTCGCCCACGGCGTACAGTTCATTAAGAAACTTGCATCAGCAAACGATCTCGAAATCGGCGATGAGTTTGCACTCGACAAAGCAGTTACTGTTGTTACAAATGACGCTAAAATCTACATTCCTATGAGCGACCTTGTTGACAAGGAAGAAGAGTTAAAGCGTCTGAACAAAGAACTCGCTCAAGTTGAGAAGATGCTCGCGCAGGACGAGGGCAAGTTAAATAACCAGGGTTTTATGGCTAAAGCACCTGAGGCTGTAATTGAAAAAATCAAAGGACAGGCTCAGCGTGAAAGAGAAAAAATCGCTCTCATCAAAGCCGCTATCGAGGCACTTGACTAAATTTTCATATAAACAAACCCCAGAGGAAATCCTCTGGGGTTTTGTTTTGGGGAGAATTATGTTAACTTATACTTCTTTAGCATACATAAGTAGTAATCCGTTGTCGTTTTCACATTTAAACTGCAGGGTTTTTGTCACCTTTGCACCGTCTTTAAAATTAGCCGTCACATCGAGCAAAAATTCTCCTTCACGAGCGTTGAACTCCTGCTCATATATCGGAGCAGTATCAACAAATCCTGTTTCTGATAATGTCACAACATGCTCACCTTTTTCAAAATTCAGGGTAAACGCTATTTTTAACGGAATATAAAAGTCCACATATGTTTCATCTATCTCGTCGTAGATTGTTTCTTTTTGGCTGTTAAAATCGTAGGTACACGACGATGCCCAAAGATATCTGTCAAAATAAACGTTTACTCCTTCCTCCGTTTCATCTTGTGGCACATCTTTTGCATCTAACAATCCATAAAAATCATCCTTGTAGGCAAGCTTACAGTTATGAGCTGTATAGGTTATACTGTCTATGTTATCTCCATAGCACATCAGATTTTCTATCTGAAATACTTCCATTAAAGATATTATAGACCTCTCTCCTGTTGTGTCGTATGGGTTCTCTTGATTATGCGGATAAAATTTTTCTGAGCCTCCATAGTAATAGTACTCCCCCACCTCAACATACATCTGTGGCGTAATCTCTGCTGCACCTGCTTTTAATATAAAGCTGTGTTTATTGTTGCTTTCAACTGCATCTTTATTGTCACCAAAAGGGATAACGCTAAATCCAATGATAAGCGCAAGCATTGCCGCTACTACTCCTGTGAATTTCCACACTATGCGCTTTTGATTTTTTGCTGCAATTACTTCGATATCTGTGTTTTCTGCGTTCATCTCATTTATTGCGTTCTCTACAAGGTCTTGAGGTGCTCTTATGTTCTGCATAGATTTTGTGTAAAGGTTGTTTTTCATAATTTGTCACCCTCTTCTAATATTTTCTTTAACTTCTTTCGTGCTCGCTGTAGCTGTGAATTGATTGTGTTTTTGCTTTTGTTGAGAATTTCTGCTATCTCAGAAACAGTATATTCCTCATAATAGTAAAGATATATTATGTTTCTGTAGTTCTTTGGGAGAGCATACAAAAGCTCAAACACCTCAAATTCTTCATCCATAGCGCCTTGCTCAATATTGAGGTTGAGTGGCTCGGTCTTTTGTTGCCACAGCGATTTTTTGAAATTTTTGCATTTGTTGATAGTAACTCTAATCAACCAGTGTTTGATGTGTACATCATCATAAAGAGGAGCGTTTTTTGTGAGAAGTGAAAGGCAAACTTCCTGAAAAATATCCTGCGCGTCCGCGGTGCTTTTCAGATTTTGCAGTGCGATACGATATATCATATCTGCATACTGTCTGATAATTTGCTCTGCTTTTTCAGCCTTTGCATTTACATTTAGCACTATTTACTCCTCCCTTCAATAATAATACAATCAAACCCCTGTTAAAAAGTGCATATATATTCAAAAAATTACTGCATTATTTAACAAAACACCCCAGAGGTTTTCCTCTGGGGTTTGTTTTATTCTTCAATATCTTCTTTTTCTGTTTCTTCGTCTTCTGATTTCTCTGATTCTTCTCTTTCTTCTAAGTTTTTAGTGTTAATGCAAGTGTATACATAGTTGGTAGCACAAATAATAACTATGATTATTACTGCAATCAGTTGAATTATATATCCGCCTGTATTTAACTCGTTTTTGATACTGTGCCCCAATATTCCTGCAGAAACACCAAACGCAATCAAAGATACTATCAACGAGACCAAAGCTATTATTCTTTGCTTCATATCTTTCTCCTACACTTAGGCTTTCAACACATAACCCTTGATTTTTGTAACATCGCCATCCATTACAGAGTAATTGCATCTTAATGTGTTACCCTCAAGCGGAGTGCTGATTTCCTGATGGATATACAACGCATCTATTCCACAATTATAGGCTCCCTGCATATCAGAAATGCAATCGTTTCCTATCATAATTGTCTCGTTTTTCTTCAGTTTATAATGTCTGATCAATTTATCAAAGAAATTTTTGTCAGGTTTTGAGCAGGAACAGTCTGAGCTGATAAAAATCCCATCAAAATAATCTACAATCCCAAGTTCAACTAACTCAGGATAAGTAAAACATCTTTGAGCATTAGACAACAGGTAAATCTTCTTGCCGGCTTTTTTCAGACTTTCAAGCAAATCTATTACTCCATCATATAGTGAAATAAAAACAGTAGATGCTTTTCTGAATCTCACCGCTGTGTCATTAATCATATCATCTGTAGGACATACACCCTTATTACGATACAATCTCCTGAAAACCTGCTCTAAATTAATTTCAATATGTTTATAAAACGGATGACAGATGTGTACTTTTATCTCTTCACATCTGGCATAACGTATATACTCCTCGTGAATATTTTTAGCGCTGTATTGCGCACCGTAGCTTTTAAAAACACCTGCTACTTCTTCCCAAAAATCATCACCTGATTCATCTGTGCGTATGTCCACTAATGTGCCATACAAATCGAAAACGTAATTCTGATACATAAGGTATCCTTTCAAAAAAAATACTAACGTATATTATATACCTTCTTTACAAAAAAATAAAGCATTTGTATATAAAAAGATAATATGGTACAATTGAAGAGCAAAGTAGGTGAAAAAATGACTAAAAAACAAATTGCACTAAATGCTGTAGTAGCTCTTAAAAACGAATATCCTGATGCAATCTGCTCTCTTACATACACAGACCCTCTGCAGCTTTTAATCGCAACACGACTCGCAGCGCAGTGTACTGATGCAAGAGTTAATATGGTAACCCCCACTCTTTTTGAACGATTCAAAAGTGCACAGGATTTTGCTGACGCTACATACGAACAAGTCGCAGAATACATCAAAACCTGTGGACTGTACAAAACAAAGTCCAGAGATTTAGTAGAGCTCTCAAAAATGCTTGTAGAAAAATATGACTCAAAAGTACCTGACACATTGGAAGAACTTATCACTCTGCCGGGTATCGGCAGAAAAACCGCAAATCTTGTTATGGGTGACATTTTCAAAAAACCTGCAGTAGTTGTTGACACCCATTGCATTCGTATTACTCGCAGATTGGGACTTCACAACGAAAAAGATGCCACAAAAATCGAGTATATATTACGTGATTTGTTACCTGAAGACGAATCTAATGATTTTTGTCATCGCATTGTGTTGCACGGCAGAGCTGTGTGTACTGCACGAAAAGCAATGTGCGATAAATGTTGTATGTCAGATTTCTGTCGAAAAAAGGCGTAATTTATCATAAATAATATAAGAAAGACCGCACAATAGTGCGGTCTTTTTCTCTGAATTATGCTGGCGTAAAATCGGTAATTATATTAGCGATTTTCTTTTGAATCAATGTAGCATCCAAAACATTGGAGTTACCATCAGAGTTTACATCTCCTCGCGCAAGTTCTTCCTCTGACAGTACAACCATGTTTGCTATGTGCTTTTGCAGCATTGTTGCATCAATAACATTAATCTTGCCATCACCTGTAACATCACCGAGCAATGGTTTGTCTATATCCGGATCACTTGGTGGATCGAGCGGTGTATACTCATATTTTGTTTCCCATTCCATATCAGCGTTATTATAAAAACCGTTCTTTTTTATCTGAAGTTCGTTTGTATAAATATCGCCGTTGTTGTTGAAAATTATATTTTTAAAATTACCTAAAGGTGCAAAGTTTATATGATAAACCTCATATCCTTCATAGGTTATTCCAATCAGATTCATCTTTATTCCAGGCCATGCAGCAGAAGTGTTATCTTCTCCCCATGCGTACACATACACTTCGTCCCACTGCGCCTCATTGATAAGATAGACGTTCATCGTTCCATCAGGTATCGGTGGCACAGTTGGCATTTCTGTTGGAACTTCTGTAGCAATGTCAGTTGGTGCATCTGTTGGTTCCTGTGTAGGAACATACGTTGGTAATTCTGTAGGAATATCGGTTGGTGTATCTGTAGGTTCCTCAGTCGGTACATCCGTTGGAACTTCAGTTGGTACATCTGTTGGTATTTCGCTCGGAGCAATATATTCTGCATACCAACAATCATCTGCATTGTCATAATAGTATCCATCAACGATATACTTATCAGGCAATACTAAATCCGCTGTCTGATTCTCTCCACAATTACTGAAAATAATATTGTCATAGTCAAGTGCAAACTCGAGCACGTAAATCTCTGCTCCGTTTTCCCATACTTTGTCGGTTTTTGTCATTGCAACGCCCGGCCACATTGTATTTATATACGATCCAAACCATGTGTAAGCATAAACAGTTTCCCATTTTGCAGAATTTATAAGGTAAACTTTGCCCTCTATTGGAGCTGGCTTTGGCTCTTCTGTCGGCTCCTGTGTAGGCTCAACTGTTGGTAATTCTGTAGGTATATCAGTTGGTGTATCTGTAGGTTCCTCAGTCGGTACATCCGTTGGAACTTCAGTTGGTACATCTGTTGGTATTTCGCTCGGAGCAATATATTCTTGATACCAACAATCATCTGCATTGTCATAGTAGTATCCATCAATGATGTACTCATCAGGGAGGATTAAGTCTGCTGTCTGATTTTCTCCACAATTACTGAAAATTATATTGTCATAATCAAGCACAAACTCAAGTACGTAAATCTCTGCTCCGTTTTCCCAAACTTTGTCGGTTTTTGTCATAACAACACCAGGCCACATTGCATTAAGATGCATATCAACCCAGGCATAGGCACAAACTGTCTCCCAGTCAGCGGAATTTATGAGATAAATTTTACCCTCTAATGGAGTTGGCTTTGGTCCCTCTGTTGGCTCTAGTGTTGGTTCATCTGTTGGTAATTCTGTAGGAATATCGGTAGGTGCATCGGTACGTTCCTCAGTCGGTGCATCTGTAGGTACTTCAGTTGACACATCTGTTGGTTCCTGTGTCACAACTTCAGTAGGTACATCTGTAGGTATATCAGTTGGGGCTTCAGTAGGCACATCTGTAGGTATATCTGTTGGGGCTTCAGTAGGGCTGTCGGTTGGTGTTTCTACTATCTGTACAAGGTCTTCAGTTTTTGCAGAGTCTGTATAGTCACCAAGCTTTTCGCCCTTAAATACTATTTTATTAAGATCAGTATCGCCCAGAGTCATCATATATGAATCAATTTCATATAAACCTGTATCAGCAGTTACTTCAAATTTTCCACTAAACAGTATGCTGTTTTCATAAGGGAACCTCACACCTACTACAGAAGAATAATTGAATCTGAGCTGATTTGGCATATCAAAGTTAACTACAGCAGTTTTTGTTATAGGAAACATAGTAACAAAATCATAGTCACCATATTCATCTACATCCGGTAAAAATTTTAATCCATCTCCATTATAGTTAACTCGTACGTCTAATGAAGATATCTTTAAATTATCAACCTTTAGATAATAATTATATGTAAAGATATCTCCTTTTTCAGCTTCATAATACTTGCCATCCATAAGCACATACGCCTTGTTATCATCGAGATTTACTTGCGCAGTAGCAGAAAAAGGCACGATCATAATCGTACTGATAATTAGAACTAATGAAAGTACAAAGGATACTAATTTTTTCATGTTTATTCCTCCTGTATATTAAGTGCAAATTACTACAATTACATTATATCACCAAAAAACTAAAAATTCTATTAATCAAATTAACAATATTTTAAGTACAATACTGTATTAATTCACAAAGCAAAGCAAAAAAATAAAGTCCGTAACTGTTTAGTTACGAACTTTTTAAGGCTTACACCCTGAAAACTGAATAAAGTGTGATGAGATAAAGGGAAGTATAGCAGAATGACCAAAGAAATCTACAATGTGGTCAAGCCCTCGACCTATTAGTACTGCCAAGCTAAACACGTCACCGTGCGTACACACGCAGCCTATCAACCTCGTAGTCTACAAGGGGTCTTACTCGCATAAAGCGATGGGATATCTAATCTTGGAGTTGGCTTCACGCTTAGATGCTTTCAGCGTTTATCCAATCCGTACATAGCTGCCCAGCTGTGCCACTGGCGTGACAACTGGTGCACCAGAGGTACGTCCATCCCGGTCCTCTCGTACTAAGGACAGAGCTCCTCAAATATCCTGCGCCCACGACAGATAGGGACCGAACTGTCTCGCGACGTTCTGAACCCAGCTCGCGTACCACTTTAATCGGCGAACAGCCGAACCCTTGGGACCGAATTCAGCCCCAGGATGTGATGAGCCGACATCGAGGTGCCAAACCTC
>JAZUOM010000001.1:0-104896 GCA_045604645.1 Ruminococcus sp. | reverse complement strand
CATACGCATATATTGAGGATTATGGGTTTTTGGATATGGGCTTATCTTTCTGTAGCATATATCGTATGGCAGTATATTTTCAAACGCCTTTCTGATGATGCCTTTTTCTCTACCGCCAAAAGCCTTTAACTGCCACGGCATATTGTAGGCGTACTCAACCAGCCTGTAATCACAAAACGGAACTCTTACCTCAAGTCCGTTGTACATAGAGCACCTGTCTTTTCGCTCAAGCAGGCATTGCATAAAGTAGTAGAAATTCAGCATAAACATCTCGCGCATACGCTTGTCAACAGCGGAGTCGCTTTGCAGTTTGTCTGCTCTTCTGATTGTATCAAAATATTTTTGCATAACATAGTCTTCGCCGTTTTTCAGTATACCTTTTTTCAGTATCGAGCGTCTTATGTCCTGACTTTTTGACCACGGAAAGCATTCTTCAAACAGTATGTTTTTGTTGTGATACCACGGGTACCCGCCAAACAATTCGTCTGCACATTCTCCTGACAAAGCAACTGTATAGTTCTTTTTTATTTCATTGCAAAACAGCAGAAGGGATGAATCTATATCAACATATCCGGGCAAATCTCTGGCAACTACGCTGTCATACAAAGCGTTTAGTACGCTTTCGTTTTTTAGCACAATTTCAGTATGTTTTGAGTTTGTGTTGTCGACCATTATTGAGATATAGTCAAAGTCGGCATTTGGTTGAAAACTGGTTTTTGTAAAATACTTTCTGTTGTCCTCGTATTCGACAGAGTATGTCGAAATCTGACCTTTGTTGTTTTCTTTGTAATACTGTGACGCGGTCTTGCAGATTATGCTTGAGTCAAGTCCGCCCGACAGAAAAAAGCACATCGGCACGTCTGATACAAGCTGTCTTTTTATTGCATCAGTCAGCAGATAACGTGTCTTTTCAATGGTATCGGACTCGTTGTCTGTGTGTTCGTGCGCTGTGATTCTAAAGTAAGTTTCCTTGTACAATTTTGCGTTTTTATATATTGCCATTTCGCCCGGGCGCAGTTCTTTTATACCTTTGAAAACACCGCACTTGGGGCTTCGTGCAGGACCCAAGAAAAACAGTTCATACAAACCGCTTTCGTTAATCTTTGGTTTTGCCATACCGCTTTTTAGCAGGGCTTTTATCTCAGAGGAAAACACAATACCGCCTTTGTACTTGTAGTAAAAAAGCGGTTTAACACCTATTCTGTCTCTGCACAAAAACAACTGTTTTGAGTTGACTTCGTATATTGCAAAAGCAAAAATTCCGTTGAGTTTGTATACGCATTTTTTGCCAAACTGAGCATAACAGTGAAGCAGAACCTCTGTATCACTGTATGATACAAAACTGTGACCCAGAGATTTCAGTTCTTCTCTTAATTGCTCAGTGTTGTACAGCTCGCCGTTGTATACAATTACATACTTTTCGCCACCAAAACATAACTGCATCGGCTGTTTGCCGTTTTCAATATCAATTACAGCAAGTCGCCTGTGCAAAAGCGCAACATCATTTGACACATATTCACCGCTCTCGTCTGGACCTCTGCTTTTTATAGAACACGACATATCATCAAGCTGTTGTGTTTTTTCTCTCAAATCAGTTGTGTTATCAAGCCATCCGGCAATTCCGCACATAGTTATTACCTCCGTATAATTTTAGTGTAGTGCATCGAATTCAAAAAACAAACCGCTGTCACAATAAGCGCAATCGAACCTAAAATGGTTGTTGAACTTGTAGCGGTGGTCTGTTCTACAGTTGAAAAGACCTCTGTGACAGGGTTAAACAGTATAAGTAATATATATGTAGCTACAGCCGATGATATGCCTTGTAAAATTCTGAATAGGAAAAATAACCCTTTGTTGATACCGACATCTTTTAATGCTGAAAAAATCTGAAAATGCACGCATATACCGCCAAAGCCTACTATAAACGACAGCGCAGTCAGAGAGTAAATGTGTGACAGTTTGTTGCACGCATAAGTTACCTCAAGCAAAGCACACACGTAGTCAAGTAGCACAGGAAAATCTTTGAAAACAGTTTCGCATATGCTTATCAAAGCAGAAAAAAGTATAACCATAGCACACATATTCACAGTAGATTTGCATCCGTCGCAAACAGCATCTACAAGCCCTGTTTTTTTGTGCTTTGTATCATCTATGTCAACATAGTCGCATTTTGTTTTAATTAATCGTGAGCACACAAGCATCACAAATACATATGATATAAATTGTGATATAAAAAGAATAACACCCGCTTGTTTGCTGTTTAACAGGGCACAGCCGACATAATTGATTACAAATCCCGGCCCAGAGCAAACCGCCATCATTGACAGTTTGTTTGCAACATCTTTGCTGATGCTTTTGTTTTTGTACAGATTTGCGACACATCGTGCACCAACCGGATATCCGCCGATTATCGAAAGCAAAATTACACTACTGCAAACAGGTGGCAGGTTTAATATCACCAAAGTAGGTTTTTTTAGTATTCTGCTCAAAAAATCTGCGAATGTGCTGTCTGATATGTACGATGCTATTACCATAAAAATAAAAAGCGAGGGAATAAGTACCGACACACAAAACGACATTCCGTTAATTATTCCGTTTTTGCACTCTTTTGAGTAAAATATCGCACACCATAAAGATAAAATAACAAGTATGGTCGTGATAACCGTTTTAAGTTTGCTCACGATTTTTTCGCAGTTTCTTATCCATATCATTTTTATCACCACTAATATATATGAATCTGCAATCATAAAAATAATAGGGAACGGGGGTTATCAGATGAGAAAATCAAAAGACCAGAAAAATACGACAGAGCACCAAAAACAACTGTTTTCTTCGGTTTTGTTTTCAAAACTTCCTGAACTTAATTTTATCGGTAATCAGGAGGTTGTGATTGAGGGTAGTCGCGGGGTTCTTGAATACAGCGAAGACGTCATACGGATTAACACATGTATGGGGGTCGTGGTTTTTGAGGGTAGGTCACTCAATTTGAAATGTATATCCTCAACAAAGCTTATCATTGACGGGTTTATATCAAAACTCGAATTTATTTTATAACAGGTGAATTATGCTGCTTGATTTTATACGCTGGTTGTGTGGATATGTTAAGTTTGAAGTGATTGGGAACTTTCCTGAACGCTTTTTTAATATAGTTACAAAAAACGGACTATCTATCTGGAATACACACAAAAAAGACGACACCTTGTCTGCGTGTATGTACATAAAAGACTACAAGAATATCCGACCACTTTGCAGAAAAAGCCATGTGCGCCTGAGACTTACAAAGAGGTGCGGATTGCCGTTTTATATTCATGGCTACAGGTCGCGTTTTGGTGTGCTGGTTGGTATGATTGTTTTTTTGCTGGTTGTTTGTGTTATGTCAAACTTTGTGTGGACAATAAATGTATCGGGTCTTGAAACCATAAGCTACAATAGGCTTATGGATACTTTGAACAAAAACGGCTTGTATATCGGTACATACAAGCCCGGTGTCAGTTTTCAGACTATAGGCAGAGATACAATGCTTGAGATTGAAGACATAGGCTGGATGTCCATAAACGTTGAGGGCTGTCACGCGTCAGTAGAGATAAAGGAAAAAGCAAAGTCGCCAAAGGTATATAACTACCATCAGCCTGCAAATGTAAAAGCAGAACACGACGGCTTGATTATCAGCATTGATACTATGTCAGGAGTGTCACAGTTTAGAGCAGGCTCCGCAGTAGTCAAGGACCAGATGCTTGTGAGTGGTGTTGTCGAGGACAGCCTTGGCGGTGTCAGACTTGTCAGAGCAAGTGCAAAAGTAATGGCGAAAACTACACATAAAGAAAGCTTTGCTATTGAAAAATCCTACTCATACTATGATTTTGATAACTATAAAGAGCGTGTATCGTATAACATAATCGGACTTGATGTTCCGTGTTCATTTGCTTTTGCAGACGATAGTCAGTGTGCCAGACGTTACAGCACATCAGCGCTTAAAATATACGACACAGTTTTGCCACTATCAAAGTCGTCTGAGCGTCTTTACAAAAAAAGCACCAACACACTGAATATGACTTACAACAAGGCACAGGAGATTTTCAAAATAAAGGCGACACTGTACGAGTGCTTTAATCTTAGTGACTGTTCAGTGTCCGAACGTAGTATTAATATAGTCGAAAATGCAGACAGATTTGTGTGTGATGTAACATACAACTGTGTAGAAGATATCGCATATCAACAGGATATCAATGCAGATAATATTAAAATAGAGCGTAATTTAAAAAAAGAAGATGAAAAAACACAGTAGCGGTTTGTTTTTTAAAAAATATATGTTATACTGATTGTGACATACAATGTCCATAGAAAGAGGGATAACATGAGAGTGTTGTGTATTGGCGATGTTGTGGGAACAGTTGGATGCAACTTTTTGCGCAAGACACTACCACAGTTCAAAAAATTAAAAGCTATTGATTTTGTGATATGCAATGCTGAAAACAGCGCAGACGGCAACGGCATTGTGCCTGCATCTGCAGAATTTTTATTCAAAAGCGGTGTGGATGTTCTTACTTTGGGCAACCATTCGTTCCAGCGTAGAGAAATCTACAATTTTCTTGATAGTGAACCATGTATAATAAGACCTGCAAATTTTCCGTCACCGTCAACTCCGGGAAAGGGCTACTGTACTGTTGATTTAGGCAGAACGAATTTAACTGTAATAAATCTGATGGGACAGGAGTTTATTGATAGCAGGGTCGACAACCCGTATTACTGTGTGGACAAAATTATAAAAGAAATCGACTCAAAAATCATTATTGTCGATTTTCACGCCGAGACCACAAGCGAGAAAAAAGCGATGGGCTATTATCTTGATTCAAGAGTATCTGCCGTTTTTGGTACCCATACCCATGTGCAGACGGCTGACGAATGTATACTAAGCGGTGGCACAGGATATATTACAGATGTCGGTATGACAGGACCGATAGATTCTGTCTTAGGCGTAAAAAAGGAAATTATCATCAATCGTTTCAAAACAAAGTTGCCTGAGCGTTTTGATTATGCAGATGGCGATTGTATGCTCAACTGCGTTTTGTTTGATATTGACGAAAAAACCGGCAGAACAGTTTTTGCTCAGCGATTTGATTTAAGATAGTGCTTTTCTATACAATAGATGTTGAGATTTCAACAATTATCGGCATTATGCCGAAAAGAATTTAAAAAACTTGCTAAATTTAACCTTATGCTATATAATGATATAGATTTAAAATTTAAATTGCGATTTTATGTTTTTAAAAAGCAAAGGATGTGTTTATTTTGATTAACGGTCAAATCCTAAAGCAAGCAATTATTTCAGGTGCTAACAACATCTGTTCCCAGAAAAACAGAATTAACGACCTCAATATTTTCCCTGTTCCTGATGGTGATACAGGTACTAATATGTCTATGACTATTATGGCTGCTGTCAAGGAACTCGAAAAGATTGATTCAGACGAGGTTTCTGTTGTTGCCAAAAAGACTGCTTCTGCAATGCTCAGAGGTGCGCGTGGTAACTCAGGTGTTATCACATCGCTGTTCTTCCGTGGCTTTTCATCCGGTCTTGAGGGCAAGAAAGAGGCATCAGGCAAAGACCTTGCTAATGCTTTGTCTATTGGTGTCGAGGCTGCATACAAAGCTGTTATGAAGCCTACCGAGGGCACAATGCTCACTGTTGGTCGTATGGCCGCAGAAGCGGCAGTTGAGGCTATGGCTGAAACTGACGACGTAGTTGAGATGTGGGAGATTGTTTGCGAAGAGGCACAGCGTGCGCTTGACCTTACACCTACAATGCTTCCTGTACTCAAAAAGGCTGGCGTTGTTGACGCAGGCGGTAAGGGTATACTTGTTATTTTTGAGGGTATGCTTTCTGTATTCAAAGACGGTGTTGTCATCGAAGCAACTGACGTTGCTGATGATGACGATAACGAAGACGAGGACGCATTCCGTAGCGCTGCTGCTGAATTTGACGAGGTTATCAACTTCACATATTGTACTGAGTTTATCGTTGGTCGTGACCCTGAAATTGCCACAGAGCCTAACGAACTTCGACTTTTCCTTGAGACTATCGGCGACTGTGTAGTTGTAGTTGATGATGACGAAATTATCAAGGTTCATGTTCATACAGAACAGCCTGGTGATGCACTCAAGAAAGGTCTTGAGTTTGGTCAGCTTCTCACAGTTAAAGTCGAGAATATGAAAGAACAGCACAAACAGGCTAAGGAAGACTCACAGAATAAACAGAACAAAACTAAGAAGAAATTGTCTGTCGCAGAGCCTACAGACCAGTATGGTTTTGTAGCGGTTGCTGCGGGTGATGGTGTAACCGAGTTGTTCTCACAGCTTGGTTGTGCACAGGTTGTATCCGGCGGACAGAGTATGAACCCATCTACTGATGATATTTATGCTGCTGTAATGGCTACCCCTGCAAAGACTGTATTTGTTCTTCCTAACAATAAAAACATCATTATGGCTGCTGAGCAGACACAGGCTATTGTTGAGGACAGAAAGGTTGTTATTGTACCAACCCGTACTATCCCACAGGGTATGTCAGCAATGCTCGTGTTTGACCCTGAATCAGACGCTGAAACTAACAAACAAGCGATGATGGAGGCTGCATCCAATGTCAGCACAGGACAGGTAACATACGCAGCAAGAGACTCTGAGTTTGGTATGAAAAAGATTAAAGAAGGCGAGATTATCGCACTCGAAAACGGCAAACTCACCGTCACAGATAAATCTATAGAAAAAGCACTCTTAAAGCTCGCTAAGAATATGATTGACAAAGACAAGTCCTTTGTTACACTCATTAGTGGCGAAGGTGTAACTGAAGAAGAGGCTCAGCAAGCGTTGGATCTTCTCGAAGAAAAATTCGGCGATGATGTTGATATCACCTTTGTATCCGGTGGTCAGCCTATCTACTATTACATCTTAAGTGTAGAATAATTTTTTGGCGGCGGTTATTATCGCCGCCGTTTGTTTATTTGTAAAAAAGGAGGGATGAAAATGTCACTATATGAGGTTGAACTTACTTCATTAAAGGGGTTAGGTAAAACACGCTCTAAGCTTTTTTCAAAACTTAACATCAACTCTGTCGGCGAGCTTGTGCGTTTTTATCCCAGAACTTACTCAGATTGGGGACAGGTAAGCGCAATTTCTCAACTCAAAAACGGCGAAAAAGCCTTGATTAAAGCAACAGTCTGCTCTGCAGTATCAAACTCAAGGATTAGTGGCGGCAGACTTTTGTCAAAGGTGCAGGTGTGTGATGATAGCGGAGTTATAGAGCTTGTTTTTTTCAACAATAAGTACATAAGCTCTATGCTCAGTTACGCACAGGAATACTGCTTTTACGGCAAAGTTAGTCGCGATTTGTACGGTTTTTCTATGACTTCTCCTGAGTTTAAAAAAGCACAGGAGGTTGATTCAATCACACCTGTGTACAACCTTACATCAGGACTGACAAATCGTGTGGTTATTTCGGCTGTCAGACAAGCGCTGTCGCTTTTGCCTGCTAATATGAGCGACCCTCTGCCTGATGAAATAATCAAAAAATATGATTTGTGTTCACTTTCTTTTGCATTGCATAATATTCATTTTCCAAAAGACACCTCATCTCTTGAAAAAGCACGCAGACGACTGGTGTTCGAAGAATTTTTGGTCCTTAATCTAGGACTTCGATTGTTAAAAAACCGAAAACAGCTTGAAACCAGTTGCAAAATGCCTGTAGATTACACAACTGAATTCACAGACTCGTTGCCGTACATGTTGACCAATGCCCAGAAAAACGCAATAGTTGATTGTGTGAATGACATGAAAAATAAAAAATCACCCATGAACAGACTCGTTCAGGGTGATGTTGGCTGTGGTAAAACTGCTGTTGCGGCGGCTGTGTGCTACAACACAGTAAAAAACGGATATCAGGCGGCGTTTATGGCACCGACAGAAATCCTTGCTCAGCAGCATTTTGAAAATATGTCAAAGATGTTTAGTGAGTTTAACATAAGCGTCGATTTGCTTATCGGCTCGATGACAAAGGCTCAAAAAGATAAGTCAAGACAAAGGCTTTCTAGCGGTGAAACCGACATTATAATCGGCACTCACGCGCTTTTGACAGAAAACACCGTGTTCAAAAACCTTGGTTGTGCAATAACAGACGAACAGCATCGTTTTGGGGTTGAACAACGCTCAAAACTGGCAAAAAAAGGCGAACAACCGCATATACTGGTATTATCAGCAACCCCGATTCCACGCACCTTGGGACTGATTATTTACGGTGACCTTGATATCACCTGTATTGACGAGTTGCCACCGGGCAGACAAAAAGTTCAGACAATGCTGATTAATTCCAAAAAACGCGCTGATGCTCTGAATTTTATCAAAAAAGAACTTGAAAACAGCCGTCAATGTTACATTGTGTGTCCTTTGGTAGAAGAAGGCGAACTTGATTTGCAGTCAGCCGAAAACTACGCAGCAGAACTTATGCTCAACGAGTTTTCTGACTATCCTGTCGGCATATTGCATGGCAAGATGAAGTCAAAGGACAAGGAAACGATAATGTCTGATTTTGTTAACAACGACATTTCTGTTCTCGTTTCGACTACAGTTATTGAGGTTGGAGTTGATGTAAAAAACGCATCTGTTATTATGATAGAAAACGCAGAGCGTTTTGGGCTGTCACAGTTGCATCAGCTCAGGGGCAGAGTAGGCAGGGGACAGCACAAGTCCTACTGTATATTGGTGTCAGACAACAACAGCGACGACACAAAAAAACGTCTGTCAACTATGTGCAGAACAAACAACGGCTTTGAAATTGCAGACGAAGATTTGCGTCTGCGTGGTCCGGGCGACTTTTTTGGTAGTCGTCAGCATGGTTTGCCACAACTTAATATCGCTGATTTTACTGATATGGAAAGTCTGCGGCAGACTCAAGCTGCTGCATCATACATATTAAGCGTGTCACCTGATTTGACAGACAAAAGATTCAAAGGGCTCAAAGCAATGATAAACCTGCTCTTTAACTCTACTGAGCAGTCAGCCATGAACTGATTTATTTAACTTTGATTACCTGTTGATACACACATTCCATCTGGTTTGATATTACCCTGTCTGTGTGCAGACTTCCAAAATACCACTTGTCATACCATACATTGTGCAAAAGTGTGTCAAGAAAAATATTAAGATCGTTTATACTTGAGTCCCTGCGTATCAGCCTTTTTACTGACGCAGGGGCTTCGTGCGTTATTATGATGTTTACTTTTTTGTCGTTTTTTTGCAGATTGCTGACAGCATTCTGTAACTGCTCGTCAGTTGGCATACTTGGATTTTTTAGCGGGTCGTCGTCGATGTTTTCGATAGAATCTTCCACAACACCGCCCCCAAGTGCAAAAATGCTTTTGTTTTCAACTGTATATATTTCGCCACGATTCAGACAATAAATGTTGTCTGCTATTTTTTTTGCTGTGCCACCATATATTTCACAGTTTTCATACTGTGTCAGCAACTCGAAATTTTCGTGCACACCTTCTACAAACAAGATGTTGAACTTCTTTTTAGATAGTTTTTTTAATGCTTTTAATTCTGATTTAGAATTATCCCAGATAAATCCGAAGTCACCCGTGATTATGAGCACATCGCCTTTTTTAAGTTTACTTATTTCTCTTGTTTCAAGGTCGTTTAAATCGCCGTGAATATCACCTGTGATATATATCAAAACTAATCCTCCCAAATTTTTAAAAAATGATTGATATAATTTGTATTTTATTGTAATATAAGATAATAATAACACATATTAAAGGAAAATACTATGAAGAAAAAACTAATTTTTTGTATAAGTATGGTTCTTTCGATTATTATATGCTTATCGGTGGCGCCATTTGGTGCTATTACGTATGATTGCGAGGTAGATGTTACTTCTGCAGCGGTGCTTGTTGCCAATGTCGAAACCGGCACCTTTGTTTACGAAAAAAACATCAACGCATCGCGTTATGCGGCTCAACTGAGTAATGTTATGACTTATATCGTTGCAAGAAATAATATTACCGATATCAGCGAAAGAATTACCATAGAGCAGGAAACTTTGAACAAAGTCAGAAACTCCGACAATACACTAAAAAAATATGTCGGTCACACTTTGTCACTCAAAGACTTGCTGTATTTTCTGATGCTCACAAATGGCAACGATGCGGCATATGTTCTTGCTGACTATGTGACAGATGGCGACATAGATGCCTTTGTTGAGCTTATGAACAAAAAAGCATCTACGCTTGGTTGTTCAAAAACAAAGTTTTCTTCACCGGGTGCTGTGTATGATTCTTCGCAGGTTACTTGTGCATCCGATATGTACAAAATTATGAAGTGTGCACTTGATACACCTGATTTTGTCGAAATTTCAGGCACAGGCTCATATATGCCTGAAAAATATAAAAAAGAAGAACTCAGACTCAATAACACAAACTCCACAGTAAGGACAGACAGCCCATATTATTTTAAGCATATCAAAAGCGGAAAATACGGCTACAATGAACTGACAAAAGGAAATCTTGCTGTTTCTTCGTATTACAACAAGGTAACCTACATCTGTATTATCCTTGGTGCACAAAACACAAGTGAGCACAACGCGTTTACTGAAGCAAAACAGCTTCTTACATGGTCATACACAACACTTGGTAACAAGAAGATTATCTCAAAAGACACGGTGCTCAAGACTATTGCAGTTGATACCGATTGGGGTAACACTATGATAGGTCTCACGACCAGCACCGATATTACCAGGACTATGCCTGCACAGTACACTTCTTCACAGCTTACGCTTGAGTACGAGTTTTCTGATGTTGTTAAACCTCCTGTTTTTAAGGGACAGAATATGGGTACTGCAAAAGTATACTATGACGGCACATATTTTGAGCAAATCAATCTTATTTCAAACAACTCCTGCGGTGTTAATATGCTCAGTGACCTTGGCGGTTTTGCAAAGGTGATGTTTGACAGCACACTTTCTTCGGATAGTACACAGTCTATTTCAACACAGCCGACTGAGCCTGCTACACAGCAGTCGCAGACTTTGGCGCAGACATCTACACAGGCGGTGCAATAATATGAAAAGAATTATCAGTATATTTTTTGTTACTCTGATTTTAATGTCTGCTTTTTGTTGTGTTAACACCGGCGCAATCAACTTTGATTGCGATGTTGAAACCTACTCTGATTCTATATTGATGGTCAACCTCGACTCTGATATGGTTGTTTTTGAGAAAGATGCCGACACAAAGCGATATCCTGCTTCTCTGACAAAGATAATGACCTATATCATTGTGGCAGAGTATTTTGACGACTACGACAATACACGTATTGAAATCAAAAATTCAATAATCACATCGCTACAGACAAACGGAATTGCTGTGTCAGGACTTGAGTGGCACGTAGGCAAAAGCCTGACGGTCAAAGACCTGATGTATGCGATGATGGTGCCTATAGGCCACGATGCAGCTACTGTGTTTGCCGATTATATCAAAACGCAGACCGGTACGGACTTTGTTGCGTTGATGAATGACAAGGCAAAACAGCTAGGGCTTAAAGGAACTCATTTTGCAAATCCTACCGGTGTTCATGACCCTAATCACTACACAACGGCTCGCGATATGTATATTATGACAAAGTACGCGATGGGTTTGCCGATGTTTTCAAAAATATGCTCTACTTCGACATATTATCTCGAGGGTGACGAGTATCCGATTACCACAACCAACTATATGATAGATTCCGGTCGAGGCGGAGATTATTTCTACACATATGCAACAGGCGTAAAAAACGGCACAACCGATGAAGCCGGAAGATGTCTTGTCAGTACAGGTCTTTATGACGGCTATGCCTATATGATAGTTTGCCTGCACGCTCCGTATAATTACGAGGCAGGGGATACAGAGCAATACTGTATGATTGAGTCAGCTAACCTCTACAGATGGGCTTTTCTGAATCTTGAATTTGTGACTCAGGCTACAAGAGCCACACCTATATGTGAGCAACAGGTTGTCAACGCATGGGATACCGACTCTGTTTTGCTTTCGCCTGAAACTGATCTTAACATCATTTTGCCGTATGATTACAACAGCGCCGATGTTACCATTGTGCCTGATACTTCAACTCCTGTCAGTGCACCGATACAGCAGGGTCAGTTTATAACAACTGCTACTGTGTATTACAAAGGCGAGGCTTTTACAAAAATCAATCTTGTATCACAGCAAACAGTCAAGGTTAGTTTTATCTTGTATATAACCGAGCTTGTTAAGAGTATTCTTACCTCAATATGGTTTTTGATTGCGGTGTTTATTATCATAGTGCTGTTTGTTATTTATGTTGGTGTTTCTTCATCATACACAAAGAAGAAAAAAGCACAATCAAAACGAAAGTATAAATAATGTCATTATATCAAGGCACCTTTTAAAGAAATTTTAAAGGGTGCCTTTTTTCGTGCTTTGATTTGTGATTTGAGATGTAATATATTATTTGCGATTGGTTTAACAAACCCGCTATTTTCCTTTGGTTTTCAATGTTTACAATAAATTAACTTGACTAGTATATGTCATAGATATAAAATATATATGTAATAATATATTACTATGGTGTATTATGACTTTGAGAAGGAGAAATAATATGACTTCAAAATTATCATGGATTGCGTTTGTGCCGCTTACTCTTATGGCGATTGCAATCAAAGTAATACAACTTTTGTTTCTTGATTCAAACGGCACCTTTATGGGATTTAACAATCTGACACTTTCATATATGGCTATTGCCTGTGTGCTTTTGATACTTTTATTTGCGTTTATATTCTGTGTTATTGACAAAAAAACAGCACAGGTTTATCTGCTCAACAGAAACATAGTTGGTGGTATTATAGGACTTTCGTTTTCTGTTATACTTGCATGCGATGGCGCAAACCGTGCTTTTCAGATTTTAAGAACCCTTGAGTTTTCAGCACTTGATATCATCAACATTGTAATGACCATACTGTGTGCGATAGTGTTTGTTGTACTGGGACTTAATCACTTTGTTGGTAACGGCGGAGTCAGAGGACTTTCTGTGTTTTATCTGATACCATCTTTGTGGGCAGCACTCAGACTTGTATCGTGCTTTTTACAGTTTACAACTGTGTCAATAGCGGTTACTGATGTAACTGTACTTGTGTGCTATGCTCTTGTTACTTTGTTTTTGTTCAACTACGCTATGATAGTGGCTCTTATCCACGGCAAAAGTCCTGTAAGGGCAACTTTTATATACGGTATGCCTGCTGTAGCAATGCTTATTAGTTACAGCGTATACGAACTTTCAAATAAGTTTATGTACGGTATGCGTTTTGATTTCTTCTCTGATATTGAAACAATCGAGCTTGCGTTGCTTGGTATATACATCCTTGCATTTGTCATCGAGGTTACCGCATGTGTACGCAAAAAAGACGAGATTGAGTTTTCAGATGAACACGACGAGGAATATAACGAGATAGCTGACCCTGATTCTGATATTTCTGATGTTTTGACAGCATCAGTAACTAGAGATGAATCTAGCGAAGAACCTTTGTCTATAAAATCTGACTTGTATAATGAAAGCCACATTTCGATAGACGATGAGCTGTTGATTGAGGTTGCACAGAATTCACTTGAGCAAAATGCTCAGCTTGATGATATGGATACAAGCGACTTTATCTATGGTGCTGTTCCAAAGGACGACGAGTTTATTCTTCCTGTTAGCAACAACGATAACGACTATGTTGAGGAACAGGTAGAAGAAAACGCTGATTATTATATCACAAAAGAAGACAGCACTTACTCTATTGAAGAAGAAACTTCAAACGAAGATATCGACTCTAAGATGGATAGGATTGACAAGCTCATTCTTGAAATTTCAGAAGATGAAAACTAACAGACAATGGGCGGTGCTTTCCGCCCATTTTTGATATGTTTCTTAGGATGATTAATATGAAAAAAATATTACCGGTGTTTTTTGTGATACTTCTGGTTTCGTGCTTTATACCGCTTGGTGCGTTTAATTGTGCTGACACAGACTTTGTCATTGAAGACGGCGTGTTGTATTCGTACAGTGGCACGGCTGAAAATATCACTATCCCAAACAGTGCGTATTCTATTGCTGACAACGCATTTGAGGGCAACACAAAAATCAAATCAGTAAAACTTCATAGCAACTTGCACTCTATAGGCAACAGAGCCTTCTATAACTGCACACAGCTTGCTACTGTCAGCAACGCAGACAGCGTTTCTTATGTTGGTGGTCTTGCTTTTGTTAACACAAAGTTTCTGACACAGTCAACAGTTGAGTTTAATACACTCGGTTGCGTGCTACTTAGTTACAACGGCAACCGCACCGATGTTATCTTGCCTGACAATATCAAAGTTGTTGCACCATACGCTTTTTTGCGTGATACAAAGATTTCATCAATTACAGCAAATGATAACCTGACTACGATAGGCGAGGGTGCTTTTTATGAGTGCACATCGCTCAAAACCGTTAATGTTACTGACAGCGTATCGTATATCGGACCTGATGCCTTTTACAAAACAAAGTGGCTGAGCAGTCAGAGTGGTTTTGTTGTTTTGGGCGACTCTATACTTGTCGCGTATAACGGCAGTGACACCAATATAAAAATACCATCAACCGTCCGTCAGATTGCACCAAATGCTTTTTATGGCAACGCTAAAATTACCGATGTCACTATACCACCGTCTGTATATTCAGTAGGCTCTCACGCTTTTATGAATTGCAGCAAGCTTTCAACTGTCAACTTTAACTCAGGTCTTGTTATGATTGACAACGAGGCTTTTGCAAATTGTTCAAAGCTTAAGAGCGTTGCAACGGTTTCTACGCTTGAATATTTAGGCGAGGGTGCGTTTGCAAATTGTACGTCATTGCAAAGTGCGTTTATCACAGGCGACAGCCTTACCATTGGTTATGGTGCTTTTGCATACTGTGACAACCTCGAGGTTGTGTTGCTTTCAAATACCGTTTCTTCGGTTGCTCCGTCAGTATTTGCAAATGACACAAAACTTAAATACATCAACGTATCTGAAGATATTATCGGTATCTCAAGAGAGGCGTTTGGTGGTTGTACTTCTCTTACTGTAGTATGTAAGAAAGACAGCTTTGCTGACTCTGCGTTGTCAAAAGATTTTTTGGTATCGTACAACATTGGTGATGCTAATGCTGACAACGAAGTGAATATTCTTGATGCGACCCAGATTCAGGCACACGTCGCAAATGTCAGAGAGTTAGCACTTTTATCATATCCGTTTGCTGATGTTGATTTTGATGCACAAATTACAATTATGGATGCCACAAGACTTCAGCGTATTTTTGCCGGTTTGTTGTAAAATAATCGTTGACACAGCTTTTTTAAAGTGATATATTAGTTAAGTAATATTTATCTTTGATGAGGACAATGCCTTGTTTTAAAGTGCTTTCAGAGAGTCGCCCGTATGCTGAAAGGGTGACAGCACTACTGTAAGGATACCACCTTTGAGATTGCGTAGGAAATGACGCGACGGTTCACCGCGATATAGGTTTTGAGGGTTTTATACTAAAATTAGGTGGAACCACGGCACAGTTAATGTCGTCCTAATATTCTTTTGTGGAATATTAGGACGTTTTTTATTCAGTATACTTTTATTAGGAGAGATAATTATGATAAATGTAGAGTTAAAAGGCGGAGTTATCCGCGAGTATGATGACAACATCACAGCAGCAGAAATTGCTAAATCTATCGGCGCAGGTCTGTACAAGTCTGTTTGTGCGGCTAAAATCGACGGTGAGCTTTGTGACTTGCGTACAGCACTTACAAAAGATTGTAAATTAGAGCTTCTTACATTTGATGATGAAGAGGGCAAAAAGGCTTTCTGGCATACAACATCACACATTCTCGCTCAGGCAGTAAAGAGATTGTTCCCAAATGCAAAGTTTGCCATTGGTCCTGCTATTGATGACGGCTTTTACTATGACTTTGATGTAGAAAAAGCGTTCACACCTGATGATATCGAAAAGATTGAAAAAGAAATGAAGGCTATTGTAAAGTCAGGCCTTGAAATCGAGCGTTTTGAGCTTGAGCCACAAAAAGCGATTGAAATGCTTAACGAAATGGGCGAGCCATACAAGGTGGAACTTGCATCAGAACACGCAGACAAAGGCGAGCCAATCAGTTTTTACAAGCAAGGCGAGTTTGTTGACCTTTGTGCAGGTCCACACCTTATGAGTGTTGCTCAAGTCAAAGCAATCAAATTGACAAACTGCACCGGTGCTTACTGGCGTGGCGATGCTAAAAACGCTCAGCTTTGCCGTGTGTATGGTATCTCATTCCCAAAAGCGTCAATGCTTGAAGAATACCTTGTGATGCAAGAAGAAGCACTAAAGCGTGACCACAACAAACTCGGTCGCGAGCTTGAACTTTTTACAACCTCACCACTTATCGGTCAGGGCTTGCCGATTATGCTTCCAAAGGGCGCAAGAGTTATCCAGCTTTTACAGCGTTTTGTCGAAGACCTTGAACAGTCACATGGCTGGCAGCTCACAAAAACACCTCTTATGGCTAAATCTGATTTGTATAAAGTATCAGGTCACTGGGGACATTACAAAGATGGTATGTTCGTTCTTGGCGATGAGGAAAAGGACGACGAAGTATTTGCACTTCGTCCAATGACTTGTCCTTTCCAGTATCAGGCTTATTTAAACCGCAAAAGGTCATATCGTGAACTTCCACTTCGCTACAATGAAACATCAACACTCTTCAGAAACGAAGCAAGTGGCGAGATGCACGGACTTATCCGTGTGCGTCAGTTCACAATCTCTGAGGGACATCTTATGTGTACACCTGAACAGCTCGAGGGTGAATTCAAGCATTGTCTTGAACTTGCTATCTACTGCCTGAAAACTCTTGGTTTGTACGAAGATGTATCTTATCGTTTCTCACAATGGGACGAAAATGACAGAGAAAAGTACATCGGTACTAAAGAGCAGTGGGACGAAGCACAGGGTATTATGGGCAAGATTCTTGACCACCTTGAAATTCCATACAAAATCGGTATCGGCGAAGCGGCTTTCTACGGTCCAAAGCTTGATATCCAGATCAAGAACGTATTTGGCAAGGAAGATACACTCATTACTATCCAGGTTGACCAGATGCTCGCTGAAAAATTCTCTATGGAGTATGTTGACAAAGACGGCACAAAGAAGAATCCATACATTATTCATAGAACATCTATCGGTTGCTACGAGCGTACACTTGCTCTGCTTATCGAAAAATACGCAGGTGCATTCCCAATGTGGCTAGCCCCTGTTCAGGTTAAACTCTTACCAATCGCTGACAGACATCTTGACTATATCTATGATGTAAAGAAAGCACTTGAGCAAAAGGGTATGAGAGTAGAGGTCGACGACCGTTCAGAGAAAATCGGCTTCAAGATTCGTGAGGCACAGCTCCAGAAAGTTCCATATATGATTCTTGTAGGTGACAAGGATATCGAGAACAACACTGTTTCTGTCAGAGACAGAAAAGAGGGTGACCTTGGTGCCATGAGCCTTGAGGACTTTATCACAAAGGCTGTAGATGAAATAAATACAAAAGTCATAAAATAATTAAACTGTAAGAAACGGAGGTGACTCCTTGAAGAAAAAAACTACTATGAAAGTATCAAGGGGTCGCCTTGAAGAAGAAAGACGAAAAAGCGAGGACAGATACGAGTATCAGAAAGTTATGCTGATTATTCTGCCGGTTATAATGATAGCTGTGCTTGTTGTCGGCATATATTTTGGATATCTGTCATATTCAAAAACTCACCTGCAACCTGGCAATACTACTGATACCACAACAGTTACAAAAGAAAGTAGCCGTACCGATGAGCAAAACGACTATCTTCTCACTGTTGTCAATTCTGCACAACCGGTTGACAAAAGTTTTGTGCCACAGCTTAGCGATTATCAGGGGGTTATGGTGTCGTCGTTAATGATTGACGATTTGACAAAGATGCTTGCTGATGCATCATCACAGGGGGTTAATATCAGCGTTGACAGCGGATATATTTCTTTTGAAGAACAAAAGGTGCTGTATGATACTGCTGTCAGTGAGCATAAGAAGAAAAACGAGAGTTCAACAGTAAAGGCTGAAGCAGCAGTCAAAAAAACAATTCCCGCCGCAGGTCAGAGCGAGCAGCAGACAGGGCTTGTTGTCAGGCTGTCTGATTCGACCGATGCGGATTTTCAAACCACAGCACAGTACCACTGGCTAATGAAAAATTCGGTAAACTACGGATTTGTTTTACGTTATCCTGATGATGAAAACACAGGAGGCCTTTCGTTTGCTCCTGATTTGTACAGATATGTAGGTGTTGAAAACGCTGTTTTAATGCGTGCATATGATATGACACTTGACGAATATGTACAGTATTTGGGCAGTTAAAAAGAAAAAATAAAAAAACACTTGCTTTTTATAATCTTTTATTGTATAATCCATTTGTTATATTACGGTTTCAGCGAAAGAGGTGAACATCAATGAAGGAAAGTATCCATCCAAATTATGAGAAGACAACAATTACTTGCGCATGCGGTAATGTAATCGAGACAGGTTCAACAAAGAAGGATATTCGTGTTGAAATTTGTTCAAAATGCCACCCATTCTTCACAGGAAAGCAGAAGCTCGTTGATACCGGCGGACGTGTTGACAGATTTAAGAAGCGTTTCGGTATGGAAGGCAAATAATTACGTAATTGTTGAGGCGGTACACTTGTACCGCCTGTTCTTTTATAAATGACTAAGGAGTTTTGTTGTGCAAACATATATAACTGTAAAAGGTCAAGATAAGGACGAGTTTGTTGAAAAACGCTCCCGTTTTATAGGCTACATCAAGCACGTTGAAACTGAAAAAGAAGCGACAGACTTTATTGCAGAAATCCGCTCAAAGCACTGGGACGCGACGCACAATGTGTACGCTTACTCCCTGCTTAAAAATCAGGTAAAGCGATATTCTGATGATAACGAGCCACAGGGTACAGCAGGTATACCTGTGCTTGATGTGCTGCAAAAAAACAATGTTGTCGATGCCGTGATTGTTGTAACCAGATATTTTGGCGGAGTGTTGCTTGGTGCAGGCGGACTTGTCCGTGCATATTCTCACGGTGCGTCAGTTGCACTGAAAAAGATTGGAACAGTCACAATGCAGATGTGCTCATTGTGCGAGCTTTCCTGTACATACACACAGTACGGCAAAATTCCTGCCACTATTGCATCATTTGACGGAGTTGTTGATGACAGCATCTTTACTGACAATGTGAGTGTAAAATTCCACATACCGTGTGATAATCTTAAAAAACTAAACGAGGTTTTGTCAGAACTTTCGTGCGGTGAATGTAGCGCAAAAGAACTCTCAAAAAGCTTTTTTGAGCAAAAAAAGTAGTATATCTGAAATTTTTTTGAAAAATTAAAGGTAAAATCACAAATAATGCGTAAATATATTATAGTTTGATAAAGATAAGGAGGGAAGCTATGAGACTGTCTGAGGATTTTATATCAGAGCTTAAATACAGGTCTGATATTTCTGACATTGCATCATCGTATATGCAACTCAAACGGCGTGGACGGAATTTAGTCGGTCTGTGCCCGTTTCATGGCGAAAAAACTCCTTCTTTTAATATTTACACCGAAAATGGTTCATTCTACTGCTTTGGCTGTGGTGCAGGTGGAGATGTCATAACCTTTGTTATGAAAATCGAAAATCTGGATTATATGGAAGCTGTAAAATTTTTAGCCCAGCGTGCCGGTATGACAATACCAGAGGATACAGTTGACGACTCTATGAGCAAGCTTAGAACCAGAGTGTACGAAGCAAACAGAGAAGCCGCAAGGTTTTTCTACAGCAAGCTTTATTCAAAAGAGGGCTCAAGTGCTTTATCCTACCTACACAACCGAGCACTAAACGACAATACCATCAAACGCTTCGGGCTTGGATATTCGCCAAATTCCCGCTTTGCTCTTACAAATCATTTGAAGTCTAAGGGTTTTACGGATTCTGAACTGATAGCGGCAAACCTTGTCTTTAAATCGCGAAACGGCAATCCAATCGACAGATTTGTAGACAGAGTTATGTTTCCTATAATTGATTTAAGAGGTAACGTCATCGCATTTGGCGGGCGTATTATGTCTGACCAAAAGCCAAAGTATTTAAACACCTCTGACACTATTGTATTCAACAAAAGCCAGAACCTGTTTTCTCTTAACAATGCAAAAAACAGCGGCTCACGCAGGCTTATTCTGTGCGAGGGATATATGGATGTCATTGCTGTCAATCAGGCAGGTTTTGCGGATGCGGTTGCAACACTCGGCACAGCTTTGACAGTTGAACAGGCAATGCTTATGAAACGCTACTGCGACGAGGTTGTTATCTGCTATGATGCAGACGAAGCAGGTCAGAAAGCCACCCAACGCGCTATTTCGATTTTGCGTAATGTCGGACTTGTTGTCAGGGTGCTGTCTATTCCTGATGGCAAAGACCCTGATGAGTTTATCCGCAAAAACGGCGACAAGGGTGCTGCTGCTTTTAAAAATATTCTTGAAAACAGTGGTAACGATGTCGAATACAGATTGTACAAGTTAAGACAAAACTACGATTTGAGCACTGCTGACGGCAAGTTTGCTTATCTGTCGCAAGCAGTCAAGGTGTTGTCAACGCTTGATAACAGTATGGAACAGGATATATATGCCTCAAAGCTCGCGCAGGAAGCAAATGTTGAAAAAAATTCAATTATCGAGCAAATCAAAAAGTTAAGTCGCAACAAGTATTACAACGACAGAAAAACTGAGTTTTCAAAGTTACAGACAAAAATGAGCGGCAAGCAAGATAAGATTAACTTAGAACATCAAAAAAATCCTCGCGCCACAAAGGCTGAGTGCAACCTGATTGCTTTTCTTATCAACAATCCGGACAAGCTCACGCTTATTGAAAGTAACATTTCTGCTGATGACTTTGTGACTGATTTTAATAAAAATCTATTCACATATTTCTCACGGAGAATTAAAGATAAAAAAGACCCTCTGACTACTTTGTCTTTGGATTTTACAGTAGATGAGGCAGGTGCTATCGCATCTATTATTTCTAGTTATTCAAAGGTCGCAGCGACAAACGATGCACTTATGGAATATATAAACATAATCAAAGAAGAAAGCTCAAAGCCGTCTGATGCACAGATTGCATCTGCATCAAACGACGAGATTGACTCTTTTTTGAAAAAACTAAAAGAAAAACACAAGTGATATAATTCTGATATAGAAAATAAAATCGCAGTGTACGAAAGGAAATGGACATATGACAGCCCCAACAACAGATAAAAAAACAATAGTAAAAGAGCTTTTGGAGCTTGGAAAATCAAAAGGTTCTATCTCAAACAAAGATATTCTTGATGCCATTGGCGAAATAGACTTTGAACCAGAACAGCTTGAAAAACTGTACGACTCACTTGAGAGTGCCGGTATTGAAATTGTCGAAGAAGACATCACAGAAGACCTTACACTTGAATCGCTCAATATTGAGGGTGTCGAGGGAGATGTGGTTGGCACAACTTCCGGCGATATGTCTGATACATCAGACAACATTGCTATTGATGACCCTGTCAAAGTTTACCTCAAGGAAATCGGTAGAGTGCCACTTCTTACATCAGAAGAAGAGGTCGAGCTCGCTATCAGAATTTCTCAGGGCGATGCTGCTGCCAAAAAGCGTTTGTCTGAAGCAAACCTTCGTCTTGTTGTAAGTATCGCAAAGCGTTACCTCGGTCGTGGTATGCATTTCCTTGACCTTATTCAGGAGGGTAACTTGGGTCTTATCAAGGCTGTAGAAAAATTTGACTATACAAAAGGCTTCAAATTCTCAACATATGCTACATGGTGGATCAGACAGGCGATCACACGTGCTATCGCTGACCAGGCCCGTACTATCCGTATCCCTGTTCATATGGTTGAAACAATCAACAAAGTGAAAAAAGTTTCTTCTCAGCTTTTACATCAGAATGGTCACGAGCCATCTGCTGACGAAATCGCAGAAGAACTCGATATGCCTGTTGAAAAGGTGCGAGAGATTATGCGTGTTGCACAGGAGCCTGTGTCACTTGAAACACCTATCGGCGAGGAAGAAGACAGCCACTTGGGCGATTTTATCCCTGATGATGACGCTCCTGCTCCTGCTGATGCTGCGTCTCACACAATGCTTAGAGAGCAGCTTATGGAGGTGCTTGATACTCTCACCCCAAGAGAAGAAAAAGTGTTAAGACTGCGTTTCGGTTTAGAAGACGGCAGAAGCCGTACTCTTGAAGAAGTAGGCAAGGAGTTCAACGTAACCCGTGAGCGTATCCGTCAGATTGAGGCAAAGGCTTTAAGAAAACTGCGTCACCCATCAAGAAGCAAGAAGTTAAAGGACTTCTTAGACTAAAAAGCACTATGATTTCATACGAAGAATGTGGACAGATGCTTGATGAAATTGCCGACAGTTTACCAACAGAACTCTACAGAGAGTTAAACGGAGGCATTGTTCTTGACAGAGGCTACAGAATGCACCCGTGTGCTGTTAATAACGACCTTTACATTTTAGGTGTTTATGTCCGTGACAATCTTGGCAAACGCATCATCATCTATTATGGTAGTTTTATCAAGGTGTTTAGTAACAAATCTAAGGAAGAATACTATAAACATCTTGAAAAAACACTCAGACACGAGGTGTTGCATCACAACGAATTTCTTGCAGGCTGTAACGACCTTGTGTTTTACGATGACAAAAGAATTGAAGAGTATCTTAATAAACGTGGATACAGCTAAGTTTATATGGCAGATTGTGTTTATTACACAGTCTGCCTTTTTTATGTCATAAATTTTTGTTTTCAGTAATACAATTTGGTAGAAAGCAAAAAGGAGAACAAAATATGGAATATAATTTATCAAAACATTCAGTTGGCTACTGTGACAGGTTTCTCGATACAGTAAACGAACAGATAGTAGATGTGGACATCACATTGCCTGATTATTGCCCTGACATCGAAAAAATACTTAAATGTTCGCTACACCCAAAAGTTTATACCCGAAACATCTCGGGTGGACAACTCACAATCGACGGTGTAGCACTTGTCAGAGTGCTGTATTGTGACAGCGTCAGACACAACCTAAGGTCATATGAGCAAACCGTGCCGTTTACTGCCACATTCAATCTGAAATCCACTCCGGAAAATTATATAGTGCTGACAAATACAAAGTGCGAGTACATAAACTGTAGAGCCTTAAGTCCAAGAAAAATGGTGTTACACGGGGCGTTCTCGCTTTATGCAAAGGTATTTTGCAGGGGTTTGAATGATTTTTATGATTTTGATGAGGAGTGCGACCTACAGACAAAGAAAAAACCACTCAATGTATCGGATATGTGTGCAATGTGTCAGGAGTATTTTAGCGTGACAGAGGATATATCAGTTGAATCAAAGCCACCTGTCGATGCGTTGCTCTCGTACGATACATCAGCATATATAACTGAATTCAAGTGCATTCACAACAAGCTGATGCTCACAGCACAACTTGAATTGAGGATAATGTATCTGTCAGACCTTGACAGTGGTCAGGTCGAGCATGCAACATATGTTTTTCCAATCAACAAAATTTTCGATTGTGATGCTGTACTAGATGACACGGTTAACGTTCCGTATATTGAGATTATGTCAAGTGACCTGCATATACGCAACGATAATTTAAACGACGGTTCGCTTTTGTCGCTTGATGTAAAGCTGTGCTTTTCTGATATTATCTACTCGTCAAAGGAACTCTGCGTTATTGAAGATGCGTACTCAACAAAGTATGTTACAGACTCGCACCGCACTATGCTCAGTTGTGAAACAAACCATTCGTGTGAAGATTTTACCTACATAGTAAAAAACACCGTAGAACTTGACAGCGTAAAAATCTCAAAGATGCTCGATGTCTATTGCGACAGCGTATCCGTTACACCTGTTGTGAGCGAGAACAGCCTTACTATATCAGGCAAAGCAAACTTCTGTCTGCTTATCGAAGACGACGACAAAACACCTGTATTTATTGAACGTAGCATTGAACTTGATTACAAACCTGAAATTGAACGTGAGTTTGATACAGCACAACTGAATTTGTGCCAGATCAAGAGCATAAGCTTCAGGCTTGTAGATGACAATACAGTAGAGCTGAGGGTTGAGGTTAATATGTCGGCTGTATTGTATGATTTGATTTCAATAAACCCTATAGTGTCGCTTAGTGCAGACGAGGAAAAAACGCTTAAGCACGATGATTGTGCTTTGACCCTGTATTTTGCTGACAAAGGTGAGAGTGTGTGGGATATTGCTAAAGCCTACAGTACAAAGCAAAATCTGCTTATAGCAGAAAACGGACTAAAAGAAGATGTTTTAGAACACGAACAGATGTTACTTGTTTTGACAGAATAAAGTTAAGGCGACGATGCTTTTTATGCGTTGTCGCCATTTTGTTTACGTCCATATTGTTTAATCAGTCATAAATACAGTATTGTCCTCATACATTATAATATCAACAGAGTATCGGAGGAAATTATGGAAGAAAGAAGCATATACAAAGACATCTCAAGCCGAACATCAGGCGATATATACATAGGGGTAGTCGGACCGGTCAGAACCGGTAAATCAACATTTATAAAGCGGTTTATGGATACAATAGTATTGCCTAATATTGACGACGAAAATCTTCGTCACAGAACAAACGATGAACTGCCCCAGTCGTCAGGTGGCAGGACAATAATGACCACAGAGCCTAAATTTATACCGGAAGAAGCGGTAAGAATAAATGTAGACAAAACCGCAACACTTAAAGTACGAATGATAGATTGTGTCGGCTATGTTGTTGATTCGGCATATGGCTATATGGAGGAGGATACTCCACGAATGGTCAAAACACCGTGGTCAGATACAGAGATACCGTTTGATAAGGCAGCCGAAATAGGTACGCAAAAGGTCATAAATGAACACAGTACTATAGGACTTGTGGTTACTACAGACGGCACGATTGGGGAGATAGAAAGAGCTGATTATGTAAAGGCAGAGGAACGTGTAGTATCAGAGCTTAAAGCGATAAACAAGCCGTTTATCATACTGTTGAACAGTATAGAGCCAAATTCAGTTGAAGCAGGAAAACTTGCTCAGGAATTAAGCAGAAAATATCAGGTGCCGACCTTGCCTGTGAACTGCATTGAACTCGACGAAAACCGTATCAAAGCGATACTTGCGCAGATTTTGTTTGAGTTTCATGTAAGAGAGATAAAGGTGAGCATCCCGAGATGGCTTGTTTCTCTTGATAAAGACCATTGGCTCAAAAAAGACGTGTTTAACGCTATCAGGCAAAACGCTCAGACTATGCAGAAAATCAGAGAGATACAGGATGTACTCGAAAACATAGCAAAGTGCGAGCATATAAAAAGAGCAAATCTATCATCCCTTGATTTAGGAAACGGTAGTGCCACAGTAGCGGTCGACCTTGCAGACGACCTGTTCTTTACTGTGCTTTCAGAAAAAACAGGTATTGATATCAGTGACGAAAAATCTTTGCTTGATTGCATTTATGAGCTTTCTCAGAAAAAAGAGCAGTATGACCGCATAGCAAAAGCATATGAACAGGTGCTTGATAGCGGATACGGAATTGTTATGCCAACTATGGAGGAATTATCCCTTGAAGAACCTCAGATTATTAAGCAAAGCGGAAAATACGGCATCAGGCTCAGAGCCAGCGCACCGAGTATACATATGATGAAAATAAGCACAACTGCCGAAGTTACTCCTATTGTAGGCAGTGAGCAGCAGTCAGAAGAACTCGTGACATACCTGCTCAAAGAGTTCGAGGAAAGCCCGCAGAAAATCTGGGAGTCAAATATTTTTGGAAAGAGCGTCAACGAGCTTGTGTCAGAAGGGCTTAACAACAAGCTTTATCGTATGCCGCCGCAAGCTCGAAAGAAGGTAGGGGAGACTATCGAAAAAATAATAAACGATGGTTGTAACGGACTCATATGTATTATATTGTAATTGCTAAATAACTAAATGACTTGTTAAAAAACTAACAAAATTGTTGAAATAAACAAAATATTTTTTACCCCCATATTTTTGTTGAAATTGAGTTGTTTTTGGTGTATACTAAACAATGACTAAATTTTAAGATATGGGGGTTATTTTATGGGCGATATTGATATTATGCAAGCTTTGACTGTACTTATCACAGGCTTTGTAGTTGTATTTGCCGTTTTGATTTTACTTATTGTAATTATCAAGATTTACGGCACTATCGTTTATAATGCACAGAACAGACCTAAAAAAGAAAAATCAAAGAAAGATGATGACGATACTCCAAAGGGTACAAGCGCAGGTGGCGGTACAACTGCAGGTGGCACCCAGAGCGGTGTAAGCTCTGATGTGCTAGCGTGTATCGCGGCTGCTGTGGAGTTTATCTACGGACAGGGTAATGTCAGAATCAAAAATATCAGAAAGGCTCCTGCACGCAGTGCGTGGGGCAATGCTGGTGTTGTGGCTAACACCAGACCGTTTTGATAGAGAAAGGGGATTAGTATATGGAAATTATCAACGGATTTTTAGATGCTATCGTCGGTCTCTATAACGACTCCGGCCTTGCTTCACTTGCATGGCAGAACTACGTAATGGTTGTTATTTCATTTGTGCTCTTGTACCTTGCTATCAAAAAGCAGTACGAGCCACTTCTTTTGTTACCAATCGCTTTTGGTATGTTGCTTGTTAACCTCTATCCGGCGATTATGGATCCACCGTCAACACAATTACATCTTATAGAAGGTGCAAAATCTCTTGCAGATATTAATGTAGCAGAGATTGGTTATCCGGTTACTCAGGGTTTGGATGGACAGTTCTATTACAGCAAGCCTGAAGCAGGCGGACTTCTCTACTATCTCTATCAGGGTGTAAAACTCGGTATCTATCCACCACTTATCTTCCTTGGTATCGGTTGTATGACAGACTTTGGTCCGCTTATCGCTAACCCAAAGAGCTTTATCCTCGGCGCTGCTGCACAGATTGGTATCTTTATCACATTTATCGGTGCTATATTCCTTGGCTTTGCTCCAAACGAAGCCGGTGCTATCGGTATCATCGGTGGTGCAGACGGTCCTACAGCTATTTATGTAACAAGCAAGCTTGCTCCTGAACTTTTAGGTTCTATCGCTATTGCGGCTTATTCATATATGGCACTTGTTCCTATTATTCAGCCACCTATCATGAAGGCTCTCACAACAAAGAAAGAGCGTTCAGTTGTTATGCAACAGTTAAGACCTGTTTCAAAGCTCGAGAAAATTTTGTTCCCTGTAATCGTAGTAGTAATTTGTGCAATCTTACTCCCAAGTTCAGCTCCGCTAATCGGTATGCTCATGCTTGGTAACCTGTTCAAAGAGTCAGGCGTAGTTGAGCGTATCAACAAGACAGCTCAAAACGAGTTGATGAACATTGTTACAATCTTCCTTGGTGTAACAGTTGGTGCTACTGCTACAGGTACTCGCTTCTTACAGTGGGATACACTTAAGATTATCGGTCTTGGTCTTGCAGCATTCTGTGTTGGTACAGCGTGTGGTACTCTGTTTGGTAAACTTATGTATATCTTTACAGGTGGCAAGGTTAACCCACTTATCGGTTCTGCCGGTGTATCTGCTGTTCCTATGGCAGCTCGTGTATCGAACAAGGTCGGTCAGGAGGAAAACCCTGGCAACTTCCTGCTTATGCACGCTATGGGCCCTAACGTTGCTGGTGTTATCGGTTCTGCTGTTGCAGCCGGTGTACTTCTCAGTATTCTGGGATAATAAACTCAAATCATTAAAAGGCGAGAGGAAACTCCCGCCTTTTTTTATGTTAATTTCTGATAATTCAATAAAAGAATTATTTTCAAGAAATAATAAGCTATAGTATTATATGTAATATTATGTACAATAGGGGGTTAATATGTCTAGGCAAATAACAATCAACGATATACTGAAAATGTTTTTGGCACATATTAAGCTTATCATTATTCTTGCTCTTGTTGGAGCTATTGTGTCGTTTGCGTATGTAAAGACCTTTGTTACTGAAATGTACTCAACAACTGCTTTGTTGCTTGTACAAAACGACGCGTTTTTTACACAGGGTGGTTCTTCTACTGTTACTGAATCTGATTCAGAGAAGATTAACACAAACGATATCACATCATCAATCACCCTTGCCGAAAACTGTTCGATTATTTTTACAAATGACCCTGATATGACCAGAATTATCAGTTCAAATTCCGGTACGGTTGCTATTACCCCTATCGAAAACTCCTACTTTCTGGAGATAAAGGTAACTTCTGACGACCGTGACAAAGCCGCAAACATCGCAAATCAACTTGCGGCAGAAGCCCATGACGTTTTTGGTAAATACTTTGCCGATGCAGGTAAGATTGATACCGTAAGAGAAGCGAGTGTTCCGGGTGCACCGTCATCGCCGGATGTCAAAAAATTCGTCATACTCGGATTTTTAGCCGGACTTATCTTAGCACTTGGTATTTCATTCCTCATTGAGATTGTAGACACCACCATCAAACCTGGTGATGATTTGTACGCGATGTATAACATTCCTGTTTTTGCGGAAATTGTTGATTTTGAACTGGAAGGCGGTGCGAAGAAGAAATGAAACTGATTTCTAGAAAAAAACGTGCCAGTGCGTCTGACAAAACAAGAAACGTCATCAACGGCGACAGCAAGTTCGCTATTGTTGAGGGTTACAAATCTGCCAGAACAAGCCTTGTTTTCTCACTTGTTGCAGAAAACAACCCTTGCGTTGCAGTTACTTCATGGTCAAAAGGTGAGGGCAAAAGTACCGCTACAGTAAACCTTGCTATCTCTTTTGCAAAAATGGGCAAGAGGGTGCTCCTTATGGATACTGACCTTCGTCGTCCAAATGTACACAATCTTCTCAAACTGCACAACACCTCTGGCTTGTCAGAGGTTATCGGCCAGTTTGTTGATTTTGAACAGGCTGTTTTTCACGATGTTGTACCTTGTCTTGATGTACTCACAGCAGGTGCGATACCACCAAACCCATCAGAGCTTATCGCTTCTCCGGCGTTTGGTTCATTTATGAACATGGTCAAAAACCAGTACGACTACATCATTTTGGATACACCTCCAATCGGCGTAGTTACAGATACACTTCTGCTAAAAGAGCACATAGCAGGCTATGTTATGATTGTCAGAGAAAAGGTTACTACCCACGGTGATATCGAAAAAGCAGTCCAGAGCATCACGCTCGCCGATTCCAAAATCCTCGGCTTTTTGAAGGTCGGATGTGCTTTGCAGGACCGCAAAAAGTACAGAAACGGTAATTACGGATATTACAAGTATTATTAATAGATAAAAGGTTCGTCTTTTTGCGAACCTTTTATTTTTTTGTGTAAAAGTATCAAAAACTTCATATAATATAGTGAAAATATAGTTTTGCAAGATTTAAAATTTGTATTGCAAAATCCCTCATAATAGGTTATTATATTTCGTAGCGATTTTATTATTTTGCAATTTTATAACAAAGTTGGTGCAAAAATGTTTTACAAAGATATGACTGTGTCACAGCTTTCGGCACAGTATGATGAACTGACAAAACAGTATAAGGAGATTAAGAATCTTAACCTTTCTCTTAATATGTCACGAGGCGTTCCGTGCAAAGAACAGCTTGAGATTTCTGTTTCAATGCTTGATATTATCAACAGTTCCGCAAAATGTCAGACTATTGATGGTCAGGATTGTCGAAACTATGGTATTTTAGACGGTATTCCGTTGTGTAAGAACCTGATGGCAGATATGCTGTCTGTTACACCTGATATGGTTATGGTTGGCGGTAACTCCAGCCTTAATATGATGTTTGACACAATAGCGTGCTTTATGACAAAGCCTGTGGTAAACGGCGAAAAGCCTTGGTACGAAGTAAAGGACAGAAAATTCTTGTGTCCTGTACCTGGATATGACCGTCATTTTGGTATCACAGAATATTTTGGCTTTGAGATGATTACTGTCCCTATGACTGATGATGGTCCTGATATGGATGTTGTCGAAGAGCTTGTTAAAGACGAATCAGTAAAAGGTATCTGGTGTGTTCCAAAGTACTCAAACCCACAGGGAATCACTTATTCCGACGAAACTGTACGTCGACTTGCTGCACTCAGACCTGCCGCAAAAGATTTCAGAATTATGTGGGACAATGCCTATGTTATCCACGACTTGACCGATGAGTCTGTTGAACTTCTCAATATATTTGACGAGTGCAAAAAATGCGGCAACGTTGATTTACCTATTGCTTTTTGCTCAACATCAAAGATTACTTTCCCTGGTTCAGGTGTTGCCGCTATGGCTGCAAGCGAGAACAATATGAAGGTCATCAAGGAAAAGTACAAATACCAGACTATCGGTTTTGATAAAATTAATATGCTCAGACATGTTCGTTTCTTTGGCGATATAAATGGTATGAAAGAGCATATGAAAAAACACAGGGATATCTTAAGCCCACGTTTTGATTTGGTTATTAATAAAATTCAATCTGACATTGAGCCGACAGGTATTATCAGCTACAAAGTTCCAAAGGGCGGATATTTTGTAAGTGTTGATGTTTATGACGGCACAGCAAAGAGGGTAGTAGAGCTGTGCAAAGATGCAGGTGTTGTGCTGACAGGCGCGGGTGCTACTTATCCATACGGTAACGACCCTAAAGATTCTAACATCCGTATCGCTCCAACTGCTCCATCAATTGACGATTTATCAAAAGCTATGGATGTATTCAGCGTTTGTTGTAAACTCGCCGCTGTTGAAGCTATTCTTAGGTCAGAAAGCTGATAACAGTATAATTCCTTAATAGAAATATAATCAATATTTTGACAAAATTAAATATTTATCACAAAGATTTCACAATGTTTTGTTGACTTTTCTTTGATAAAAAAGTATAATTACTCTGTTATGGTTAAAAGTGTAGGCTGTAGCAGAGTATTTGTTTTTTTACATATCTGTTACCTCACTTTTAAAAACACAAATTTTATGGAGGTCCAAGGCATGAAAAGAATTCCAAAGCCTGTATTCTTCGTTGTTGCCATCCTGATTCTCCTGTTTACAGCTTCATCTTTGCTTGGTGTTTCATACTACCAGGGCGATATCGAAAAAACTGTAATCAAGGGTATTGATGACATCAGATGCGGAATTGACATCCGTGGCGGTGTAGAAGCTACATTTAAACCAGATGGTGACTATAACGCTACAGATGACGATTTAGACGCGGCTAAATCTATTATCGAAACCAGAATGGTATCTGGTGGTATCACTGACTATGAGCTTTATGCTGATTATAGCAGTGACCGTATCATCGTTCGTTTCCCATGGAAAGAGGACGAAAAAGAATTTAACCCAACAAAAGCAATCAATGACCTTGCTGCAACTGCACAGCTTACTTTTGAGGATGAGTCAGGCAACGTGCTACTTACCGGTGCTGAAGTTGCAAAAGCAGAGGCTGTTCCTAATCCTGAGGCTGCAGGTCAGTATATGATACTTTTAGACCTTACAAAAGAAGGCTCTACTAAGTTTGCAGAGGCTACTGCTGCTAACGTGAACAAAACCATTGCTATCTGTATGGATGGTGTGACACTTTCTGCTCCTAACGTTTCTGAAACAATCACAGGCGGTAGCGCACAGATTACAGGTGACTTCACATCTGATGAAGCAGGTACACTTGCTAACCAGATTAACGGTGGTGCTATTCCGTTTGCACTCGAGGTTGCTTCTTACAGCTCTATTAGCCCTACAATCGGTCAGGACTCTCTGACTGCAATGGGTATTGCTGCTGTAATTGCTATTATCCTGATTTCACTCTTTATGATTATCAAATACAGAGTACCTGGCTTTGTAGCTGTTATTGCACTTTTGGGTCAGGTTGGTCTGTCTATCGCAGCAATCACAAGATTTTTCCCTGCATTCGATTCATTCACAATGACACTCCCTGGTATTGCAGGTATCATCCTCTCTATTGGTATGGGTGTTGACGCTAACATCATTACAGCAGAGCGTATCAAGGAAGAGTTTAAAACAGGCAAAACTCTTGATGGTGCTATCGAAAAGGGTACAAAGAACTCATTGTCCGCTATCATCGACGGTAATATGACAATTGTTATCGTATCAGTTATCCTGTTACTTGTATTTGGTCCATCAAATATTCTTTCATGGTTGTTTGGTGCATCTACAACAGGTGCTATCTACGCGTTTGGTTACACACTGCTTATGGGTGTTATCTCCAACTTTATTATGGGCGTATTCTTCTCAAGAGTTATGCTCAAGAGTATTGCAGGGTTCAAGTTCCTGCGTAAAAAATGGTTGTTTGGAGGTGCTAAATAATGAAAAAAGACATCAATTTTATTGGTCGCAGAAAGATTTTCTTTGGCATCTCGCTGGGTATCATACTCATCGGACTTATCTGTAATATTATTTTTGGTGCAACACTTGATATTCAGTTCAAGGGTGGTGCGATTATTTCGTACAGTTTCACAGGCGACATTGACGAAAACCTGCTCAAGGATACTATCCAGAACGCTACTCCTAACAACGTAGTTACTTTTACGGTATCAAAGAACATTAACGACAACACTAAGAACGTTGACATCAACTTCTCCGGTGAAGAAGCTATTGATACTACTCAGCAGGATGCTATCACAAAGGCTTTGACAACAACTTTTGCTGACAACAACTTCAAGTATAATGAGTCAGTATCAGTTGAGGCATCAATGGGTTCAAAATTCCTGCTCAAATGTCTTACTGCTGTACTTATCGCTTCTGTTCTGATGGTACTTTATGTAACAATCAGATTCAAACGTATCGGCGGTTTGTCAGCAGGTGTTATGGCACTTGTGGCACTTTTCCACGATGTTGCTATGATTTACTTCATGTACGTTATCTTCCGTATGCCTATCGACTCTAACTTTATCGCTGTTGTACTTATGATTCTCGGTTATTCACTTAACGACACAATCGTTATCTACGACAGAGTCAGAGAAGAGCGCAAGCTTGCAGGTCCAAAGGCTGACATCGCTGATGTATTCAACCACAGTGCATCAACTGTAATGTCACGTACAATTTTCACATCTATCACAACACTTACAGCTATCGGTACAGTTTATGTTGTTGCAGTAATCTTTGGTCTTGGTTCAGTACAGAGCTTTGCTCTGCCAATGATGATTGGTGTAATCTCAGGTTGCTATTCATCACTGTGTATCGCAGGTCCATTGTGGGTTATGTGGCAGAAGAGAAAAGAAAAGTAATATAACTTTTCACAAAATTATAATATATTTTCAAAAACAGGCAGTTCGCTTTTCTTTATGGAAAGCAGCTGCCTTTTTGCTTTTTCATACAGAATATCAAACTGCTTAGTATCATTGTTTTTTGCACATATTTTAAGCTGTGCGATGCTTTCAGTTATCGAATCCACCTCGCCGTGAATCAAAAAAATATTCAGAGTTTTTTCTGTGTTTTCCCATTCTGACAGAGTGTGTTTACACGTTTCATATGCGTCACTATATTCTTTAGTAGAAATATAGTTTTTACAGTCTTTGAGTAACTTTGTGTATTTGTTGTAGCATATATCTACATAGATAAATTCGGTTACACTGAATATAAATGCAATAATGAGCAGTGCTGTTGCAACCCATATTCTTTTCAATTTTCATTCTCCTTATATCTGAGCAGACTCAGACTGCCGTTTGTTTCTATTATCCCGTGCTTTACATCGTTTACGTCAAAAACTTCCTGTTGTCTTAAAAGGCTGTACAAATCCTCGTAGCTTATTCTTAGTTTTTTGAGTTGATTATGCAGTATTTTACCGTTGCTGATTATAATAACAGGATTTCCACATATTATCTTCCGAAATTTTGAACTTTTAAGCATAATTACACTCAAAATAATCTCAAGTGATACGAGCACAGCAATCGGCAACAGACCACTTACTATCGGCTGTTCAACATTTTGCATAGGTATTGCGGCAATGTCAGAAATGACCAGCGTAATCACAAGCTCAGATGTTTGCATATCGCTGATTTGACGTTTGCCCATTATTCTTACTGCAAGAATAATAAAAGCGTACAAAAGTATGGTACGAATAAGAGAAATCAGCATAAAATCACCTCATATATTATGTGCAGGAATATTTTGCATATTCAAAGCCCAGAATATATAAAATATCGTGGAAAAAATATGCAAATTTATGCATAAAATATTTAAATGTTCTTTAATAGGTTTATAAACATAATATATGGGAGTATAATTGAATCTGTATAAGTATGCAAAATTGTAACAGAAAGTCGGTGTAGTATATGAATAAAGAATACAGCGTATCATTAAAGAAAATTATTGATGAAATAGGACTCAAGGAGTACTATATGCCGTCAGACCCTGAACAACTGTTTGTTTACTCAAGTAGTATCGACAGGCCGGGACTTCAGCTTGTAGGACATCTTGAACATTTTGATGATACTCAGATAGTCGTTTTGGGTAAGACAGAATACACTTTTTTAAGAGAATTAAGCGAAGAAGAAAGAAACAAGCATATTGAGCCTATACTTTCTCGCAGACCACCGGCAGTTATCATTGCGCGTGATATCACTCCTTCGCAGACTATGATAGATTGTGCGACAAAATACGAGGTTCCTGTATTAACCACAACTGATGATACTTCTGCACTCACTGCAGCACTTGTATCTTTTCTTAACGTAGAGCTTGCACCACGCATCACACGTCATGGTGTATTGGTCGAGGTTTACGGCGAGGGATGCTTACTTATCGGTAACAGTGGTGTAGGTAAGTCAGAAACCGCCATTGAGCTTATCAAGCGTGGACACAGACTTATCGCTGATGATGCTGTTGAGATTAAGCGTGTTTCAAAAAAATCGCTCGTAGGCTCATCACCTGAAAATATCCGCCATTTTATTGAACTTCGCGGTATCGGCATTATAAACGCCCGTCGTATTTTTGGTATGGGTGCTGTTAAGATGAGCGAAAAGATTGATATGGTAATCAATATGGAGCTGTGGGATTCTACTAAGGTTTATGACAGAATGGGTATGGATAACGAGTATATGGAGATTTTGGGTATAGAAGTACCTGTAGTTACAATTCCTGTAAAACCTGGTCGAAACCTCGCAATCATAATTGAGGTAGCGGCTATGAACCAGCGTCAGAAGAAAATGGGCTACAACGGAGCACGAGAATTGCTCCAAAACCTTGGTATGGATATCAGCCCTGACGATATCGGCAAGAAGATTATTGATACAAATTGGTGATAAAATGAACATAATCGCAGATTTACACATGCACACAAATGCCTGCACGCATGCTTTTTCAACCATAACCGAAATGGCTCAGGCTGCCTCTAAAAAGGGCATGTATGCTATTGCTATAACTGACCACGGCAGAGCGATGGAGGGTGCACCGGGTGCATATTATTTTGAGAGTCTGTCACTTGTGCCTGACGAGCTGTTTAATGTCAGGATACTCAAAGGTATGGAAGCAAATATCATTGATTACGATGGCTCGCTTGACGCAACTGACAAACTGTTGTCCACGCTCGACTGGGTAGTAGCATCAATGCACAACATTACACTGCTCAAAAAACCAAGTGTCGAAAAATGCACAAACGCTTACTTGAACCTATGCGACAATCCAAACGTGCACGTAATCGGGCACAGCGGCTCTCCATACTACGCATACGACTTTGAAACTGTTATCAAACGATGCGCCCAGACCTCAACCCTTGTTGAGATTAATAACGGTACATTTACAGGTTTTCGCAAGGACTCTGTTGATAACTGCAGAAAAATCGCTCAGCTTTGCAAAAAGCATTGTGCACGGATTGTTGTTGATACAGATGCACATATTGCTGATAAAGTAGGCGAGTTTCCTTTTGCGCTGAAGCTGCTTGAGGAAATTGATTTTCCAAGCGAACTTGTCGTCAACTCAAGCATCTCAAACCTTCAGGCTTACTTTTTAGAGAAAAATATCAATTTTTAACGGAGGATTTATGTACGACCTTCAGATAATCAGAGATTTATCAGGTGTTCACGGCTTTGACTATATCGAAAACGAGCCACTGAAAAAACACACCACATTCAAAATCGGCGGCAATGCCCAGATGTTTGTTTCGGTTTACAACACAGACCAGCTTGCTGCAGTTTTAAAAGCCGTAAAGCAAAACAACATCCCGCTTTTTATTATCGGCAAGGGTAGCAACCTGCTGATATCTGACAGCGGTATGCAGGGTGTGGTGCTGTCACTTGAGGGTGATTTCAAGGATATTTCTATAAAAGAAAATACAATCACAGCGGGTGCAGGTGTGAATCTTGCAAAACTGTGTACTTATGCACTTTCACATTCTTTGTCAGGACTTGAGTTTGCTTATGGCATACCGGGCTCTGTTGGTGGTGCCGCTTTTATGAACGCAGGTGCATATGACGGAGAGATGAAAGACGTGATGGTTTCTGTTACCCACATCACACCTGATGGAGTGGTTGAAACTTTACCTGCCGATAAACTTGATTTATCCTACAGACACAGCGTATACAAAACTAATAACAACATTATTCTATATGTAACGGTAGAACTGAAAAAAGCAGATGCTGATGATATTAAAGCAAAGATGGACGATTTTATGAATCGTCGCAAAACTAAGCAGCCGCTTGAGTATCCAAGTGCCGGAAGTGTATTTAAAAGACCAGTCGGCAATTTTGCAGGTACACTTATCGAAAAATGCGGACTCAAGGGCAAGACCATCGGCGGTGCACAGGTGTCACAAAAGCACGCTGGCTTTATCATTAATGTCGGCGATGCCACTTGCGAAGATGTGCTTAACCTCATACGCTTTGTGCAGGATACCGTCAAAACAGAAACCGGATATATTTTAGAAAGAGAAATTATTCACATTTAAATCTTAACTTACATTTGAATGCGGGGAATTTATATGGAATTTGTAATAATCACCGGTCTTTCAGGTGCAGGCAAAACAAGTGCTTTGCACGCAATGGAGGACATCGGCTTTTACTGTGTTGATAATATACCACCACTTTTGCTTGATACTTTCTATGACCTTTGCGACAACTCTGCTGATAGCAGAATGAAAAAAGTTGCGGTTGTTGCTGATATGCGTTCAGGCAAGATGTTTAACGAACTTTGTGATGTTATCAGCAAAAGCAAACTTGAGGGCAAGCGCTTCAAGCTGCTCTATCTTGATACAAAGACAGATACTCTGCTCATAAGATACAAGGAAACCAGACGAAAGCATCCATTGTCAACAGAGGTGCCTAACGGCTCTATCGAAGATGCAGTAAATCTTGAAGCAGAGCTTATGAAACCTGTCAAGGTGATTTCTGACTATGTTATCAACACATCGTATATGACACCAAAACAGCTCAAAGAACGTGTCACAACTATGTTTTCGCAGGGTGCTCATGACGGTATGCTCATCACATGTATGTCATTTGGGTTTAAATACGGAATACCGCCTGAAGCAGATTTGATTTTTGATGTCAGATGTCTGCCAAATCCTTTCTATATAAAAGAGCTCAAGCACAAAACAGGTCTTGACGAAGATGTGCGTAAGTACGTGCTTGACTTTGATGTGACACAACAATTTGTCGAAAAACTTATTAGTTTTATCGATTTTTCAATTCCGCTATATAAAGAAGAGGGAAAAAGCGAACTCGTTATCGGCATTGGCTGTACAGGCGGAAAACACCGCTCTGTTACACTTGCAAGACTCTTAAACAGACACTTTGTCGAGAACAACCAACAATCAGCAATTCATCACAGAGATATCTGGAAAGCATGATGTTTCTCTGTGAAAGAGGGAAATATTATGTCTTTTGCTACTGATACAAAAAGAGAATTGTGCTCTGATACATCAACCGATGTTGATGTGCTAAGGGCTGAACTGTATGCTATGCTTGTTTTATCACGGCATTTTTCGTCTGATAGCATAGTTTTCAAAACCGAAAACAAGCACACGGCAAACCGCTTTATAAGTCTGTGCACGATGCTTTTTTCGCCGATTATTGAGCGCATCGGGCCACTATCAAAAACTTCAAAAGTTTACACAGTCCGCATAATAGACGCTAATGACTGTCGTAAAATTTTTGATTTTTACGGTCATGATGACAAGCAGATAAGCCTTCGGGTCAATCGTGCAAACCTGCCTGATGCTGATTGTGAGCGTGCTTTTGTAAGGGGAGTTTTTCTTTCGTGTGGCTCTGTCACAGACCCTGACAAAGCATACCATCTTGAACTTTGTATCACTCACAAAAATTTGTGCAATGATATCTGTAATATCATAAGAGATATCGAGGATTGCAACATAAATATAAAAATGCACAACCGAAACGGTTGTTATGTCGGCTACATAAAAGACAGCGAGCAGATTACCGATTTGCTCACCTTTATGGGGGCACCTAATTCAGCAATGACAGTTATGGGCGCAAAAGCCCTTAAACAGGTTCGAAACACCATAAACCGTCGTACAAATTCCGAGATAGCAAATCTTCAGAAAGTTGCAGGTGCCGCTGCCACCCAGATAAAAGCGATAAACAAACTGAAATCAAACGGAAAATTCAACACGCTTTCTGATGAACTCAAAGAAATAGCAAATTTGCGTGTTGAGTATCCTGAACTATCTTTAAGAGATATGGGCCAGATGCTCAACCCTCAGATTTCCAGAAGCGGAGTTAACCACAGACTTACTAAAATTATTCAATTATCACAAGAGGATGACTGATATGAACAAAGATATGACATTTGAAAAAGCAAACAAAGAGCTCGAAGAAATAGTATCAAAAATGGAAAAAAGTGACGTGCCTTTAGACGAGTGTATGAAACTCTACGAACAGGCCTACAAGCTACTCACATTCTGTACTAACAAGCTCGAAGAATGCAAAGGACAGATTATCGATATCAACGAGCGTATCGATAAAATGAAGTCAGACAAAGAAAGTTTATTTGAGGACTAAGGTGTCGTTATGTCAAACATAAATTATTATCAGAATCTTATCGAAAATGCATTAAAGAGCTATCTTCCACAGGGCAACTTTACTGAGCAGACCCTGATTGATTCGATGGAGTATTCACTTATGTGTGGAGGAAAGCGTATAAGACCTTTGCTTACTTTACTTTTTTGTGAATTATGCGGTGCAGATGTAAAAGCGTCGTTGCCTTATGCCTGCGCTGTTGAGATGATTCACACATATTCGCTTATTCATGATGACTTGCCTTGTATGGATGACGACGACTACCGCAGAGGCAAAAAATCAAATCACATTGTTTTTGGCGAAGATATCGCTACACTTTCAGGCGACGCACTGCAAAGCCTTGCTTTTGAGATTATGCTGTCTGATGAGGCTGTAAGTGCCACAACCGCAGACAGAGCAGTCAAAGCCGCACATACACTGTCTAAATACTGCGGTGCTCTTGGCATGGTTGGCGGACAGGTAATTGATATACAAAATGAGAACAAAAACGCTGAGCTTTCAGTTTTATCTGAAATGGACGAAAAGAAAACAGCCGCACTTATCAAAGCAGCTTGCGAGATGGGCTGTATCATAGGCGGTGCATCACAAAAACAGATTAGTGCCGCTTGCGATTATGCACACAGTATCGGGCTTGCGTTTCAGATTATGGACGATATTCTTGATGTTACGTCTACGTCAGAAGATTTGGGCAAACCTGTCGGCAGCGACAGCAATAACAACAAGTCAACTTATGTGTCGCTACTTGGTATAGATAAGTGCAACGAGCTTGTACAAAGCCTTACAAAAAAGGCGATTGATTGCCTCAAAGCCTTTGATAACGATACAAAACCATTAGAAGAACTGGCTTTAAGCCTTGCAAAAAGACAAAAATAATTTTCATATAAAAAGTAGGTAATTTTATGTCATACGAAATTTTATCTACAATTAAATCACCTGAGGATATCAAGCATTTTGACGATAAAACTCTCAAAAAACTTTGTGAAGAAATCAGAGAAAAAATCATTGATACCGTATCAGTAAATGGTGGACATCTCTCGCCAAACCTGGGTGTAGTAGAACTCACTGTTATGCTTCATTATGTGTTTGATTGTCCTGTTGACAGCATTGTGTGGGACGTAGGACATCAGTGCTACACACATAAGATGCTCACAGGCAGATATAAAGATATCCACACTATCCGCACAGAAAACGGGGTTTCCGGTTTTCCGAAAAGAAGCGAAAGCGAATACGATGCTTTTAATGCAGGTCATTCAAGCACCTCTATTTCGGCTGCTTTTGGTATAGCATCCGCAAAGAAACTCAAAGGTGACAACAGCTACACTATCGCTGTTATCGGCGACGGCTCACTCACCGGCGGTCTTGCTTACGAGGGACTTAACAACGCGGGCAGATATTCAAAGAATTTTATTGTAGTATTAAATGACAACAAGATGTCAATTTCACAAAACGTCGGCGCTATTGCAAAGTATCTGACGAGCATCCGTGTCAAACCTTCTTATCTTAGGGTGAAAAACAAGGTCGAAAATATACTTACTAAAATACCTATCATAGGTTCACCGATAAAATCATTACTCAGACGCTCAAAATCAAGACTGAAGAACATTGTGTACAGAGACACACTTTTTGAGCAGCTTGGCTACAGCTATTACGGACCTGTTGACGGCCATGATATCGAGGCTTTGCGAAACGCTATGTATGCGTCAAAATCTTCAAAAGGACCTGTGCTTTTGCACGTTGTCACAAAAAAAGGTAAGGGCTATCAGTACGCAGAAAGCGACTCTGCGAGTTTTCATGGAATCGGTCAGTTTCATATTGATACTGGCGAGCCTATTTCAACAAAGAAAGATTTTTCCACAGCATTTGGCGAAGCACTTTGTCACATAGCACAAGGTGACAATCGTGTTTGTGCTATTACTGCTGCTATGCGTACAGGTACAGGACTGCTTGAATTTTCACGCTTGTACAAGGACAGATTTTTTGATGTTGGTATTGCAGAGCAACACGCTGTGACCTTTTCATCAGGACTTGCAACAAAGGGTATGATACCTGTCTTTGCTGTGTATTCAACATTTTTACAGCGTAGCTATGACCAACTTTTACACGATGCTGCTATGCAAAAACTGCATATGGTAGTTGCGATTGACAGAGCGGGCATTGTCGGTGAAGATGGTGAAACACATCAGGGTGTTTTTGATGTGTCTATGCTGAACTCCATTCCTAACACTACTATTTTTTCGCCATGCTATTTTGACGAGATGAAACAATCGCTCAACACTGCGCTTTATGGCTGCGAAAGTCTTGTTGCTATCCGCTACCCTCGAGGAAGCGAAAGTATACGACCAAAAGATTTGGAAAAAAGTAGTATGAACTACGATATATACGGGGAGCGAAACGCTAAAAAATTGCTCATAACTTACGGCAGACTTTTTTCAAATGCAGTAGAGGCTTATAATAAACTTAAGGCAAAGGGCGAATCTATCTGTGTTCTCAAATTATGCAGAATCAAACCTATTGATAAAAAAGCAATCGAGTTTTCAAAACAGTTTGAAAAAATCCATTTCTTTGAAGAAGGTATTTTGGCAGGTGGAATCGGCGAAACATTTGACTATGAACTGACAAAGATGGGCTACACAGGCATATACAAAATCACTGCGATTGAGGACAAGTTTGTGCCTCACGCTACTGTTACAGACGCACTCAGACACCAGCACCTTGATGCTGACTCAATGTGCGAAATTATGCAAAAAGATTAATCATAGCGGGAGATATAATGAAAAAACGTCTTGATGTATTGGTATTTGAAAAAGGCTTTGCAGAAAGTAGGGAGAAGGCAAAGGCGATAATAATGGCTGGACTTGTCTATGTCAACAATCAGAAAGCCGACAAATGCGGTGTTTCTTATGACGAGAATTTACCGCTTGAGGTCAGGGGCGATACACAGAAATATGTCAGCCGTGGCGGTTACAAACTCGAAAAAGCTATGAGCAGTTTTTCGATTTCGCTAGCTGACAAGATTACTATGGATATCGGTGCTTCTACCGGTGGTTTTACGGACTGTATGCTTCAAAACGGCGCAAAAAAAGTCTATTCCATTGATGTTGGCTACGGTCAGCTTGCGTGGAAACTCAGAAATGACAGCAGAGTTGTGAACCTTGAGCGCACAAATATGCGCTATGTAACTAATGAGCAGATACCTGACAAAATAGACTTTTTCTCGGTTGATGTTTCTTTTATTTCGCTCAAACTTATTTTGCCGGTGGCAAGAGAGCTGATGAGCAATGACTCAGAAGCGGTCTGCCTTATAAAGCCTCAGTTTGAAGCAGGCAAAGAAAATGTCGGAAAAAACGGCGTTGTTCGTGACAAAAATGTTCATGTCGATGTTGTAAATTCAATAATTGACTTTTGTCTTAACAATGGATTCGATGTGCTTTCACTTGATTATTCTCCTATTAAAGGCCCACAGGGTAACATCGAATACCTTATTCATATCAGAAAATCAGATACCCCAAAACTTGTTGCTCAATGTACAGCACAGCAGGTTGTGCTTAAATCACACGAAGAACTTGATAAATAAAGTGGTGATATTATGAAAATCGGACTGGTTATCAATATTGATAAAAACGAGGCTGTCTTATGTGCTATGCAAATTATCCGTTTGTTCGCTCATGATGAAGTCGAAATTATATTAAATAATTCTGTAGAAGAATTAATCGATGATATTTGTTGTGAAAAAATTACATATTTTGATTGTGACGAAGCGGTTGTAAAAAACAGCGACCTTACTATCACAGTTGGTGGCGACGGCACAATCATCCATAATGCAAAGTTTTCAGCAATGTATAACAAACCGCTTATTGGTGTAAATATGGGACGCATCGGTTTTGTTGCAGGACTTGAGCGTGACGAAATACACGAGCTTAAAAAACTTGTTACAGGTGATTACACCCTACAGCGCAGAATGCTTCTTAACATTAAACTCAAGCGCTCTGGCAATATTAAGCAATTTGTTGCTGTAAATGAGTGTGCTATCACTCGTGATGTGTTGTGTCCTATCCTTGATATATCCGTGGCTTTAAATGATGAGAAGATTATCAACCACAGAGCAGACGGTATGATATTTGCAACACCAACCGGCTCTACTGCGTACAGCTTTTCGTCAGGCGGACCTGTTGTTGAGCCGGATATGAAATGTATCCTGCTCACACCTATTTGTCCTCATGCGTTGTCCTCACGACAGGTTGTTTTTTCAAGTGATGCTTTATTAAGCGCAACTGTCAACAACGCAAAAGACAGCAGGGCATATCTTGTTGTTGATGGACAGACTAATGTTGAAATTATCCAGGGCGACGAGATTGTTATCACTCAGGCTGATTCATATCTTGAACTTATAATTCTCAAAGAGAAAAATTTCTACACTCTGCTTAACGAAAAGTTAAAGGAGAAAAACTGATGAAACTTAACAGACACACAAAGATTATTGAGCTGATCAATAAATTTCCTATAACTACACAGGATGAACTTCTTGATTATCTTAAGGCTGATGGTTTTGATGTAACCCAGTCAACCGTATCAAGAGATATCAAAAAACTTCGACTTACAAAGTCGCTTGATTCTAACGGAAAATATCGTTATCAGGCACCTTTGGTCGGTGGTAACAATTCAAAAAACAACTTTCTTACATTAGTTGACTCATCTGTTGTCAGTGTTGAGCATGCTATGAATATGGTGGTTGTAAAAACATACGCTGGTATGGCACAGGCTGTTTGTGCGTCAATTGACTCTATGAATTACGATTCGATAGTCGGTACAATAGCAGGTGATGATACTATTTTCATTGTGTGCAAAAACGAAGATTCAGCCAGAAACTACACACAGGAGCTTTTACGACACGTGGGATAATACACACCAGAGGTTAGATTATGTTATCGAATTTGTATATTGAAAATATAGCAGTTATCGAAAAAACGAATATAGATTTTACGAATGGTTTCAATGTGCTTACCGGCGAAACCGGTGCCGGCAAAAGTATTGTTATCGACTCAATCAACGCTGTGCTTGGCAGTCGCACTACAAAGCAGATTATCAGACAAGGGGCTCAGTCCGCTTTTGTAAGTGCCCAGTTTTGTGATGTGTCAGATCTAGTCGCCAAAAAAGCAAAACAACTTGGCTTTGAGGTCGAAGACGGCATGGTCATTTTGCAACGTGAGATGTCAGTATCAGGCAAAAATAATTGCAAAATCAATTCACGCCCTGCTACTGTATCTGCACTCAGGGAATTGTCGGCGTATCTTGTGAATATCCACGGACAGTCTGACAATCTTGAACTTATGTCACCGTCGCTGCACCTGCATTATATTGATGCCTTGTCATCAAACGAAAAGCTTTTAGCACAGTATAAGCAGGTCTTTTACGAGTACACAAAGGCTAAAGACGAACTCGAAAACGCAAACGATGACGAGTCACAGCGCCTTGCAAGAATTGACCTTTTAAGATATCAAATTGACGAGCTTGAAAATGCAGAGATTACTGTTGGTGAAATTGATTCACTCACTGCAGAAAAAAGTGTTTTGCTCAACAGCGAAAAAATCACAAAATCACTTATAAAAGCCAAGTCTATCCTAGACGGTGATGATGACACAGATGGTGTCATCAGTATGACAGATGATGCATTTTCTGCGTTGTCTGTGTCGGCGCGTTATCATGAGAGTTTTACTGACTTGTCAGACAGACTTGCAAACGCTTTGTACGAGCTCAAGGATATATCAGACCAGATTTATAACGGTATTTGTGATGTCGACAGTGACCCGTACAGGCTCGAAACGATAGAGGAGCGACTTGATTTGCTGTACCGCCTGTCACGAAAGTACGGTGATACAGAAGAGTCGATGCTCACATATTTAGAAAACGCAAAACAAGAGCTTTGTTTACTTGAGCAGTATGATATTAACAGAGAGAAACTTCAAAAGCATTTTGAACAGCTCAAAGAAAATGCTATGGCCATTGCCAAAAAACTGTCAGAAATCAGACACAATATTGCTGAGAAATTCTCGTCACAAGTACAGCACGAGATGGCTTTTTTGGAGATGCCAAATGTTCGGCTATGTGTTTCGTTTGAAGAATGCGAACTTTCAAGAAACGGTATTGACAAAGTTGAGTTTCTGATTTCAGTAAACCTTGGCGAAGACCCTAAACCTGTTACAAAAATTGCATCTGGCGGCGAACTTTCCCGTATGATGCTTGCTATAAAAACCGTGCTTTCACGACACGATATTATAGAAACCTTGATTTTTGACGAAATTGACACAGGTATTTCCGGCTCTGCTGCACAAAAGGTTGGTATGAAGCTTAAGGAAGTTTCAAAAGACAGACAGGTTATGTGTGTCACCCATCAGGCACAGATTGCTGCTTTGGCTGACAGCCACTTCCTTATCAGCAAAGAGTTTTCTGACAACAAAACTTTCACTCATGTAGATAAGCTTGATACTGATGGTAGAGTACGTGAACTTGCACGTATCATTGATGGTGTAAATATAACCCAGACTGCACTTGACCACGCACGCGGACTTTTAAACAACGCAAATTGAATTATTAAGAAATCGGAGTTTTATTATGAAGAAATGGACAGTTGCACAATTAAATAAAGACAGGGCGCTTGCCATTTCGACAAAGCACGAACTGCCGATGCTCATATCAATGTTGCTTGACATAAGAGGCATCACTTCTGATGATGATATAAATCAGTTTTTGTACAATGACAGCGTACTAAGTGACCCTTTTGAAGCAAAGGATATGCAAAAAGCGGTTGACAGAATTGTCACAGCGATTGAAAACTACGAAAAAATCTGTGTATATGGCGATTTTGATGCCGATGGTGTAACATCTACTGCTTTGCTGTATTCTTATCTTGATGCAGTTGGTGCAAATGTTATGTTCTATATTCCTGCACGTGAGGGAGAGGGCTATGGTATGAATACCGATGCCATAAACCTACTGTGTGAACAAGGTGTAAAGCTCATCATTACTGTAGACAACGGCATTGCGGCAGTTGACGAAATCGCCTACGCAAACAGCCTTTCTATAGATACTATTGTTACCGACCACCATATGCCTAACTCGGTTTTGCCTGATGCTGTTGCTATTGTTGATATGCATCAGGAAGATTGCAAAAGTTCTTTTAAAGAATTATCAGGCGTTGGTGTAGCACTTAAACTTGTTATGGCAATTGAAGGAGAATACTCCGACCCACAGCAGGTGCTTGACAACTACTCTGATCTGGCTTGTCTTGGTACAGTTGGTGATATAGTACCACTTAGCGGCGACAACAGAGTTATCGTCAAAAATGGTCTTAGACACATCAGCAATTCTGACAGATGTGGTATAAAAGCATTGATTGAAGAATCAGGACTTGCAAACAAAAAAATTACAACAGGCAACGTTTCTTTTACTTTAGTGCCACGTATTAACGCAGGCGGAAGATTAGGCTTGTCAAAGAAAACTGTATCAATGCTGCTGACAGATGACGAGGCATTGGCAAGTGATATTGCACTCGAATTGTGCGAGGATAACACCCAGCGACAGCTTATTGAAAAAGAAATTCTTGACGATATTGACAGCCGGATAAAACGTACTCCGTCTATCGTACAAAACAGGGTTATCGTAGTATGTGGCGAAAATTGGCATCAGGGCGTTATCGGTATTGTTGCCTCACGTATAAAAGAAATCTACGGCAAACCAAGCATAGTTATTTCTATTGATGACGACTGTTGCAGAGCATCCGGCAGAAGTGTAAAAGGTTTTTCCATATGCGATGCTGTGTTTGCTTGTTCTGATTTGCTTACTCAGTTTGGCGGACACCCGATGGCTGTCGGATTTGGCATCAAAAAAGAAAACATTGATGACTTTATTGTGGCTATCAATGACTATGCCGCTACTGTGCCTATGCCGGTACCTGAGCTTGAACTTGATTGCAAATTAAACCCTGCACAACTTTCTGTGTCGCTTGTTGATCAGCTTTCAATACTCGAACCTTTTGGCGCGGGAAACCCTGCACCGCTGTTTGGTCTTTATAATATGACAATCATCGACATTCACGAAGTAAGCCAGGGAAAACACCTTAAACTTACTTTAAAAAGAGGCGACGCCTTAGTCACAGCAATGAAATTTTCAACATCCAGGGACAACTGCCCTTACGAATTATACGATACAGTCGACTTAGCAGTTACCCTTGACAAAAATACATACAATAATATTGAAAGCCTTAGCGTAATTATCAAAGAGATGCGGTTTTCTTCTTCTGATGAAGATGCAATTTTGCAGTCCAAAGAATTATTTGAAGCGTTTTGCAGGGGTGATGATATCACAAGTAAACAAGCAAAACTGCTTTTACCATCAAGGGAAGAGTTTGCGCTGGTATACCGCTTTATACGTGCACATGATGGATACAACCACAGCGTAGAAAACCTGTACCACAGGCTCAGTTGCGACACGCTGACTTTTGGACGATTAAGGGTTATTCTTGAGTGTATGAATGAGCTTTCGCTTATTGAAATATACGAGGGTATGTATAATACAAAGATTAAACTTTGCGAGGTAGAGGGCAAGGTTAACCTTGAACAATCGCTGATTATTTCTAAACTCAAAGAGGTGAGTTGTTTTGCCTGAAAGAATACATTATCAGGATTTTGATGAACTAAAATTTAAAATTAAAAAAAGTACAGTTAAATACGACAAGAAAAAAATAGAAGAAGCGTACGAGTTTGCGGACAAAGCCCACGGTGACCAACGACGTGTATCGGGCGTACCGTATATTCTTCATCCTACATCTGTTGCTTGTATCCTTGCGGATATGGGGATGGATACCGATGCTATTGTCGCAGCACTTTTGCACGACGTTGTCGAGGATACTGAAATTTCTCTTGATGTTGTCAAAGAAAAGTTTGGCGACGATGTTGCTCTGCTTGTTGACGGTCTTACAAAAATCAGCAAGATTAAATTTACCGACAGGGAAGAGCATCAGGCTGAAAACATCCGCAAAATGCTCATGGCTATGTCAAACGATATCCGTGTTATCATAGTCAAGCTTGCTGACAGACTTCACAATATGCGTACTATCGGCTGTGTTGCAGAACAAAAACGCAGGGACAAAGCACGTGAATGTATGGAAGTTTATGCTCCAATCGCTCACCGTCTTGGTATGAAAAACATCAAGGAAGAGCTTGAGGATTTGTCTATCCGTTACCTTGACCCGATAGCATACGAAGAAATTGAGACAGAGCTGAAACTGACCGAAAATCAACGTAACGAGTTTATCGAAAACATAAAGCAGAAGATTATGGCAAAAATCGGCAGGTCGATTCCTCACGTTAAAATCAACGGCAGAGTCAAGAGCGCGTTGTCGATTTATCGAAAAACCTATATGCAGGGCAAAACCCTCGATCAGATTTTTGACGTATTTGCAGTACGAGTTATAGTTGATTCTATTCCTGATTGCTACAATGTACTTGGTATAGTACACGATATTTTCACGCCGCTTCCAAACCGATTCAAGGATTATATCTCCACTCCAAAGCCAAATATGTACCAATCGCTTCATACTACTGTTTTTGACAAAGACAGCGTTCCGTTTGAAGTACAGATTCGTACCTACGAGATGCACCATACTGCCGAGTATGGTATCGCGGCACACTGGAAATACAAACTCGGTATGCACAACGCAAAGTCAAATTCGCTCGAAGACAGGCTTGCGTGGATCAGAAAAACGCTTGAAATTCAATCTGAAACAGATGACGCTACAGATATTGTAAAAACCATCAAAAACGACCTTTCACCTAACGAGGTTTATGTGTTCACACCACGAGGAGATGTCATTGGTCTGCCTGTTGGCGCAACAGTAATTGATATGGCATATGCTATCCATACAGCCGTAGGTAACCGTATGGTTGGTGCAAAGGTTGATATGCGAATAGTGCCTATTGATTATCAGGTCAAAACCGGTGAGATTGTCGAGATTCTGACTCAAAAAGAAGGCACAGGTCCAAAGCGTGACTGGCTTAATATCGTAAAAACCAATCAGGCAAAAGCAAAAATCCGCTCATGGTTTAAAAAAGAACGCAGAGAAGAAAATATTATTCAGGGTAGAGCAGAATTTGAAAAAGAACTCAAAAAAGCCGGTATGCAATTTGAGGAAAAAGACCTCGAAGAGTGCCTGTCCGCTATTATGCAGCGTCAGCATTGCAACACAGTAGACGACCTTTTTGCATCTATTGGTTATGGCGGTACTCAACTGTGGAAGATTATGCCACGAGTCAAGGACGCTTATATCAAAAAGTACAAAAAAGACATTGAACCGGATACCCCAAAAGAAACCTCGCAACCTGTGCGCAAAAAGCGTGTCGGTTCCGGTGTGACTGTTGAGGGTGTACAGGATTGTCTTATCAAGTTCTCCCGTTGTTGTAATCCACTACCAGGTGACGATATTATCGGTTTTATTACCCGTGGTTTTGGCGTTTCTATCCACAAGCGCAGTTGTACAAACGTGCCTGAGGATATCGCTACTAGCGAAGAGCCACAGCGTTGGGTAGCAGCACATTGGGAAAGCGACATCAAAGAAACATTTCAGTCTACACTTGAGATTGTTGCAAAGGACCGTACAGGTTTACTTGCTGATGTTACAAATATGCTATCGTCAATGCATATTTACATCCATGTGCTCAATTCCAGAGAATTACCTGATGACAGGGCGGTTGTGTCCGCTAATATCGACGTCAACGGTATGGATCATCTTCGCTCTGTTATGGCAAGACTTGCCACAATCAATGGTATTATTTCAATTACACGACACTAAGAGGTAACAATGAAAGCAGTTTTACAGCGTGTAACACACGCACAGGTTGTTGTAGATAACGAGCTTGTATCAAAAATCGAAAATGGTTTTCTTGTTTTGCTGGGCGTTACAAATGATGACACAAAAGAAGATGCCGATGTGTTGTCTAAAAAAATCGCTAATCTGCGCGTTTTTGAGGACGAAAACGGAAAAATGAACCTGTCACTTATTGATACTTGTGGCAGTGTACTTGTTGTTTCACAGTTCACACTTTTGGCAGATTGCAAAAAAGGCAGACGTCCGAGCTTTGTAAATGCAGGTGCGCCTGATATAGCTGATGAATTATATGAATATTTCTGCAAAAGAATTAAATCTGACGGCATAGAAAATGTAAAAAAAGGCATTTTTGGTGCTGATATGAAGGTGTCGCTGTTAAACGACGGACCTGTTACTATATTGCTTGACAGTAAGGAGCTTATTAGATGATTACTGTAAAAACACTTGTTTTAGGCGATATTTACACTAATACCTATGTTGTAAAGGACATTAGCAGCGGTGAGCTTGCTGTAATTGACCCTGCAACAGAGAGTAGTGAGCTTATTGATACTGTCAACAAGCTTGGTGGAAAACTAAAGTATATTTTGCTTACACACGGCCATTTTGACCATATAGGCGGGGTGAAATGCCTGCTCGAAAATTTTACGCCAGAGGTGTGTATCAGTGAGAGCGAACTTGAGCTTTTAAACACGCCGCAACTCAACGGCTCTGCGTGGCATGATATGCATATCGACAGTATAGATGTTGATGTAAAACTTTGTGATGGCGACAAACTGTATTTAGGCGATACAAAAATCACATTTATTGTTACTCCGGGTCACACTTTGGGTAGCGGATGCTTTATAGTTGATGACTGTATTTTTTCAGGCGACACTCTTTTTTGCAGGTCTATCGGCAGAACCGATTTTCCAACATCAAGTCCTGCTATGATGATGCAGTCACTCAAAAAACTCGCCATGATAGATGGAGAGTACACAGTTTATCCGGGTCACGATATTTTAACGACACTTGAAACTGAGAAAAAGTATAATCCTTATTTAAGATAAATAGTTATGAATCTGTATATTGACAATCATTCTTTTCATTACGAAATGGAAAATCTGGCACGTGCCTTTTTCCCGTACGAAAAGATTACCGTTACAAAAGAATATAAAACTTTGCATAAGCCATATATTTTAACATCATATAGTGACGATATCAGTGTTACAGTTTCTTTTGATGGTTTTTCAAAAAAACTGACACAACACAAAACAGGCGATGAAAAAAACGACGAGTTGATTATGGCTCAGTTGATGTACAGGCTTTTGTGCGAGCTTTTTGACACTACTTTGCCTTGGGGTGTACTCACAGGTGTGCGACCAATCAAACTTTTACGCAGGTTGATTGATTGTAACGGGGCAGACAAAGCAAAAGAGTATTTTAAAAACGAACTTATGGTTTCAGACAAAAAACTCGCTCTTGCATCAGTAACCCAGAAAGCCGAGCGCGAGATTTTGTCTCTTTCTAAGAAAAACTCGTTTTCGCTTTATATATCAATTCCTTTTTGTCCGTCAAGATGTAATTACTGTTCGTTTGTATCTCAGTCTATCGAAAAAGCAAAGCACTTGATACCTCAATATGTAGAACTGTTGTGCAAGGAGTTAAAGGAAACCGCAAAAATAGCAAATAAGCTCAAATTAAAACTTGAGACAGTATATATGGGTGGCGGTACACCAACCACACTTACACCACAGCAAATGGATATGGTGTTGTCTACTGTCAACAAGTACTTTGATATGTCCACTTGCCGTGAGTTTACTGTCGAAGCGGGCAGACCTGACACTATCACACAGGACAAACTTTTAGTGATAAAGAAAAACAACGTCACACGAATCAGCATCAATCCACAGACATTAAATGACGAGGTGCTCAAAATCATTGGCAGACACCACAGTGCACAAGATGCTATAGATGCATTTAAATTGGCACGCGAGTGTGGTTTTGATAACATAAATATGGACCTTATTGCAGGGCTCAAGGGTGACAACTATAACAGCTTTTGCAATACTCTTGACAGTATATTACAGCTCAACCCTGAAAGCATCACTATACATACGTTGGCGCTCAAACGAAGCTCAACACTTAATACCGAAAATATTAAAATTGATATCGGTATCAAAAACGAAGCGTCAGATATGCTTTTCTATGCTCAGAATGTGCTGTTTTCTAACGATTTTGTGCCATACTATCTGTACAGACAAAGCCGTATGGCAGGAAATCTTGAAAACGTCGGCTGGTCAAAGAAAGGGTGCGAAAGTCTATACAATGTTTATGTAATGGACGAAACACATTCAATACTTGCATGCGGTGCGGGCGCTGTCACTAAACTCAAAGATTACAGTAGTGATAAACTTGAGCGGATTTTCAATTTTAAATTTCCGTATGAATATATCACACGCTTTGACGAACTTATCGCCAGAAAAAACAGTATACAAGATTTTTACAGCAAATATTTCAAAGATTAGTTAACAAACATATACATATTAAGGAGTGTTCACAATGGGAATGTTCAGAGATTTTTTGGTTAACGCAAAAGCAGTAGCACACAAAGCAGAACAAAAAGCCTGTGATGTGTATGATATTGCAAAGCTTAAGACTATCAAACAGCGTATAGCATCTGATATTCAGAAAAACTTCATATCTATTGGTAAGAAGTACTATAATTTATCAAAGGATGATGCTTTTTGTGTCAGCAATGTTGAGCAGGAGATTTCTGCCTTGGATGAGTTGTATGTACAGTACAATAGTATTGTAGGGCAAATTGATGACGCAAAAAAGCTGAAACGTTGTCCTGTGTGCGGTGCAACACAGAATAAGGAAAAGCCTTTCTGTGCTGATTGTGGCTCTAAATTCTGATGTAACGGAGATATTTTATGCGTAACGACAATGTGAACAAAAGCGGCTCACAAACCTTCTTAAAAGGAGCCGCTGTGCTGAGTATCAGTATGATTATTGTAAAACTGTGTGGTATGGTTTACAAAATTATGCTCACAAAAATCTACTCGATGTTTGGTGACGAATACGCCGGCATCGGTACCGGCATTTTTTCTAATGCATACGAAATATATATACCGCTGTTTACTCTAGCAACAGCGGGCTTTCCGATAGCGGTTTCACGATTAATATCCGAGAGCATAGCCGAAAAACGATACAAAGATGTGCGTATGATACATAAAGTGTCAAAGCCGTTTTTTGTTATTCTGGGCTTGATAAGTTTTTCGTTGATGATCGGCATCAGCTTTGTGTATGTTGATATTGTAAACTCACCATATTCTATTTATTCGTTGATGACTTTGGCTCCATCTATCTTTTTTGGATGCCTTGTTTCGATATACAGAGGTTATTTTGAGGGACAGCGAAATATGGTCCCTACAGCCTTGTCTGAGATTATAGAAGCCTGCGTCAAGATGATTATAGGTCTTTCTCTGGCTTATATCGTAATGAAGGTCGGTATTTCTCAGTATCAGGCAACTAATACTATATTCGGACTTACATTTACATCAGAAAAAGACGCTATGTATACGCTCATAGGCTTTTCGGTTGCAAGTGCTATATTTGCTATTTCACTAGGCGGATTCTTCTCATATATTGCGTTAAAAATCATATATAAACGCAAAAGTAATTCTATTCCGGAAGAGTATTTTGAAAACTCTGTAGAAGCAAGAAGCCGCAGAGAAACCTTTAGCAAACTGGTGAAAACCGCAATTCCTATCGGACTTGCCGCTATTGTAATGAGTGTCAGCTCAAGTATTGACACTATTGTTATTCAAAAGGTTCTTTACAATATGGCACAAACAAATGGCGACGCTCTGCTTGCTCAGTTTAATGGCAATCTGGATACCCATATTCCTAAAAATCCAACCGATGCTAACCCAATCACAATTCACACCTATCTGATGGGTGCGTTCAGTTGTGCGCTTACTGTTATGCAGCTTATTACGGCAGTTACACAGGTGTTTGGTACAAGTGCTATGCCATCTGTTACCAACGCATATACAAAAGGCGACAAAAAAGAACTCAAAACTTCAATCGAAACTGTTTTAAAACTCACAATGCTTGTGACTTTACCTGCAGGTATTGGTATGTTTGCACTTCCATATCCTATCATTTCGTTGCTATATGACGGCTATGTTGCTGTGGTAGCGGCTGATGTGCTGAGAGTTATGGGTATGTCAGTTATTGTTGTTGCAGTAAGCACACCGATCTGCAGTATGCTGCAGGGTGTGGGCAAGGTCAGTATGCCGCTGAAATTGTACTCAATAGCAATGGTTTTAAAACTTATCACAAACTTTGCACTTGTAAATATCGTCAGCATCAACATCGTTGGTGGTGCAGTAGGTTCGCTTGTGGCATTCCTGTTTGTGTGCATAGTTGGTATGTATTATCTGATAAAGAGCTCAGGTGTTGTGCCTGATTTTATGAACACAACCTTAAAACCGCTGTTTTCTTCAATTATCTGCGGTGTAGCGGCGTATATTTCATATGAGCTGATCTCAAACTTTATGTCAAATACTTATGCAACACTGATAAGTATAGTGGTTGCGGCAACTTTTTATATAATTTCGTTACTTTTGATGCATACTTTTACTGAAAATGAGGTTAAAATGCTCCCAAAAGGCAACAATGTTGTAACAATTCTTGCAAAACTTCACCTATTAAGGTAAAATATGTGATAATAAAGCGATTTTTCGACATTTTTTGTGTATGGAGGTGTAACCTTTGAACTTTGAAAGAAAGAGCGAATACAACTTTAACGATTTGGTTCAAATCATGAAGATTTTGCGCTCTCCTGACGGATGTCCGTGGGACAAAGTTCAGACACACCAATCAATAAGACAAAACTTTATCGAAGAAACTTACGAGGCTATCGAAGCGATTGATACATGCGATACAGAGCTGTTAAAAGAAGAACTCGGCGATGTTATGATGCAGGTTATCTTCCACACTATTATGGAAGAAGAGGTCGGCTCTTTTGACATCAACGATGTATGTGACGCTGTGTGCAAGAAACTCATTGTTCGTCACCCTCATGTTTTTTCTGACACTATCGCTGATACTGCTGATGAGGTGCTCAAAAACTGGGACAAGATTAAGATGGACACTAAATCACAAAAGACCCAGTCGCAGGTGCTCGCATCTGTTTCTAAGTCGCTTCCTGCTTTGATGTATAGCCAGAAAATTCAGCACAAAGCTGCTAAAGTTGGTTTTGATTTTGAAAAAACCGACGATGCTTTTGACAAGGTCAGCGAGGAACTTGCTGAACTTAAAACCGCTGTTGCTAATGACGATGTGGATAATATGAGCGAAGAGCTTGGCGATTTGCTTTTCTCTGTTGTCAATGTAGCACGCTTTATCAAAGTTGACAGTGAAAAAGCACTATACGATGCTACTGTCAAGTTTACAGATCGCTTCAGTAAGGTGGAACAACTGTGTAATGAGCGTTCTATCAATATGGCTGAAGCACCAATTTCGGTACTTGATTCCCTTTGGGATGAAGTTAAATAAAAGGTGAATAATTCATTCACAAATTTTTGGAGGAAATTTTTATGAAAAAGACAGAACTTATCGCTGCTGTTGCAGAAAAAGCAAACTTATCTAAGAAAGATGCTGAGAAAGCAGTTGCTGCTACATTTGACGTAATCGTAGACGCTGTTGCTGCTGGCGACAAGATTCAGCTCGTTGGCTTTGGCACATTCGAGAGAAGAGACAGAAACGCTAGAACAGGTTGCAACCCAAGAACAAACGAGACAATCGAAATCCCTGCTTCTAAGGTTCCTGCATTCAAAGCTGGTAAGGCTTTCAAGGACGCTGTTAATAAGTAATTTTTCTTTGAGTAAAAGCCGACTTATGTCGGCTTTTTGCTTTTTGTTTTGGAGTAAAATATGAGAATAGATAAATACCTTAAAGTATCACGAATTATCAAACGACGCACGGTTGCAAACGAGGTTTGTGACGCGGGCAAAGTATCTGTCAACGGAAAAGTTGTCCGTGCTTCGTATGATGTAAAAATTGACGATGTAATTGAGATTAACTTTGACACCCGCAGTATAAAAGTCAAGGTTGTCTCTGTTAACGAAGTGATAAAAAAAGAAGACGCTTCTTCAATGTACACTTCTGTATAAATCATAAATACTGTTTAGCCTCCATATAATTAACCAGTAGTATATGGAGGTTATTTTATGCCTGAACAACGTGTAAATGCAGCATCACACTCTCTTATCCTTGACAACCGCTCATCGTTGACGCTAACAGGGATAAATGATGTGATTGGTTTTGATGAACAGACAGTCAGCCTGCAGACTGATTATGGCTCGCTTATAGTGAAAGGTACTGCACTGCATATTAATAAACTTAATCTTGAATCAAAAGATGTATGCGTTGATGGAAATATCAGCTCGTTGCAGTATTTAAACAACACTCAAAAGAATATAAAGTCAAAGCTTTTCAGGTAACTTGTATGGAATTTTCACTTGCTGACCAGACCATATATTTTCTGTTTTCCTTGCTTTTTGGTGCTGCATTATCCATACTTTATGATTGCGTAAGAATCCTGCGTATTTCAGGTTTTAATAAGTTGTGGCAGATTGTGCTTTCTGATGTGTTGTACTTTTCTTTGTGCGGATTTCTGACTGTTTTGTTTGCGCTACCGTTTAATAATGGTGGTGTGCGATACTTTGTGGTATTTGGCGAGGCGGTTGGATTTATTGTCTACAGATTCACCTTGGGCGAGCTTATGGGCAAGGTTTACACCTTTTTAATCACAATTTTTTCAAAAATACTTAAAAAAACTTTGAAATATGTGCTTGTTTTTTTAAATAAACTCTTGAAAGCATACAGAATTGTAGTGTATAATGTATGTGTAGTAATAAATAAAATACAAAATATAGTGTTTGGAAAAAGGAAGTTTTATGAGCACAAAAAAAGAATCAAATAAAAAACCATCTTTTTTGCGATATGTGATATTGTGCGTTGTGATACTGTTTTTTGCTGTTTACTCTGTCGTTACGCTTGTAAACCTTTATTCACAGATTGGTGACAAGAAGAACGAGCTCAACGAGATTAACAGCGAAATCACTATACAGGAAATCAAAAATGATGAAATGAGTAGCCTATACAACTCCTCTGACGAGGAATTTTCTGAATATATGGAACAAATTGCACGTGAGGACCTTGATTACATAAGACAAGGTGAGCGTGTTTTTGTAAACGTTTCAGGAGACTAAATATATATTAAAAACAAGGGGTACAAATTACTAATGTCACAGACGGTAGGCACAATTGTAAAAGGAAAAGTTACAGGCATCACAAAATTCGGCGCTTTTGTTGAAATCGAAGGCGGCGACAAGGGTATGGTACATATTTCTGAAATATCTCGCTCTTATGTAGAGGATATTTCAAAGGTACTCAGTATTGGACAAGCGGTTGAGTGCAAGGTGCTGTCGATTGCGGATGACGGCAAACTTGCTTTGTCTATAAAGCAGACACAAGAGCCTGATAATAAACCAAGGCAAAGGCGTGAGTTCACGCAAAGACCACAAAGAAAATACACTCCTGCTCCAAAGGTTACATCCCCACCTGATTTTGAGTGGCAAAGCACTCAGGGGGGTGCCGGCTCTTTTGAAGATATGATGAGTAAATTCAAGAAAACCAGCGAAGACAAGATGTCTGACTTAAAACGTGGTGAAAGCCGTGGCTACAGCCGTAGAGGCAATGGCTCCGGCAGAAGATAAATTACAATTACACCATAATGCAAAGGAGGCATTAATATGAAGATTACCTATACCGCAAGAAAGGTCAATCTGAGAGACAATTTCAAGGAGCGTGTCGAGAAAAAACTCAAAAAATTTGAGAAGATTTTCTCAGAAGATGCTGTTGTGAATGTTGTTGTCACAATGAACAAGAACAACCAGACCGTTGAAATCACCATCAGGGATAATTCGATGGTTTACAGGGCAGAGAAGACGCAGCTTGAGATGAACGATGCCGTCGATAAGTGCATTGAGGTACTTAAAAGACAACTCAGAAAGAACAAAGCTAAACTTGAGAAAAAACTCAAATCCGGTTCTATTGACGATTTGTTTGAGGTGCCTGCTGAAACACCTGATGAGGAAGAATACAACCTTGTGCGTACAAAGCAGATTCCGATAAAACCTATCAGCGTGGACGAAGCAATACTTCAGATGAATATGGTTGGTCACAAGTTCTATATGTTCACCAATTCACAAACAAATCAAATCAATGTTGTTTATTGTCGCGATGACGGGGCATACGGCTTGCTCGAACCTGAGTTTGATGACTAACTTCTTTACTGAATAATAACTTTGGGCGGAAGAAAACTTCCGCCCGATTTTTTGAGGAGATAAAAATGACATTTTGTGCTACATGTCTTTTAGGGCTTGAGGGTCTTGTTGCAAATGAACTTAGACACCATGACATAGAGAACGTAAGGGCTGAAAACGGCAGGGTGCTTTTTGACGGCGATTTTTCAACACTTGCCAGAGCGAATATCTGCTCACGCTACGCAGAGCGAATTCTCATTCTTGTAAATGAGTTTAGCGCATCAACTTTTGAAGAACTGTTTTTGGGTGTAAGTAGCGTTGACTGGTCACAGTATATTGCTGTTAACGAAGCGTTTCCTGTCAAAGGAAACTCAATTAACTCAACGCTCTCAAGCATTCCTGCGTGTCAGAAAATTATCAAAAAAGCGGTTGTTGAAAACCTCAAGAAAACCTACAACACCGATTGGTTTGATGAAGAGGGAGCAGTGCACAGAATACATTTTCTTATTATCAAAGATAAAGTAAGTATTATGATAGATACCTCGGGTGACGGACTTCATAAGCGAGGCTACAGAGAAAATGCAAACGAAGCCCCAATAAGAGAAACGCTTGCGGCTGCTATGGTTGATCTCTCCAGAGTAAGAAAAAATCACATCGTTTGTGACCCTATGTGCGGAAGCGGAACTATTGTGATTGAAGCAGCGCTCAAAGCCTTGAACATTATGCCCGGTGTCAACAGACATTTTGTGTCAGAAGATTGGGCTATGTCAGACAAAGCAGTGTGGGAGAGCGAGCGCGAGCGTGCAAAGTCGCTTGAAAACAGAGATTGTACTTTTTTTGCATACGGATATGATATCGACGAAAATACACTCAAAATAGCAAAAGAAAATGCGCAGAAAGCCTTTGTAGCTGACAGAATTACCTTTGAGTGCAAAGATGTAAAAGACTTTGAGTCAGACAGCGAGTATTTGTGTGTTATCACAAACCCACCATATGGTGAGCGTTTACTTGATGTAACTCAAGCAGAAAAGATTTATAAAATCATGGGCAAGCGTTTTGTAAGAAAAGACCACTATAGCTACACTATTATTAGTCCTGATGATGATTTTGAAAAATGCTTCGGTAGATTAGCTGATAAACGCAGAAAACTCTACAACGGAATGCTCAAATGTAATGTATATATGTATTACAAATGATTTGCATATATTATGACACATTGAAATGTGTTTAAGAATATGCTATAATGTGCAATTAGTAAATTAGATAAGGATATATTATATGATTTGTAACAACATTTTAGAGGCGATGGGTAACACACCTATCATTAAATTACAGCATATGACAGGCGAAAATGATGCAGATGTTCTGGTAAAGTTCGAGGGACTTAATGTTGGCGGCTCTATCAAAACACGCACTGCCTTCAATATGATTAAAGATGCACAAAACAAAGGACTTATTAACAAGGACACTATTATTGTTGAACCTACATCAGGCAATCAGGGAATAGGACTTGCGCTTGTTGGAGCTGTGCTTGGTCTTAAGGTCAAGATTATTATGCCTGACTCTGTCAGCGAAGAGAGAAGAATGCTTGTTGAGCACTATGGTGCACAGGTTATCCTTGTGCATGATGCCGGTAATATCGGCGATTGCATTGAAGAGTGTCTTAATATCGCACTTGAAATGAAGGCACAGGACAAGAACGTGTTTGTGCCACAGCAGTTTGAAAATCCTGCAAACCCTGAAATTCAGCGTACAGGCACAGGCAGAGAAATTCTTGAGCAGGTTAATGGCCCGATTCACGGCTTTTGCTCAGGTATTGGCACAGGCGGTACCATAACAGGTATCGGCGAAGTGTTGAAGGACAAAAATCCTGATATGCTTATCTGGGCTGTCGAGCCTGAAAATGCGGCCATACTATCTGGTGGCTCTATTGGTACTCATGTTCAGATGGGTATAGGTGATGGACTTATCCCTGATATTCTGAACACCGAGATTTATGATGATGTTTGTATTATTAAAGACGAAGAAGCACTGCAGGCATCAAAAGATCTTGCGTCAAAAGAGGGCATTATGTGCGGCATCAGCAGTGGCACAAATGTTGCCGCAGCTATGCGTATGGCTAAAATTTTGGGCAAAGGCAAAACCATTGTAACTGTCCTGCCTGATACAGCCGAGAGATATTTCTCAACTCCACTTTTTGAATAAAACTAAGCGGACATCTGATTAGATGCCCGCTTTTTTATTTACATGTCCTGTTTATTCAGTATACTCGCCCAGTATCAGGCAAGCAGTTGTTGTTATAATAAGCGAAAACGAACTAAGCAGCAAGCCTGTTAATACAGCGCCTGTTGCGCTTGTCGCAGCAAAAGTGATGGCAAGTAGTATTACGGAAAACAAAATTGTTCCGAGTATGCCGGCAATAAATGTTGCAAGTATCCTTTGTGTTTTGCACGGTGTTTCAAAATTGTTTTGCGTTGATACTACAAACGCGGTCAGCAGATAAACAACCGCTATGCCGAAAACTACCCACAAAAATGCAGGCGTTGTAGCGATGATTCCTGTTATTGTCAGTATTCCTGTTACAATACCTATAACGATGCTTGCAGCAATAGCCACAACAAGACACTCGTTACCTGTGTTACAATTTCTCCTCATTTTTTCACCTCCATTATATATTATGCTTACAGTTTACATGGTGTGTTTTGATTTACAAATCGATACTTGTGGTGTATAATCAGACGCAGGAGATGATAATATGAAACATTTTTTAGTTGTTGTAGATATCCAGAAAGATTTTGTTGATGGTGCTCTTGGCACTAAGGAGGCTGTTGATATAATCGATAATTGCGTCAACAGGATAGAGAATTTTGATGGCGAAATCATTGTCACATATGATACTCATCATGAAAACTACCTTGATACTTCAGAGGGCTTAAAACTCCCTGTCACTCATTGTGTCAAAGGCACTGACGGATGGCAACTTAATGAAAAAATAGCAAATGTATTGCAAAACAGGGCATATACAGTCGTTGAAAAGCCGACTTTTGGTAGTGTCGAGCTACCAAAAATAATTAGCGATATCGCAAAAGAGAGTGATTTTGATATTACACTGATTGGTCTATGCACTGACATTTGTGTGGTATCTAATGCGTTGATTTTAAAAGCTCATTATTCTGATAAAGAAATTTATGTAGATAGCGAATGTTGCGCCGGTGTCAGCGTTGCTACTCATAACGCCGCACTCGATACAATGCGTTGCTGTCAGATTAATGTGATATAAACAATATAGTTTGACAAAAAAACACCAGATAAATTCTTTATAAATGTTAAATCTATTTAACAGAAGCGTTTTTAGTTTTACCTGGATTTAACACAAGGGTTACGCATTTTTGCTTTTTTGGTGGAGATAATTCTAGTATAATAATTGTAGATTTTTGGCAATTTTTGTTTTGTGCCGGAATCGCTGTGTTATAAGCGATTAGCTATATAACAATAAATCAGGAAATTCAGTATGAACTAAGGAGAAATAATATGTTGAATTCTGATCAGATTATGCAACTGTTAGCAAGTCTTATATGGTTGCTTGCCGGTGTAGGTGTGTTTATTGTTGGTATGAATTTTATGGGTGATGCCTTAGAAAAAAGTGCCGGCGCAGGTATGAAAAGATTGCTAGAGAAAATTAGCAACAATCGTTTTTCGGGTGTGGGCATCGGTGCAGGTGTTACAGCAATTATCCAGAGCTCGTCTGCTACATCTGTTATGGTTATCGGTCTTGTAAATGCCGGTGTTATGACACTTATGCAGGCAACACCAATTATTATGGGCGCAAATATAGGTACTACTATTACAGGCGTACTTGTTGCTCTTAAGAATGATTATTTTGATATGATTATGTATGCACTTGCTTTTGCGGGTGTAATGATGGGCTTTTCTAAAAAAGAAAAGGTAAAAATCGCGGGTACTCTCTGTAGCGGTCTTGGACTTATCTTCGTTGGTCTTAGCGTTATGAGCAGCGAACAGGCATTTGGAAATCCGCTTGTTGAAGATATGTTCACTGAAGTGTTTAAGATGATTGATTTTCCACTCCTCTTAATCCTTGTTGGTGTTATTTTTACGGCACTTATTCAGAGCTCATCTGCTGCTACAGGTGTCGTTATTACAATGGTGGGTACGGGTGTTCTTCCGCTCGACCTTGCTCTGTTTATTATACTTGGTGCTAATATCGGTACTTGTATAACAGCACTGCTTGCAGCGGTAGGTGCAAATGCTAACTCAAAACGAGTTGCACTCATACACTTTACTTTTAATACTATCGGTTCAGTGGCATTTGCTGCGATTATCTGGATATTCAAAGATCCTATGGTTAATTTCCTTGTATCAGTTTTCCCTGGGGACGATCCGATGTCACTGCAGATGCGAGTATCTTTGTTCCACGTTATCTTCAATGTAACCACAACAGCTCTTTTACTGCCATTTGTTAAACAGCTTGTTAATTATTCTTGTGCTGTTATCAAAGACAAGGAAGAAGAATCAGACAATCTAAGTACTGTTTTTATCGACGAGCGTTTGCTTGCTACTCCATCAATCGCGCTTGATACCTGTCGCACAGTAGCTGTTGATATGGGACATTGGTCACAGCAGTCATACTACGATTGCGTATCTGCTCTTTCAAATTACAGCAAGGATATAGCACAAAGAGTAAAAGAAGCCGAAAAAGTTACAGATAAATATGAGGATACACTTGGCTCTTATCTTGTCAAACTCAGCAGTTTGGATATTACCGGCGAAAACAGCGCAGCTGCTTCGATGCTTCTCAAGGTTATTGGTGATTTCGAGCGTATTTCTGACCACGCACGCAGCATTGTTTTTTCTGTCGAAGAAATGCATGAAAAAGACCTTAAGTTTACTGACAAAGCAAAAGCAGAGCTTAATATGCTTGAAAACGCAGTTGCTGAGATAATTGACCTGTCTTTAACCGCGTTTATCAATAATGATGCACAGCTTGCTGTCAGGGTTGAGTGTCTTGAGGAAATTATCGATACACTCAAAGAACAGATGCGTTCAAACCACACTGTGCGTTTGCAACAGGGCTTGTGTAATCTGGAGACAGGCTTTGTTTGGTCAGATTTGCTTACTAATTTTGAGCGTATATCAGACCATTGTCTTAACATAGTTGGCGCAGTAGTGGAACTTGTTAACAACGACTTCAGAGCCCACAAAGCACTAAAGAAGATCAGACGTAATTCTGATGAGTACGATACTCTGTTCTCACAGTACAGCGATAAATATCAATTAGCATAAAAGATAACGCCCACTTTAATAGTGGGCGTTAGTTATATCTTTATGATTTTGTGAGAGAAGTCGTTTGTGTATTCGTTTTTGTCGTTTCTTGCAAGATTAAAAATCTCGCTTGCTCTTACGTCTAAATCAAACATCTCTTTTGCATCATTGTCTAATTTTTCGTAGTCTTGCCTGACTTTTGCGACAACAGGGAGACACGCACTCTTCAACAGAGTTGAGCCATTGTCGTTTATCCCTAGCACACGGATGTACTTTGCACCCTCACTTGATTTTTTTACTGTATCAATATTAATACCTATTAGTGCACAAATAATCAGTCTTCTTAATCTTGAGTAAGTATACCTGTGAGTTTTCAGTTCATCAATAAACTTATCTAAGTAATTATTTTTCTTTGCATATTCAAAGATTCTGTTGTTAAGTCCCTCGTTAGCATTAGGCAGTTTTTCAAGCTCTTCTTTACTCATTGTTTTGAGTCTGTACATTATTGCTGATTCGATGTTTTCAAGTTTTGATGGATTATTAATTTTCATACTTGTAAAATCAGAATAATCATCACCGTTTTTTATAAGTTCTCTGATAAAAGAAGCACTTGCTATTGTGTTACTGTGAGTACTGCTATCGTGCTTTACATCTTTTCTTTTAATCGCAATCGGTCTGATATCTGTGCCTTTGATTGCTTTTAAGTATTCGATAGCCAGTGTGTTGTTAGAACCTCTTAAAAGCTCTGCGTGCTCTTTTGACAAAAATTTTTCAGTAGCGTTGCTTACAGCCTTTGCGTAGTAATCGCCTGAGTCCATCTGTTTTTTGATTTCATCGATAAAGGCTGTGTCATCAAAAATATCACTGATATCATTGAGCATAGATATATCGTTGTTTTCGACACCAAAGCACAGCATATCGACACCAAGCGCTTTTGCTATACTTACAGCACCTTTTGCAAAAATTTCAGCACTTGAAACAGCATAAACTGTAGGTAGTTCAACCACTAAATCACAGCCGTTTTGTAGAGCCGCTTTTGCACGCTCGTATTTGTCGGTGATAGCCACATCGCCACGCTGTACAAAATTTCCGCTCATAATAGCAACAACTCGGTCTGCGTGTTGTGATTTTATCGAATCTATTAAGTATTTGTGGCCATTGTGAAACGGATTAAATTCGCAAATAACAGCCGCTGTTTTCAAATTGCTCACCTCTTTTATGAAAAAACTTGAAATATAAAAGAAAAAGTATTATTATATTATACGGTAAAAAAATGACATTTTCAATATTGGAGGAAAAGTTATGAAAATTTTAGTTATCAACGCAGGCAGTTCATCACTTAAATATCAGCTTATTGATATGGAAACCGAGTCAATGATTGCAAAGGGTAACTGTGAGCGTGTTGGTCAGGAAGGTTCATTTATTGGTCACAAGACTGCTGACGGCAGAGCTTTTGAGAAAGAAGCTGCTATGGAAAACCACGCACAGGCATTTATGGTAGTTAAAGATGCTCTTCTTGATAGCGAATATGGTGTTATCAAGAGTCTTGACGAAGTATCTGCTATTGGTCATCGTGTAGTGCAGGGCGGTTCTATATTCAAGTCATCTGTGCTTATTGATGAGAAAGTGCTCGCTGACATTGATAGCTTAAGCCCACTTGCTCCACTTCACAACCCTGCTCATGTACAGGCTATGAAAGGCTGTCTTGAAGTATTTGGCAAGGACACACCAATGGTTGCTGTATTTGATACATCATTCCATTCTACTATGCCTGAAAAAGCATATATGTACGCTGTACCATACGAGTTTTATGAGAAATACGCTGTAAGAAGATACGGCGCACACGGCACATCACACCGTTATGTATCTTCTGAGATGGCAAAAATTATGGGCAAAGACATCAAAGACCTCAAAATCATCACTTGTCACATCGGTAACGGTTCATCAATTACTGCTGTTGACGGCGGTAAGGTTGTTGATACATCAATGGGTCTTACACCGCTTGATGGTATTATGATGGGTACTCGTACCGGTTGTCTTGACCCGTCTGTTGTTACTTTTATCGCAGATAAAGAAAACCTCTCTCCAAAGGAGATGGACACTCTTCTTAATAAAAAATCAGGTTTACTGGGTGTTTCCGGTGTTTCTTCTGATGACCGCGATGTTTCTGCAGCAGAAGAAGCAGGTAACCCTCGTGCTAAGCTTGCACACGATATGCTCTACTACCAGATAGCAAAGTATATCGGCCAGTATTACGTAGCTATGGGCGGTTGTGATGCTATCGTATTTACAGCAGGACTTGGCGAAAACCAGCCACAGCTCAGATTAAGAGTTTGTGAGTATCTTGAGTTCTTGGGTGTTAAGCTTGATGTACAGTTTAACGAACAGGCTAAACGTGGTGTGACAGGTCAGCTTTCTACAGATGATTCTACTATCCGTGTTGAGCTTATTGCTACTAATGAAGAACTTGTTATCGCAAGAGATACTCAGGATATCGTTAATGCACTTTAATTTTAATCAGAAAAATAGCACAAAAATAATGCCGTCGGTTTTGCCGACGGCATTTTTTATATCGGGTTGCTTGTAAGGTCCGAGTCGCCTGCTTCTGTGTGGTCTCTGAACAGCAGAGAAATGCACCACAAAGCACACAGACCGACAATTACATAGACGATTCTACTGATAATGCCTGTTTGTCCGCCGCAAATCCAAGCTACAATATCAAACTGAAAAAGTCCGATGCTGCCCCAGTTGATTCCGCCGACAACAAGCAAAGTCAGTGCGATTTTATCCAGCATATTAAAACCTCCATAAATTTTAGGCTGTTTTAATATTCTTAGCAGTTCATTTGTTATTATGCAAATATTAAAAGGAAATTACAGTAAAAACAAGTGCGACTATTCCAAGTGCGAGCAAAACTATTGAAATAAGTCTTGTCAATTTTACAGATTTTTGAATTTTATATTTTTCAATCATAACATCAGCAGGAATAGGGAATATAAGAAACAAAATTCCCAGTATCGACAGAGCAACAGATACCATATACGCTCCGACTTCATTAAAGAAAGAGAACACGAATATTCCAATGCCGATTGACATAACACAGATGCCGTTTAATATGCCGATGATAATTGATATTTTTTCTCTTAAATCATAAAATTTATTTGCGCCAGTCTGACATTCATCACAGCAATAAAACTGATGATATGATACTTCTTTTGCGCAGTAGTTGCACTTTTTCATTAGTTTCACCTCTAAAAGATATAATGGTATAATATCACATAAATTCTATCATTTCAAGAACACAGTTGTATTGAACAAAATTATATAAATTTTGTTTTTTATCTAATTTGAATAAATAAAATTATTAAATTTGTATGAAATATGGATTGAAAAATATGTGCACATTGTAGTATAATAACAATGAAGAAAATAAGTTACTATGCTTTCTTCTAAATCAAAAATTCTTTAGGAGGCTAACATGAAAACAAAGAAACTTATAAGTTTGATTCTTGCATTAATGATGCTCGTTTCTTGCATTGTTGTTGCTTCAGTTCCTACAACTGCTGCTACAAACTACAACGAGTATGAAAAAATGCTTGAAGCAATCAAACCGGAAAATGGCTACGGTCTTGAAGACTCAGTTAATGACGGTAAGATTATCCAGGCTTGGAACTGGTCTTACGCTAACACTATCGAAAACCTTGAGTTGCTTGCAAAACAGGGATTTACTACAATTCAGGTATCTCCTCCAAACGAGCTCAAGATGCCTACAAAGGGCGTAAAGGTTTGCGAACCTGCAGTTGATGGCATTGCTCCAAACGGTTGGTGGATGTTCTATCAGCCAGCAGGCTTCCAGCTCAACGAGTCTACTGACAACGCTCTCGGTACAAAGTCTGAGTTTGTCGAAATGTGTGACAAGGCTCATGAATTAGGCCTTAAGGTTATCGTTGACGCGGTTATCAACCATATGGGTACAGACGACGACCATATCGGCAAGTACACAAATGATTCTCTTGATCCTATGGATCACGTAAACCCACGTGCTGCTGAGTTTGAGCCTGAACTTTTAGAAGCTAAGGCTTTCCACTCACCATGGGTTGATATGACATACAAAGAGAACTACTGGGACGGTTGGTCAGACTATGACATCGAAGAAGACCTTACTCAGCACTGTACATCAGGTCTTCCTGACCTTGCTACAGAAACACAGCTCGTTCAGGATACTATCTATGAGTACTTTGTAGAGCTTGTTGAAGCTGGTGCTGATGGTTTCCGTTTTGACGCTGCTAAGCACATTGAAACACTTCACGATACATACTTCCCATCTGACTTCTGGCAGGATACACTCCTTAAACTGCGTGAAAACTATCCTGGTGTTGAGTGCTTTGCTTACGGCGAAATCTTAAACAAGTGCGGTGACGGTCGTGCATTCTCAGAGTACACAGAGCTTATGGATGTTACTGACTCATCATCATACTGGGGTATCAAGGACGCTGTTGTAAACAATGGTAACAACGGTAACCCAATTCCTTACTATCAGTCAGAGGCTGAAGGTTGCGACCCTACTACAGTTAACTTTACAATGGAAAATGTAATTCAGTGGAACGAATCTCACGATACATACATTGATGGTGGTACATCAGCTCTCACAGTTGCGCAGAGAAACAAGATCTGGGCTCTCACAGCTGCTAGACAGACTATCACAGGCGTATACTTCGCTCGTCCGGACGACAGAACAGGTGCTAACCGTGCAGCTATCGAAGCTATCTGTGCTAATATCACACTTGGTGATGCTAACCTCACATCTTGGACATCTCCTGAAGTTGCTGCTGTTAACCAGTTTGACAACTACTTTGGCGATGCTTTTGAGTACAACTCAGTATATGACAAGGTTACTCTTATTGAGCGTGGTGGCGTAGGTGCTACACTTGTTAACCTTGGCGGTACAACAAAGACTGTTAATATGCCATCTAATCGTCTTGCTGTTGGTACATATATCGACGCTCTCACAGGTAACGAATTTGAAGTTACAGGTGATGCTGAAAGCGGTTACAACCTCAAGGGTCAGATTGGCTCAACAGGTATTGCTTGTATCTACTATGCTGAAGATACAAAACCTGAAATTCCAAAGAAACCTTTCAATCCTAAGGATTATCCTGTAGATTGGCAGTCAGGCACATATCCAGAATTCCCTGGCTACACAACACTTGTTCTTTCTTCAAAGACTTGGGATACTGCATATCTCTACTGCTGGCAGAAGGATGGCGCTACAGAGACTCCATACCTCTCATGGCCTGGTGAACAGATGAAGAAGGTTACTGATGATAATGGTTATGGCGAGAAGCAGTTTGTTGCTTATGTTCCTGCTCAGTACAATATGTACATTATCAACAACGGACAGGGCGGTGGCTCTAACCAGACTATTGACCTTACTGTTCCAAACAGTTCAGGTGTATACTTGTCAACACAGACAACATCTGGTAACTGGAACGTAGGTTACTGGCAGCCAACATTTATTCCAACACCGATCCCAGAAGATCCTGACGATCCAATCGGTGGTGCAGAGTACACTGTTGGTGATGCTAACGGTGACGGCGATGTTAACGTTCTTGATGCAACAATCATCCAGAAACATATCGCTAACATCCTTACACTTGAGGATCTCGCTTTGTTAGCTGCTGATGCTAACGAAGACGGCACAGTTGATGTTATCGATGCTACAACAATCCAGAAAGTTCTTGCTGGTTTGATTGAAAAAGGTAACATAGGTACTATTGTACAGATTACCGAGTAATCAACTTTTACTTAAACAGTTTGGGCGGACGCTACTGCGTCCGCCTTTTTGTGTGTACATTTATATACAGATATGTTATAATAAGTCGAAACTAATTTTGGAGGACACTATGCATATCCCATCAGCTGATACTCTTGATATCTCTGTTTTGTCATTTGAAGACGCACTTGCTATAAATCATCCATCTGACTATGACACAAACAAATGGCTTTATGTTCCTGATTTTTACAGCGAGTACAGATATATACTTGGCACAAAAGGCAACAGACCGCTTATTTGTATTGGTATCAATCCATCTACCGCTGCACCAGACGACCTTGATAACACACTCAAGTCAGTACAGCGAATTGCTATTAACAATGGATACGACAGCTTCATAATGTTCAATGTGTATGCCCAGCGTGCAACTAATCCGGACGATATGGAGACTAATTTCAACTTTTTTTTACATGCAGAAAATATGAAAGCGTTTGAATATGTGTTAAAACTGTCAGTTGATACTCCATCAATCTGGGCAGCGTGGGGAAATATCATTGAGAAACGCGATTATTTGTCTGAATGTGTTCTCACTATGGCTGAAATAGGAAAGAGGTACAACGCAAGGTGGTTTACTGCGGGCAGGATTTCGGCAAAAGGGCACCCGCATCATCCGCTATATCTGAAAAAAGACAGCGTACTCGATAGCTTTGATATCGATGCATATTGCACGAATGTGTTGAATAAATAAGAAAAAGCACCTTTTTAAGTAAAGGTGCTTTAACTTTTATGTATTATCAAATTTTTTCAAAACCGATGAGCATACCGCCGTTTTCTGCATAAAAACTACACAGACCGTGTGTTTTATCAGAGATTTTCAATTTCTTCGTGTGACTTGATTTTGATTCCGTTTTCACACAGTATCTTTTCTGCTTTGTCGTTGTCTTCAACTCTTAAGACTACATAAGCACCTTTTTTAGATACTGCAATGAATGCGTACATGTATTCAATGCTGATATCGTTTTTAGTAAGAATCTTCAGCACCTTGCCAAGTGCACCCGGCTCGTCGCTGATTTCAACAGCAACAACATCAGTGATTGATGCAAAACACTCGCTTTCTTCGAGAGTTGCTTTTGCTTTGCTTATATCTGATACAATAAGTCTCAAAATACCAAAATCCTGAGTATCAGCGATAGACATTGCGCGGATGTCGATGTTTGCCTTATCCAGCGCATCAGTGATTTTAACAAGCTCGCCAGCTTTATTTGGTACAAAAACAGATAATTGTTTTATTGCCATAGTAATTCCTCCTGTATTATTCGAATGTTAAGAATTAATCATGAAGCTTTCTTTTGTCTTCAATACGTTTTGCTTTACCTTCGCTTCTTGCGATTGTTTTTGGAGCAACAAGGTGAACAACAGGACCGATACCAATCATTGTTCTGATAGCAGAAGACAATTGTTTCTCTGCGTTGTGGATTTCCTTGACCTTATCTGAGAACTGCTCTGGGTTCATCTCTACGTAAACATCGAGAGTGTCTGTATTGTTAACTCTGTCAACCTCAATGAAGTAGTTAGGGGAGTAGCCCTCTTTTATGAGCACAGCTTCAATCTGTGATGGAAATACATTTACGCCACGGATAATCATCATATCGTCACTTCTGCCCATAGGCTTTGTCATTTTGATGAATGTTCTGCCACATGAGCATTTTTCTCTTGTGAGCACGCATATATCTCTTGTGCGGTAACGAAGCAGAGGAAAAGCCTCTTTTGTGATAGATGTGAATACAAGCTCGCCTTTTTCACCCTCAGGTAAAACCTCGCCTGTATCAGGGTCGATGATTTCAGCGATAAAGTGGTCTTCGTTTATGTGCATACCTGTTTGTTCCTGACATTCAAACGAAACACCAGGACCGCTTGTTTCAGTGAGACCATAGATGTCGTATGCCTTTATGCCGAGAGATTTTTCGATATCTCTGCGCATTTCTTCTGTCCAAGGCTCTGCACCAAAAATACCATATTTGAGATTTATATCGTCAGTTGTAAGACCTGCTTCTTTGATAGATTCGCCTATGTAAGCCGCATAAGATGGTGTACAGCAAAGAATAGTAGCGTGTAAGTCTCTCATAAACTGAATCTGTCTTTCAGTATTTCCTGATGACATAGGAAGTGTCAGACAGCCAACCTTGTGTGAACCGCCATTAAGACCAGGACCGCCCGTGAATAATCCGTATCCGTAGCACACCTGGCATACATCGTCTTTGGTACCACCAACAGCGGTGATAGCACGCGCACAACAGTCCTCCCAGAGGTCAATGTCGTGCTGTGTATAAAAAGCAACAACACGTCTGCCTGTAGTACCTGATGTTGACTGGATTCTGACGCAGTCACTAAGCGGTACAGCGAGCATACCGTATGGATATGCTTCTCGTAAATCGTCTTTTGTCAGGAAAGGGAGCTTATGTAAGTCTTCAATACCTTTAATATCTTCAGGCTTAACACCTTTTTCGTCCATAAGATTACGATAGTATTCAACGTTTTCGTAAACATGTTTGACTTGTTTTACAAGTCTTTCTGACTGCAATGCCTTTATTTGTTCAACCGGCATTGTCTCAATGTCCTTTTGATAGTAATTTTGCATTTATGTTCAACTCCTTTTAGCTGTGTGAATATTTGCGTTTCACAGCCAACTACTCTTACTATTTTATAGCAATACATTTTTCATTGCAAGTATTTTGAGCAAAAAAATGACAGTTTGCTTGTTTGAATAATTGTTTTTAGTGATTAATAATAATTGTTTTATACTCTAAATTGGGTTCTGGTTTGACAAAAGGGTGTATTTACTGTAAAATTCAAGCAATGATAAAATAGGGAAAGGATGGCTTTTATGAAAAAACATCTTGTACTTATCGTGAATGTTGTACTGATCATCGCTATCTTAGGCGGTGTGTTTTATGCTATGTACAAATCATCAAAAATTCCTGTAAAAACGGAACCTCAAAACGAAACTGTTGCTGTTGCAGCGACACCTGACGAACCTACTGTTGCACCTGTAGTTTACAACATAGGTATTATTCAGCACAGCGATATCTCTGATTGTAATGATGTGTATCAGGGATTTATTGCAGAACTGGCGGCTAATGGTTATATCAATAATAATAACATCAACCTTGATTATGTGCTTGAAGAAGACAACGACAAGTGCAAAGAGGCTATTCAGAACTTTATTGATTCTGATTATGACCTGATATTTACTATTGGTCCGTTTGCGTCAAAGCTCGCCGCATCTATGACAACAGAAATTCCGATTGTTTTCGGCGCTGTAGAAGAGCCTGAGGAAGAGGGGCTTGTTGAGTCAAACGAAACTCCAAAAGGTAATATAACTGGTATTTCTGACTATACACCATGTTTTGAGCAGATTGACAGCGTCAAGGTGCTGTTTCCTGAGTGTGAAAAAATCGGTGCAATCTATACCGCAACCGACACAGAATCAGTAACACAGGCGCTTATTGGCGAAAAAGAGGCTAAAACAGAAAAAGTCAACATTCCGTATGTCAAATATCCTGTAGAGAGTGTAGAAGATATCAAAGATGCACTTGATACTATGCTTGATGACGGGGTAGATGTAATCTACGCACCGATTGATTCTTTTATTAACAAAAACCTTGATGTAGTTGTTGATTTTTCAAATGAGAATAAAATTCCGATTATCTGCGGTAACATTCAAATGCTCGAAAAAGGATGTTTCTCAACATCTGAAATCAGCTATCCGTCAATAGGTTGTGCGGCGGCAGATATGGCGCTAAATATCTTAAACAACGATATCGACCCTGGTACAATTCCTGTTGCTTATGTGTATGATTGCTATCTGCACATCAATCAGAAATCACTTCTGAAACTAGGGGTTAATCTTTCTGACGAAGTAAAAGCAACAGCGATTATTGAATAAACTTAATAGATACTGATAAACTGAATTGTAAATTAATTGTTAAGTGACAAATTGCACTTGATTTTTTACAGATATTGGTATAAAATATAATTAGCACTCACAAATGCAGAGTGCTAATTTCTTTGTTTAATCAGAAGGAGGCTATATATAATGACTATTAAACCACTTATCGACAGAGTTGTATTAAAACCTGACAATGCCGAGCAGACTACTGCAAGCGGTATTGTGCTTTCTACTCAGGCACAGGAAAAGCCACAGTATGCAAATGTTGTTGCTGTAGGTCCTGGCGGTGTTGTTGATGGCAACGAAGTCAAGATGTACGTAAAAGTAGGCGACAAGGTTATCGCTTCAAAATATGCCGGCACAGAGGTTAAGATTGACGGCGAAGAATACACTATTGTACGTCAGTCAGATATTTTAGCTATTGTAGAATAACTAGGAGGTAATGCATAATGGCAAAGCAGATTGCTTATGGTGAAGAGGCAAGAAAAGCTCTTCAGAACGGTATCGATAAACTTGCTGATACTGTAAAGATAACTTTAGGTCCAAAGGGCAGAAATGTAGTAATTGATAAAAAATTCGGTGCACCGCTTATTACAAACGATGGTGTTACTATTGCTAAAGAAATAGAGCTTGATGATGCTTTTGAAAATATGGGTGCACAGCTCGTAAAGGAAGTATCAATCAAAACAAACGATATCGCAGGCGATGGTACTACAACAGCAACATTACTTGCACAGGCTCTTATAAATGAGGGTATGAAGAATGTTGCTGCCGGTGCTAACCCAATGGTACTCAAAAAAGGTATCAGCCTTGCAGTTGATGAGGCTGTAAAGACAATTACCGCTAATTCACAACAGATTAAGGGTACAGACGATATTGCTCGTGTTGCTACTGTATCATCAGCAGACGAGTATATCGGCAACCTTATTGCTGAAGCGATGGATAAGGTGTCTAAAGATGGTGTTATCACTGTTGAAGAGTCAAAAACAGCCGAGACATACTCTGAGGTTGTAGAGGGTATGATGTTTGACAGAGGCTACATCGCACCTTATATGGTTACTGATACTGACAAAATGATTGCTGATATCGACGATGCACTCATACTTATCACAGATAAAAAGATTTCTACAACACAGGAGATTCTGCCTTTACTTGAGCAGATTGTTCAGTCAGGCAGAAAACTTGTTATTATTGCAGAGGATGTTGAGGGCGAAGCTCTTACAACTCTTGTATTGAACAAATTAAGAGGTACATTCACTTGTGTTGCAGTAAAAGCACCTGGCTTTGGTGACAGAAGAAAAGAAATGCTTCAGGATATCGCTATATTAACAGGCGGTACTGTTATCACATCTGATTTAGGTCTCGAACTCAAGGACGCAACAATCGACCAGTGTGGCCGTGCTCGTCAGGTCAAGATTTCTAAGGAAGACACTATCATAGTAGACGGTGCTGGCAACGAAACAGAGATTAAAAACCGTGTTGCACAGATTCGTCAGCAGATTGAAACTACAACATCAGATTTTGACAGAGAAAAGCTTCAGGAGCGTCTCGCAAAACTCGCTGGTGGTGTTGCTGTTATCAAGGTTGGCGCTGCTACTGAGATTGAAATGAAAGAAAAGAAATTAAGAATTGAGGATGCTCTTTCTGCTACAAAGGCGGCAGTTGAAGAAGGCATTGTCGCTGGTGGTGGCGTAGCACTTGTTAACGCAACATCAGCAGTAGAAAAGCTTCTTAATACAACTACAGGCGATGTAAAAACAGGTGTGCAGATTGTGCTCAAGGTTTTAGAGGCACCAATAAAGCAGATTGCGCTTAATGCAGGACTTGAGGGCTCTGTAATTGTAGAGAACATCAAAAAAGCCGACAAGGTTGGCTATGGCTTCAACGCTCTTACAGAAGAGTACTGTGATATGATTGAAGCAGGTATTGTTGACCCGACAAAGGTTACACGTAGCGCTTTACAGCACGCAGCATCAGTTGCTTCAATGGTACTCACAACAGAGTCACTTGTTGCTGATATAAAGGAGCCTGCTCCTGCAGTAGCACCCGCACCTGATATGGGCGGAATGTACTAATATTCTACATTAGAAATATAAATTTCAAATAAAAAACACCGTGCAGGTTTTGCACGGTGTTTTTGTGTTAGTTTTTACAGCAAATTTGCCAGGTGATATTGAATATATGTTGCGTCCATAATGTTTGCATCACCGTCTTTGTTGACATCACCATATACTTTGAAATTTTCTTCTGCTGTGAAGATATTAGCCAAAACTTTCTGAATATACGTTGCATCAATGATGTCTTCTTTTGTGTCGTGATTGACATCAAAAAGTTTATATGCGTCAATAGTCACTGTGTTCGATGTTACCGTTGTTTTTTCTTGTGTAATAATATCGCACAGCGTTTTTTCAACGATATAGCGATGTGTTCCTGCTTTTGCGTTTACAACTGTGTATTCGTTTATGTTGCCATCAAGTTCTTTTATCAATGTTTTTTCATCGCTATCAGACAGTTCGTAGATTGAGTATGAATAAGCAGGTATGTCATTGTTTGACCAGTTTAGCATAACGTCAGTATTATTGTCGAGTTTTGCCGAAAAAACAGGTTTTGACATTGTGTTTTTAAAAGTGCTCATCATATAAATGATGCTTTGTTTTGTATTACAGTCTTCACTAGCGTGTGGAAAATATCCGTCACTTCTGTATTGCCACATCAAAGGCACAAACCCGTTTGGCATTGCGATATTTTGTGAAAAATCAGCACTATACGGATAGTAACTGTAATATGTACCTATTGAATTTTCTGTTAGTGTTTGTGTATCAATCTGATTGAATACGGATTTGTTTGCAAATATTATTGTGTTGTAGCCGTGTTCTCTGAGTTTATCAGCAAAAGCGATTGCTATATCGGTGTTAAGTGCAGAGTCATTGCTTGAATATGGGGAATAGGTCATATTGTACACAACTGACAAAAGCGAATTTTCACAATCACTTGGGAAGAAATCTTTCATTTCACGCAGGAAGTACTCAGCTTCTGCAATTGCTTCACTTTCACTTTGTGCGTATGCAATAAAACTTAAAAGGAATGGTATATTGTTTTCGTGTGCACCTTTTACATTTGTTACAAACTGAGCGTCGTTCTGGTTTGGATAATCTGCAGAGCCCCAACCTGCACGAATTACAGAGAAATCAAAACCATTTTCTTTTACCGCTTGCCAGTTAATATCCTTTTTATCGCCGCTGCTGTAGTCACCATATCTTGATGTGACATCTATACCGTTATAAAAGCCACACAATACAGCTACAGTATCCATATTTCCACTTGGTGATATTGCGCTGATTATTGCTTGTCCCATTGATATGGCGGTTACAACTCCGTTTTCATCAACAGTTGCAACACTTTCGTCAGATGAAGTCCACTTAAGTGTTGTGTCTTCTGAAACATCAGCATCTATTGCTATTTGTTTTCCTATTTCTACGCTTGCATATGAATTACTGATCCTGACTTCAATGTTATCAGTAAAATTTTCGAATGCCCACTTATATAAAGCAATTGAATCAGTCATTGCGTGGTTTATGTATCCGTCAGTGGATGAGTAACTTCCGCCAAGAGCGATACACATATATTCTTTTTCACCTTTTTGAGCAGTTGAAACAAGACATCTGCCTGATGCGTCTGTATATCCTGTTTTGATACCTGTTGCGTATTGATAGTAATACTTAGAGCCATTTTCTCTGTCTATAAGATAGTTTGTGTTGATATAAGGATACGAGTAACCATCTACTGTATAATACTCTGAAGATACTATTTCTCTGAAATATGGGAGTGAAAGAGCATAAGATGTGATTTTTATCATATCTTCAGCAGTAGTATAGTTTTCGTCAGATAATCCGTGTGACTCAACAAAATAGCTGTTTTCGCAGCCAAGCTGACTTGCTTTTTCGTTCATCATATCAGCAAAATTTTCAGGAGTTGTGCCGATATAGTATGCCAGAATTTGAGCAGCATCGCAACCCGACGGAAGCATCAGACCATATATAATATCAAGTGCGCTGAAACTTTCGCCGATGTGGTCTTCAAAACCTGCTGTCGAAGCACCTTGATTTAAAATGTCATTAATTGGACTTTCAGTGATCTCGATCATCGTAGTTTCGGGGTTTTCAATGTTTTCTATAGCGAGTATACATGTCAGAATCTTGACTGTAGATGCCATAGGCACAACTTTATCGCTGTTTTTGCTGTATAAAACTTCGCCATTTGATGTGTCTATAAGTAACAGTGAGTTTGTTTGTACTGTGCTGTCATCAAATGTAGGTGGCTGTGTAGCAAAGGCAGAGATGCATGATATGCTTATCATTAGCGTTGCTAACAATAAAACAGCAACAATGCGTGATATTTTAATTTTAAGTTGCTTCATATATTAAATTCCTTTTCGTATAAAATGTGTATACTAAAACAAAACTGACATTACAATTAGTGTGATGTCAGTTTTGTTGCATATTTTGGTTAACTCTTGAAAAAACTGCTATTTAAAATTCGGATTTAACAGAGCGGTCGAACAGCTTTGTTAATTCATCTTCGAAATCTTTATTCTCAAAAAGAATATTGTATATAGCCTTAGTGATAGGCATATCTACGTTATATTGTTTGCTTAGCTTGATTAAGGCTTTTGATGTCATAACACCTTCGGCAAGTTTTTCAAATTTTTCGCCTTTAGCGTAGCTTTCACCATAGCGTCTGTTATGACTCCAAGGGGAGAATAGCGTAGCCTCGTAATCGCCAAGATGACAAAGACCGTACGCAGAAAGAGCATTGCCGCCCATTGCCTCAATCAATCTGCTGATTTCTCTGGTGCTTCGCGCCATCAGAGCACCTTTAAGCGATGTGTATCCGATGCCATCAAGCATACCCGCAGCAATACCGATTACGTTTTTTGCGGCAGCACCAATTTCACTTCCGATAAGGTCTGTGCCGATATAAAATCTGATTAAATCAGAAGAAAATTCATCTACAAGCTTGTTTTTGACTTCTTCGTTGTCAGAGTCTATTACCATACAGTTAGGAATACCTTTTACATAATCCTGTGGGTGACCCGGACCAACCCAGACAGCAACAGGAGTCTTAGTATTGTCAACAAATGAGTTTACAACCTCGCTGAGTCTGCATCCTGTGTCAACCTCAACACCTTTCATACACAGGACAATGGTTTTGCCCTCAAGCGGATATTTTGATATATCCTGCATGTATGATCTTAAGTACTGTGAAGAAATCGAGATGATGATGGTCTGTGCGTGAGCAACTGCTTTCTCTAAATCACAGGTAACTTCAATAGACTGTGGATATGTAAGGTAGTCATTTTTATGTGTGTTTTTAAGTTGTATATATTCAGGCGCGTTTTCAAGTCCGCAGGATATTACATCGTGTCCGATTTTATCGAGATACCATGCAATACAACTACCCCAACGGCCCAAGCCTAAAACTGATATTTTCATATTATGCTCCAGTATAAAGTTTAGTAAATCCCGCCTGACCGTATCAGCGCAACATAACCTGCCCACACAAGTAAACAGGTGGGTGTCCACCCTTGAGCTTCAGGCTCCCTTCGTCCCAAAAAAGGGGAGGTCTGCACACCACTCAAGGAGTTAAACTCCCGATTTAAAGATTGTAGGGTTATTTTTGCTGATTCGCGTATCAGGCAGGACGCAAAAAGTTATTCTTCTGTGAAGAGCTCCTCGAATCTCTTTTCAAAAATCTCTGCTAATTCGTCAAGTAACTGTTCGTCTTCGACTTCAGCAAGTTGTTCTTCGCCGTCTTCTTCAAGCACTTCCATAATGTAGTATTCGCCGTCATCTGACACAGCGTCATTGGCATCGTCAAATACAGGATACAAAGCATAAAAAAGACCCTTGTCGTTTTCGATAGTGTCAAGTATCTCAAAATTATGCTCAACATTTTCATCATCAATCAAAGTGATGAGGTCAGGTGCAAATTCTTTATCCATAAAATAAATCTCCTTTTTAGTATATTATAATTTTACCCTTTATATGCTTTTTAGTCAAGAAATTATAACTACAATATTTTAACAAAAATGTAAATATATCTATCATTTGCGATAATTAATCCAATTTTTCGATAAGTATTGAAAAATCGACTCTTTGGGTGTATAATATCTTAACATTTATAATACACAATTTACATATCTGGAGGACTCAAATGTTTCTTTTACCATTTGAAAAACTTCCCGCTGAATTAAAAAACGATGAAGTCAGGCGTTATTATGACATTCTCTGCAAAAAACGCAGCAGCCTTGTTTTCAAGCGCATTGTGGACATTGTTTTTTCTTTTTTTCTTATAATTATTCTGTTGATACCAATGCTTGTTATCGCTTTGTGTATCAGACTTGATTCACGCGGACCTGTTTTGTACAAACAGGAGAGAGTTACAACATACGGCAGAAAATTCAAGATTTTGAAATTTAGGTCTATGACAGTTGACGCTGACAAAAAGGGCGCGCTGATTACACAGGAAAATGACAATCGTATAACAAAAGTCGGAAAGCTTTTAAGAAAACTCAGGCTTGACGAGTTGCCACAGATTTTCCATGTTTTATCAGGAAAAATGACCATTGTAGGCACAAGACCGGAAGTCACAAAATATGTCGACAGGTATTCACCTGCTATGTACGCTACACTTCTGATGCCGGCGGGTGTCACATCATACGCAAGTATCAAGTACAAGGACGAAGACCGCATTATTGGTGAAATCAGCGACCCTGAAAAAGTTGATGATATTTATGTGACGAAAATTTTACCTGAAAAAATGAAATACAATCTTTCATATATCGAAGAATTTAGTTTCAAACGCGACATTTGTCTTATATTTGAAACTGTGAAACAGGTTCTTTTGTGATTTTTTAAAAACCACTACTGGTAAGAGAGGTGAAAATATGAGTAAATTAAGAGAAATACTGACAGACTCATCGCTTTTTCGAAGATGTTATGTTTACTGTATGTTTTTCTGCACAATAGCATTTATTCAGGTTTTCGCTTACGCAGTATTGGTTTTTTTGTTTTTGTGGGGCGTTTTCTTACTTATATACAACGAAAGAAAAAGACATGTTTTGAGCAAAACCCGATTTGGATTCTGGCTTTTGGCATTTGTGTTTTTTTCAACAATCACAGCGGTTATACATATAGCAGACAATTTTCTATTTAATATCGTAATTCAGCTTCAGGTTTGTATCTGCTTTTTCATTTTTTATGGTTTGCACACAGAAAAGCATCTTAACTTCAGGCGTGAGCTGTTTCTTGTTTGTCGCTTTATCGTTTATACCACAACCGTTGTAGGTGTACTCGGGCTTGCTTGTCTGATGGCAGGTATCAGCTTTGAGGTAATGTCAATCAAGATTATTATCTACGAAAACCGTTTTACAGGTATATATTCTAACCCTAACATTCTTGGATTTATATCCGTAGTTGCACTGTTTTGCGTACATATGCTCACAAAGAGTAATTTTGTCGAGTTATCCTCTATGGAACGGATATCCCGTATCTGGCTGTTGAGTGCCGCTGCAATTAACAGCATCTGTCTTTTCCTTTGTGATTCAAACGGTGCGATTGTACTTATTGTATTTTATGTTATTACTTTTGTTTTATATAAAATGTTCGGCTCTGAGCGCGAGTTTACAAAAAAGCAGATCATAATCAAACTGGTTGCATTGATACTTGCGGGAGCATTTATTGTCTGCAGTGCATTTGTAGTCCGTTTTTTCACTCAGGCAGGATTTACAGAGATTTTGGAAAAAGCTGAGGTTGGTATACAGAATATCGATGAAGAGTCTGAGGATATTTTTTCTGCCACAGAGCGTATAACTTTCAGCCATATAAACAAAAATCTTGATAGCGGAAGATTCAGGCTGTGGCGACAGGCGGCATCGCTTTTCTCTGATTTTCCATTGTTTGGCATAGGAAAAGGTAACGTGTATGATTATGGCGAAAATAAATTTGACAACGGAATTGCTTTTTCAGATATTTATGGCGAGGCGTTATCAAAATTTGTTACCGATTTCCATAACGGTTATGCAACCATCTTAGTATGTTCTGGTATTGTTGGTTTTGCTTTGTTTTCGATATTTGGATTGCGTTTTGCAAAACATGTATCTGTTCATGTTTTCAAGGCAAAGAATCTCAAGGAGAGCATATTTCCGTGTTTGTATGCGTTTTTGTGTGCATACCTCGTTTACGCGTTTTTCGAAAAAACCATACTTTACGATGTTTCGTTTACCGTACAGTTTTTCTGGCTGATTATGGGATACACAAGCTGTTTTTTGTGTAAATATGAACCTGATTATCATAACGAGATTAGTTTTTTCAGACGTAAAATAAATAAAAAAATTCTCTAGCCTTGAGTATGCAAGTTTTTATAAATACTTGTAAATAGCTTGAATATAGGTTATAATATCCATAACTGTAGTTATGGATATTTTTTTTGGAGGTTTTTTATGAATTATGGATTTATAAAAACTGCCTGCGCAACACCTAATATAAAAGTCGCGGACTGTATATTTAACAGCGAGAAAATTATTGCCCAGATTACTGTTGCCGCTCAACACGGAGCAACAATGGTTGTTTTTCCTGAACTTTGTGTAACCGGCTATACTTGTGGCGATATGTTTTTACAGCCATTTTTGCTCAAACATGCCGAGTTGGCTGTTGAACAGATTATCTCAAAAACAAAACTATTCAACATAATTTCTATTGTCGGAGCACCTATATGTGTTGATGATGCTCTGTATAATTGTGCTGTTGTTATATATCATGGCGAGATTCTCGGCATTGTCCCAAAAACAAACATTCCTGATTATAACGAGTATTTTGAAAGCCGATATTTTACATCCGGAAAAAATGTGCACAAAACCATTAACTACGCAAAACAACAGGTGCTGTTATCTTCAAATCTTGTGTTTTCATGTAACCAGATTGATGAATTTAAATTTGGAGTAGAAATATGCGAAGACCTTTCAGCGCCGATTTCTCCGTCAACCCGACTTGCACTTGATGGCAAAGCAACTGTCATATGTAACCTTGCCGCAAGCAGCGAAGTTGCTGATAAATCACAGTACAGAAAAGACCTTGTCCGTATCCATAGCGGAAAGCTATGCTGTGCTTACCTGTTTTCATCAGCAGGACCCGGAGAAAGCACGACAGATGCGGTGTACTCCGGTCACAACATTATTTCAGAAAACGCTGAAATTCTGAAAGAGAGTGTAAAGTTTTCTGAGGGTATTATTTACGCTGATATTGATGTCAATAAGATTGCGTCTGAACGTCGCAGAAACAACATTTTTACTTTCCAAGGCAAAGACAGCGACATCTCTTACGCTAACTTTGATGTAACAATAAAACAAACAAAACTCGATAGGGTATTTTCAAAGCATCCTTTTGTCCCGTCAGAAAAACACGAGCTTGCAAGTATGTGCGAGGAGATTCTGACTATGCAGGCTATTGGCCTTGCAACCCGTATGAAGAGTGCTTCTATAAAAGAACTTGTGCTTGGTGTATCCGGTGGGCTTGACAGTACGCTTGCACTCATTGTCAGCATCAAAGCACTTGATATTTTAGGACTTGAGCACAGCTGTCTGCACGCTGTGTCAATGCCGTGCTTTGGCACAACAGTCCGCACTAAATCAAATGCCGAGAAACTGTCTGTCGCATATGGTGCAAAGTTCTCTACTGTTGATATCACAAACGCCGTAAAACAGCATTTTCACGATATAGGACACAATGGAGTAAGCCTTGACACTACTTTTGAAAATGCACAGGCTAGACAGCGTACTATGGTGCTTATGGATATTGCAAACAAAGTCGGAGCACTTGTTGTCGGAACCGGTGATTTGTCAGAACTTGCACTTGGATGGGCTACGTATAACGGTGACCATATGTCTATGTATGGGGTCAATGCATCTGTACCAAAAACAATGGTAAGACATCTTGTAGCGTACGAAACACAGATTGCATCTAAAGACAAGGCCGTTATCATCAACGATATACTCTCAACTCCTGTGTCACCTGAGCTTTTACCACCTGATAAAAACGGCGAGATTTCTCAGGTTACAGAAGATGTTGTGGGACCATACGAGCTCCATGATTTCTTTATGTACTACTTTGTAAGATACAATTTCTCTCCTGAAAAGATTTTTTATCTTGCAGTTAAGACATTTGAGGGAGTATACGACAGATATACTATTAAAAAATGGATGCAAAAGTTCTTTGTAAGATTCTTTACTCAGCAATTCAAACGCTCATGTATGCCTGACGGCCCGAAAGTAACAGCCGTCAGCCTGTCACCTCGTGGTGACTTCAGAATGTCGTCTGACGTTCAGGCAAGATTATGGCTTGAACGTATCAGTGAATTATAAATCCTCTTTTGTAAATAATAGCATCGGTGATATATGTGAAGATTTATCTTAAACGCGATACAGCTTTTGAAAATTCAAGATACATCGTCTGCGATGAGCTTGGTAAACAGTTGTATACTGTCAGTGGTAAGCATGGCACTAACAGTGAGCGGATGTACATTATGCAGGGCGAAAACTGTATTTCAAAAATCCGCAATACCAGCCTTGCGCTTTTAAGGTCGTGCTATGTCGCAACCGGTAGCGGTAATTTCCACATGGTAATTACTTGTTCTAAAGATAAAATCGCCATCACATATCATGGCATTGGTTTTCATATCAGAGGAAATGTACTTGAAAAATCATACGATATCTTAGATGTTGATAACACTTTGATAGCTTGTGTGCAGAAACGTTTTAATACACACAACGAGGTGCTTGAAATCAACATCAATAATGATAGATACGAACTTTACTGTATCGCAAGCGCTTTGTGCCTTAATACTGTGTGCACAAATGATGCGCTGTCGTTACAGACTACTTAACGGAGGTCAATATGGATAAATTACTGAAGATATTAAGCGAAAACTCTGCGTACACAACAGAACAGCTTGCTCTTATGCTCAACGAGCCTGAGGATTACATCAAAGCACAGATTAAGGAATACGAGGACAAAGGTGTAATCAGAGGCTATCAGGCTATGGTTAACTGGGATAGCGTCGAAAACTCCGGTGTTATGGCTATTATCGAGCTCAAGGTTACTCCTCAAAAGGAAAAAGGCTTTGACGAGATTGCTGAAAAAGTTATGATGTTTGATGAGGTTTCATCAGTATATCTTATGGCAGGCGGATATGACCTTGCTCTCATTGTCAAGGGAGAGACTATTCAGGATGTTTCTGCGTTTGTTGCAAAGAAACTTTCTGCGCTTGAGGGAATCGTATCAACTGCAACACATTTTATGCTCAAAAGATACAAAGAAGGCTCTGTTGCTCTGGTTGATGTTGACGAACCAACTGACAGAAGGGAAATGGTAGTGTGATAGATTATAGCAAAAAGATTAATGACACTATCAAGAGCGTTAAACCCTCAGGTATACGCAAATTCTTTGATATTGTCAACGAGATGGATAATGTTATCTCGCTTTCTATTGGTGAGCCTGATTTCAAGACCCCATGGCACATCAGAAAAGCAGGTATAGATTCGCTTGAGATGGGCAGAACATGGTATACACCAAATAGAGGCTTTTCAGAGCTTAGACGCGAGATTTCAAATTATATGAAGCGTAAGTGCAATCTTACATACGACGCTGATACAGATGTTGTTGTTACAGTTGGCGGTAGCGAGGCTATCGATATTGCCATCAGATGTCTTGTCAGTAAGGGCGATGAGGTGCTTATTGTACAGCCTTCGTTTGTGTGTTATGAGCCACTTACTGTTATGGCAGGTGCAACCCCTGTCATAATCGAAACAAAAATGGAAAACGAATTCCGCCTGACTGCTCAGGAAATAACAGAGAAGATTACCGACAAAACAAAGCTTCTTATTTTACCTTTCCCTAATAACCCTACAGGCGCTATTATGGAGAAAGAAGATTTGGAGAGTATCGCACAGGTTGTGAAAGAACACGACCTTATGGTGCTGTCAGACGAAATTTACTCCGAGCTTACATATGGCGATAAAACTCACATTTCAATCGCATCTATTGATTCAATGAAAGAGCGTACAGTTGTTATAAACGGTTTTTCAAAAAGTTATGCTATGACGGGTTGGCGACTTGGCTTTGCCTGTGGACCAAAAGAAATAGTTGAGATGATGACAAAACTTCATCAGTTCTGCATTATGTCAGCACCTACAACCGCACAGTATGCCGCTATTGAGGCGTTAAAAAACGGTGACGATGATATCGCTATGATGCGTGAAAAGTACGATATGCGACGCAGACTTGTTGTGGGCAGTCTTAACAAAATGGGACTTACCTGTTTTGAGCCAAAAGGTGCTTTTTATTGCTTCCCTTGTATAAAATCTACCGGTCTTACATCAGAAGAATTTTGTACAAAGTTGTTGCATTCAAAGCATGTAGCGCTTGTGCCCGGCTCTGCTTTTGGTGAGTGTGGTGAGGGATACGTACGACTATCCTATTCATATTCACTCAAGCATCTCAAAAAGGCACTTACACTTATTGAGGAATTTTTAAAGGAGCTTTGATATGAAGCTTGAAGTTTTAGCACCTGCAAAGATAAATCTGTCACTCGATATAGTAGGAAAACGACCTGATGGTTATCACGATGTTGCTATGGTTATGCAGACTGTGTCGCTGTGCGATACCGTTTTTGTCAGCGATGAGCGCAATGATGACATTGACACCGATGTTTTAGTCAGTTGTGATGTTGATAATATACCTACTGATGATTCAAATATTGTATGCAAAGCAGCAAATGAGTTTTTTAAGTTCACTCAATGTGAGCGCAAAAAGATTATGGTTGACATCAGAAAGAAAATTCCTTCCCAGGCAGGTCTTGCAGGTGGCAGCACAGATGCTGCAGCCGTGATAATTGCATTAAATCGTATTTTTGATACAAGACTCACATCACAACAGATGTGTGAAATTGGCGAGAGAGTTGGTGCTGATGTACCGTTTTGCATAGTTGGTGGCACTTGCCTTGCTCAGAAAACAGGCACACAGCTGTTAAAACTTCCGTCTATTACCAGGTGCAGTATACTCATCTGCAAACCTGATGTAAACGTTTCTACAGCTCACGCCTATGCTTTGGCTGACAGCAAAAACTCAAAAGGCTTTATTGTTACTGATGAAGTAGTAAAAATGATATACAAGCGTAATCTCAGAGGTGTTTGTCACTGCCTTTACAACGAGTTTGAGGCTGTAATGGAACTAAAAGAGATTAAATCTATCAAGCAGGATATGATGAAAAACAAAGCTCTTGGCGCGTGTATGAGCGGGTCAGGGTCGGCTGTATTTGGAATTTTTTTAGAGAAGAAAAAAGCCGAGCGATGCAAGGAACTTATGAGCAGCAATTACGACAAGTTATATGTTTGTGAGCCTTTAAAACACGGATGCAAAATTGTTTAAAACATAAAAATCTGCCTATACTCAAGTTATCTTGAATAAGGCAGGTTTTTTTATATGAAAATGTTTATGAAAATACTGGTTTTTGTAGCGGTTATTGCAGTGCTGATTGCTATTGTACCTTTTCATAATACTTGTAAATCGCTTCAAAAAGATGTGTTGCGTCTACATATACTCGCAAACTCTGACAGCGATTTTGACCAGAAAATGAAGCTTGATGTCCGTGACACCGTGTTAAAAGAATCATCTTGCTTGTATAACTGTGTAAAAACAAAAGAAGAGGCTTTATCAGTAACAAAAGATAACCTTTATTTTATACAAAAAACAGCGCAACAGACAGTAGATAAATATGGCTGTAATTATGATGTGAAAGTTAAACTAAATAACATCTATTTTGACACAAGATATTATGAGGATTTTACTATGCCTGCAGGTTACTATGATACGCTGCAAATCGAAATAGGCAGTGCACAGGGCAAAAACTGGTGGTGTGTTATGTATCCGACGCTATGCGTTGGTGCGTCTACAAGTCAGAGTATGAAAGAAGATTTGTCACAGAATGAATACGATGTTGTTACAACAGAGAAATTTGTGTTCAGGTTTAAAATAGTTGAGTGCTACGAAAAATTTATTTCATTATTCCGTTAATGTACTATTTATAGGACATTGTTTGTGTTACAATTACATTATTAAAATTTTGGAGTATATTATGCTGAATTTTGTTCTTGGTACATCAGGTACGGGAAAAACAAAATATTTGTACGACACCTTTGTAAAACTGGTTAATGATGGTGACAAAAATTTGATGTTCATAGTCCCTGACCAGAGCTCTTTTGCTACAGAAAAAGCGTTTTTGGAGATGCTTGGTCCAAAACTTTCGCAAAATATCAAGGTGTTTGGTTTTTCGCGCTTATGTGACTATGTTTTTGAACAAAGCGGAAACAGATTTATGTCTTTTGCCGACGAGGGTATCCGCAATATGGTTATGAGTATCGCTGTTGAGCAGGTGGGGGACAAGCTTGATTTGTTTTCAAAGCGTGCTGCTTCTACTGATCTTAGCGAGCTTATGCTTAATTGCGTCAAGGAGTATAAAAAATGCTCTATTACACCAAAGATGCTTTATGAAGCGTCTGAAAAAATATCTGACAATACTTTATCAAAGAAGCTGTACGAAAGTGCTCTGCTTTATGAAACATATGACGCAATTTTGTCAAAAAGTTATATTGACCCGCTTGATTCACTTACACACATATGCTCAGTTATTGAAAAAGAGCGTTTGTTTGAAAACTATACTATTGCGGTTGACTCTTTCTATGGCTTTACAACTGCGGAGTATGATGTGCTCTCGCAACTTATGATGCAATGTAAGAATATGTACGTCGCACTCACAAGTGATGATTTAAACGGAGCAAACGGCGACCTGTTTTATGTGTCAGAGCGTACAAAAAAACGTCTTACACGAATTGCAACACAAAACGGCATATCAGTCAGCAAACCGGTAATGTTATATGATAATCACAGGTTTTTATCAGAAGAGCTAAAATCATTTGACGAAAATATATTCCGCATTAACTGTGAAAAACACGAGTTTTGTGGTAATGCGCTTAGTGTATATCAGGCACAGAGTATTTATGATGAAGCAGATTATGTTGCCCGTAATATCAAAAGACTTGTTATAGAAGAAAACTATGAGTACAAAGATATCGCTGTTATAACACGCAACAGCGACAAGTATCTTGGTGTGCTTGATACTGTGTTTGATAAATACGACATAAATTATTTTATGGACAAGCCACAGGACATTGACACAAAGCCGTTCATAAAATTTGTAATGGCATGTTTTGATGTTATTACAGGTGGATTTGATAAAGAAGACGTGCTGTCATTGCTCAAAACCGACCTTACAAATATCACAGTAGAGCAGATTTCAGACTTTGAAAACTATCTTTTCACTTGGGACATAACAGGCAAAAAACTCTTTGATGAGTTCACGCTGAATCCGCGTGGCTTTGTGTCAGAGTTCACAGACAGTGATATTAAATTGCTAAGTGAAATAGAAAACACCCGCAAAACTGTCATAGATAGCCTGAAATCGTTTTATTATGACACAAAGGATACAACTGCACTTAATATATCAAAAGCGCTCATAAAGCTTATTTATCGCCTTAATTGCAAAGAAAACCTGCTCGCACTTTGTGACAGTCTTGAAAAAGACGGCGCACTTGATTTGTGCAACGAGCAGATTCGTATTTACAATATTTTTGTTGAGATTCTCGATAAAATGGTGCTGGTTATAGGCGATTACAGCATTTCTGCAAAAAGATTTTCAGAACTTTTACATATTAATTTCTTGAACACAGATATCTCGTTTATTCCAAAAAGCGTAGATCAGGTTGATGTCGCTTGTGCTGACCGTTCTTTGCTTACTGATAAAAGGGCTGTGTTTGTAATCGGTGCAATCGATGGTGAGTTTCCGCATATGCCGGTAGAGTCCGGTGTTTTCTCTGACGCAGAGCGCAACTTGCTTAACTCTTACGGGCTTACCATGTCTGATTCTATAGAGCAGCTTATCCCAACCGAAAAGTACCTTGCGTATAAAGCACTCACCAGTGCCAGCGAAAAATTGTTTATTTCTTTCTATAATTTTTCGCTTAGTGGCACAAGATGTCTTGCGTCAGTAATTGTGACTATGCTTCCTGATATTTTCGAAAATATCCCTTTGTTCAGCGCTGATGATAATACAATTTTTGATTATTTGTGGTGTGACAGAGCGGCGTTTGATTATTATGTGCGCAACTATAAATCTGACAATCCCGATATCTTAAAACTCAAAGAATATTTCAGCGATAACAGTAACTACTCTGCTATTATCAACGCAATAGACAAGGAGTTAAAAAGAGATAAAAAGAAAATTACCGATGAAAAACTTGCTCAGAAATTGTTCTCAACTGATCTCAAGCTGTCTGCATCTCAGGTGGAAGTTTTTCATATGTGCAAATTTGAGTATTTTTGCAAATACGGCCTCAAGGTATCAGAGCGCAGACAGGCAAAAATCGACTCTCTTGAATACGGTACATTGATGCATTTTTTACTTGAAGAGTTTATTAAAAACCACAAAAACGATGATTTTTCGCAAATAACAGAAAGCGTTATTGAGGCAGAAGTTTCGTCTTTGCTACAGCAGTACGCAAACGAACACCTTGGTGGTGTAAAAGACAAGACAAGTCGTTTTCTGTATCTGTATTTCAGGATAAAAACAACTGCTACAAAAATACTCAAAAGACTGTGTGAAGAATTTGCTCAATCAAGCTTTAGACCAACTGATTTTGAGCTTAAAATCGGCGAGGATATACCTTGCTACAATCTTAAGGTAAGTGACGATATCACAGTTAGTATTATGGGGCAGGTTGACCGTGTCGATATTATGGAACACGAAAACAAAAAATATATCCGTGTTATCGACTACAAAACAGGTACAAAAAAATACTGTTTGTCCGACGTTTTGTACGGAATTAATCTGCAGATGCTCATTTATATGTCAGCAATCAACAGTGGTGCAAGTGAGTATTTTAACAGCGAACTGACTCCTGCTGGTGTGCTGTATGTACCGGCGGTAGCCCCTACTTTAAAGTTGTCATCCGGTGTTACTGTTGAAAGTGCAAAAAAAGAAGCAGAAAAAGACAGCAGAATGCACGGTATTATCCTTGATGATGTTGATGTAATCACAGGTATGGAAAGCAAGGCAGACGGTGTCTATATACCTGTAAGCATCAGCGGCGACAAGGTGTCTGACCGTATGGGTAGCCTTGCTTCTTTAGAAGAATTCGGTATGCTTTTTGCACAGGTAGATAAATCCATAAAACAGATGGCACTTTCGCTTTGTGATGGTGATATAGATTCACACCCTGCAAAAGGCGAGTATGACGCATGCAAGTGGTGTCCGTATATCAGCGTGTGTGCGTATCGTGACGACGACCCATGTACACAGGTCAAAAAATACAGCAAGGCAGATGTGTATAACAAACTCAGAGCAGAGGAGGTCAATTACGATGAAAAGAGTATGGACTGACAGTCAGCGTCAGGCTATTGACGCTAAAGGCGGCTCTGTCATCGTTTCTGCAGCCGCCGGCTCCGGAAAAACCGCAGTACTTGTACAGCGTGTTATCAAGCGCATTACAGACAAAGAAAACCCTGTTGATGCAGACAGAATACTGGTTGTAACCTATACCCGTGCTGCAGCAGCAGAGCTTAAAGAAAGACTAAATGCAAAACTTACTGAACTTATCAAGGAAGACCCCTTTAACAAGCAGTTGTTGCGTCAGCAAAGTCTTATGTCAAAGGCGCACATCTCTACCATTGACGGCTTTTGCTCTTCACTTGTAAAAGAGTATTTTTATGTTCTAGATATTGATAGAAATTTCAGGATTGCTGATGAAAGTGAACTGGCACTAATCAAAAATGATGCACTGAAATTGACACTTGACTCTATGTATGCAAGTGCCGAACCTGACTTTTTTCATCTTGTAGAAGCGTTTGGCGGTACAAAAGACGATTCTGCACTCGAAAAAACTATACTTAAAATCCATACTTTTCTGCGCTCACATCCGTTTCCTGATTTGTGGATTGATAAAAAACTTCAGATGTTTTCGCAGTTTGATACTCTCAATGACTCTGTATGGGGCAAAATTATACTGTCGTATGCACAACAAGCGTGCGAGTTTTTGACTTCGCTTCTTGAGTCGTCGTTTGATTTGGCATCATATGACGACAAGCTCAAAGATGCCGTATCGCCGTTGCTTAATAGTGACAAAGAATTTCTTTTCAGACTACAAACAGCAGTCAACAACCCACAAGAGCACAGCATTTCAGTTGCACTGAAAAGTTTTGATAAAGGCAGAATGCCAACAATCAAGGGATACAAAGACAATTATTACAAATGCCTGATTGAATCAAACCGAAAACTATTCAAGAGCACTGTCTCAAATCTGTGTGATTTGTTTATGTATGATATTGATAACTGTCACAAAGAAGTCGCTGATTTGTATGTTGTTTCTCATCAGCTTTTTAATTGTGTGCAACAGTTTAGCGACAATTATCAGAAACTCAAAGCAGTCAAAAAAATCGCCGATTATCCTGATTTGGAGCATTGGACAATAAAACTGTTGATTGATAAAAACACTATGACTCCTACTGATGTTGCATACAAGTTGCAGTCAGGTTTTGATGAGATTATGGTTGACGAGTATCAGGACGCAAACGAGGCACAGGACCTGATTTTCTCAGCACTTAGCAAAAACAACACAAACCTCTTTTTTGTAGGTGACGTAAAGCAGAGCATTTACGGATTCAGACAGGCGATGCCACAACTTTTCATAAACAGAAAAGAAAAATCTGTATTTTATGATGAAAAGCAACCTGTTTTTCCTGCAAAAATATTCCTTGACAAAAACTTCAGGAGTATCTCAGGTGTTACAAGTGCAGTTAACTTTTTCTTTTCTAAACTGATGTCCGATAGTGTAGGCGATATTGTGTATGATGACAACGAAAGTCTTAAATGCGGTGCTCAGTATGAAACTTTAAGCGAGCCATCAACTTGCTATCATATGCTTTCGTACACAAAAGACGAAAAAGCAAACCCGGATATTATTGAAGCAAGATATATTGCATCTCTTATCCTCAAAATGATAAAAGATGGATACAAGGTGAAAGACGGCGATACATACAGAAGCGTCACCTACGGCGATTTTGCTATTCTGATGCGAAGTGCAAAAGAACACGCTAACGTGTACGTTGACACTTTGATTTCGTGCTCTGTACCTGCATACTGCGAGAACACCTACAGCTTTCTTAATGCTCATGAAATTATGGTTATGACTAATCTGTTGAGTGTTATCGACAACCCGATGCTTGATATTGAGTTGCTGTCAGTAATGATGAGTCCGATTTTTGGTTTTACTCCTGACGATCTGGCACAAATCAGAGCCGAAAACAAAAAATGTCCACTGTACAAATCTGTTATGAAAGAAGCAGCTTGCGGTAACATAAAATGCCAGCATCTTTTAGACGAACTGGCTTTTTATCGTGATTTAAGTGTCACAACACCAGTAAGTGTCCTGATTAATACAATTTACGAGCGTACAGGTTATATGTCGATAGTGTCTGCTACCAGTCAAAACGATCTTGCGATCAGTAACTTGCGACTTTTAAAAGAATATGCAAAAGATTTTGAATCAGGAGTGGGCAAGGGGCTTTCACGATTTGTATCATATATAAAGCGTTTGAGAGATAACGACAGCGATATTGCAGGTGCTGCGGACTTGTCTGCGTCATCACACAACGCTGTACGTGTAATGAGTATTCACTCCAGCAAAGGACTCGAATTTCCTGTTTGTATTTTAGCAAACACAGCGCGAAAATTTGTTACTGATACAAAAGAAAACGTACTTTTGCACTCAGAGCTTGGTATTGCAGTAAAGCAAAAAATAGAGGATATAAACGCAACTGTTTCTACAATGCCGAGAGAAGCTGTTTCTTTGGCGCTCAAACGTGATGAAAAAAGCGAAGAATTGCGTGTTCTTTATGTTGCTATGACACGTGCAAAGCAAAAGCTTATTATGATTTCAAGCCACGATAATATTGAAAGTTATCTCAAAAGAGTAAGCTCAAAGCTAACTATCAGCAAAAGCATAATGCCGTTTGTTATAAGAAACAGCAGTATTTTGTCAGAGTGGATAACTATGTGCGCGATGCTTCACCCTGACGGAGAAGAATTAAGACAGTTTGTAAATTGTGACATCAAACCAGACTATAGTGCGGATTTTGAATTTGATGTGCAGGTTGTTGATGCTGATACTGAATCTTTAGCAGAAGAAACATATGCTGTAAATGAGTGCATAAAACCTGTTGATGGTGATAATCTGGTTGTTGATACCTTGAACAAAAGGACGTCTTTTGTTTACAAAAACGATGCATTGAGAAACATCCCGTCAAAGGTTTCTGCATCTGAACTTGCTCACAAATTATCAGACAAAGCTTTTGACAGGATACTTAACACTCCTGCTTTTATGAGCGACAGCAAACTCACAGCCGCTTCAAAGGGCACAGCCTTGCATGCATTTATGCAGTTTTGTGATTTTTCAAGTGCACGGAACAATATTGAGTCTGAAATCGAAAGATTATGTCAGCAAGGCTTTATATCGCAGATTCAGGCACAGTCAATCGATAGGGAAAAAGCTCTTCGATTTATACACAGCGATGTTATAAGCCGTTGTATCAATAGCGACAATGTTATGAAAGAGTATCGCTTTACTATTAAGGTTAATGCGTCCTTAGTTGATGAAAAATTACAGAATACTAAGTGCGATGAGCAGATTATCCTTCAGGGTGCTGTTGACCTTGCCTTTGTAGAAAATGGAGAGCTCGTGATTGTTGACTACAAAACAGATAACGTAAAAGACCCACAGGATTTATATGGTATGTATCACAATCAGCTCGAAATTTACAAAGACGCTATGGAACAATGCACTGATTATAAAGTCAAAGAATGTCTTATCTATTCGATAAAACACTCAGCTTGTATCACAATATAAAAGTAAACGCCCTGAAAATTCAGGGCGTTTTTGCTTATGCGTTTATTAAAATTTGTTCAGCACATCTCATACCGTCCACAGCCGCCGATATAATTCCTCCTGCATATCCTGCACCTTCGCCACAAGGGTAAAGACCTTTTATGCTTACACTCTGCAAACTGTCATCGCGTTTGATTCTGACAGGGGACGAACTTCGTGTTTCTGCACCTGTCAGCAAAGCATCATATGATGCAAAGTTTTTGAGCTTTTTATCCATCGCTGTGATACCCTCACGCATTGCATCAGCAATATATGATGGCAGATAGTCATCAACCTTACAGAAGTTGGTGCCCGGCTTGTACGATGGCAAAACATCACCGAAAGCTGTTGAGTTTTTATTGCAAAGAAAATCACCGACTCTTTGCACAGGTGCACAGTAATTGCCGCCACCGCAGTTATATGCAGCACGCTCAATTTTTCGCTGATATTCAACACCTGCTAGCACATCGTCGCTTTGAAAATCACGTGGATATACATTGACAAGCAGTGCTGAATTTGAGTTTATGCTGTCGCGTGCAAACAAACTCATACCATTTGTGACAACGGTGTTTTCTTCGCTTTGGGCAGCAACCACAACACCGCCGGGACACATACAGAAAGTGTACACACCACGACCGGACTTTGACTTTATATTCATTTTGTAGTCAGCAGCACCCAAGTGATTATTATCTGCAAACTTGCCATATTGTGCCTTGTCAATATCGCTTCTGAGATGCTCGATTCTCGCACCCACCGAAAAAGGTTTTTGCTCCATAAAAACATTCATATTATTAAGCATCTCAAATGTATCTCTGGCGCTGTGACCTATAGCAAGGACAACATTATCTGTTTGTATAATTTCGCTTTTACTACCGTTTTGTGCAACAATTGAAGTTACACGGTTGTTTTTGTGATTTATTTTAACAAGCTTTGTGTTAAATTTTATTTCACCGCCCAAAGAAATGATATCTTCTCTGATATTTTTAACTGTATCTTTGAGCTTATCGGTACCGATGTGAGGCTTTGCGTTATAAAGTATTTCCTGTGGCGCACCATGCTTTACAAATTCGATTAGTATATTTCGTGAGCGCGAATCTTTAGTGCCTGTGTTCAGTTTTCCATCAGAAAAAGTACCTGCACCGCCTTCACCAAACTGTACATTTGAATTAGTATCAAGAACTGAATCATTCCAAAGACCAAGCACTTTTTTTGTGCGGTTTTCAACTGTGTCACCACGCTCAATAACAATAGGTCGCTGACCAGCCTTAGCAAGTATCAGTGCACAGAACATACCCGCAGGCCCAAAACCCACTACAACAGGGCGTTGTTTAAGGTCACTTTTATATGGAATGTTATATTTGTATTCTTCACATATACCGGCGTTCTTGTTTTTGCTTTTAGAGAGAACAGCATTTTCATCAACATTAACGTTTATATCTAGTGTTGCAATGAAATGCACATCATTCTTGTGTCGTGCATCTACAGAGCGACGATACAGCGAAATGTTTTTGATGGCTTTTTCGCTTATTCTGAGCTCTTTTTTTACAGCATTTTTGATATCGCTGTCTGTATACCCTAAATCAAGCCTTACGTTATTCAGCCTTATCATAATTGTTCACCAACACACATTCCTGATGAAAAAGCAAATTGCAGGTTAAAGCCGCCACAATCGCCGTTAACATCAATAACTTCACCGCAAAGATATACGTTCTTTGCAATCTTACTTTCAAGAGTTACAGTATCAATCTGCGAGCCTGTTACTCCGCCTGCTGTTACCTGAGCATTCGAAAAATCATTTGATTTTTCAGTTTTAAATTTCCAGCAGTCTATAGTGTTTGAGAGGGTATTGATTTCGCTGTTTGTAAGGTCTTTTGATTTTTTTGCAGTATCAATCTTACTTTCTTTCAAAAGTGCAATACCGATGTTTTTGTGGAAAAGCCCTGTGAAGATTTCCTGAACATTGTCGTTTGAGGTTAGTTTGATTCTTCTATGTATGATATCTTTTATTTCTGAAAAAGAATATTGTGGTAAAAGTTGTACAGCGATTTCACCGTTATCTGTTTTGTTAAGAATATTTGACAGATTAAACACACAGATACCGGACAGACTGTTGTTTGAAAACTGGATTTCACCATATTCACTTTTAACAACTTGCTTGTCAACTATTGCGCTTACTTTGCCAAGAGCCCTGATACCCTTTAATGAGTTGATGTGTTTTGACTTAACTATAACAGGAGAAAGGGAAGGGGTCAGCTTGCTTATTTTGTGTCCGATACTCACAGCAGGGGAATGAGGGTTGTTAACAACTTTCATAGCATAGTTATTTTTGCCACCTGTTGCGATCACGACTTTTTTGGCAAATATAATTTTATCACTACAAGTGAGCTTATACCCGTCCTTTGTTTTATCAATGCTTATTACTTCAGTATCACATATTTCTTCCACATTTTGTCGTCTTAGTTCGTTTCTGAGCACAGAAAGCACAGCACTTGCCTGACGTGATAACGGATAAACCCTGTTTTCGCTATCCACCATAGTGACAAGACCGATGCTTTCAAAATAATCAATTATTTTTTGTGGCGGATAGTTAGTTAAAAGATTGCTCACACCGTCACAAAAACTAGTGTGATACTTGCTTATGTCTGAGTCAAGATTTGTCATATTGCATCTTGAGTTGCCGCTTACCAGTATCTTTTTTCCGACGCGATTATCCCGCTCAAGAATAACTGTTTTTTTATCGTTGTACTTTTTTCCTGCGATGCATCCGCACATAAGTCCTGATGCGCCACCGCCGATAATCGCAATATATACATTGTAAGTTTCCATAAATTTCACCTATAAAAGGGTAACTTGAACTAAGCTACCCTTTGACTATAAATATTATTTTGGTGCAAACCATGCACTCAAAGCACCTAACAGTCCCATGCTTGCAAGACCCATGATAATGCCTGCGATTATAACTCCAAGCAGTACAGCGATTACACTTTGCTTAAAGTCCATATCAAGCATGCTTGCGGCAAGCGTACCTGTCCATGCGCCGGTACCCGGTAGCGGAATACCAACAAAAAGCATCAATGCAACAAAAAGACCTTTTCCGGCTTTTTCTTGAAGTTTTTTTCCGCCTTTTTCGCCTTTTTCGATACAGAAGGTGAAAAATTTGCCGATATATTTTTTATCCTTGCCCCACAAAAGAACCTTTCTTGCAAACAGGTAAATAATAGGAACAGGGAGCATATTACCGATAATTGAAATAATGTAAACAAGCGGAACGTTAAGTCCCATAGCGATACCATATGGCACAGCGAGTCTTAGTTCAATAAGCGGAACCATAGAGATTAAAAATACAATTATGTATTGTAACATCAATAACACCTCAAAAATCAAAATGTAATAACGGACAGATATTAATATCTATTCAAAATTATGTAACGATATTTTTGTCACAAAAAAATCCGTATAACATTATACACTAAATAAAAAACTAATTCAATAGTCATTTGTTTTATATAAATCGACAATTGACATCACTGTATGTAAAGGTTAAAATATATGCTGGATTGGAAGTGGTTGTTTGAATAGCGCTAAGATAATGGCACAAAGGATAATTATGTGTCTGCTTTGTACATTTATGATTAGTTTTATATTCATAAATTCATCTTTTGATGCTGTGTCATCATCAGCCCAAAGCCTTGGTGTCAGGGAGTTTATCAACTCCTTATTCAAATCAATTCACATAAACATAACGTTAACTGAACATCTTGTACGCAAATGTGCACATTTTGTAGAATATTTTTTGCTTGGCATAATATTTTTTTACACAGTTTTATCGTTTGTAAGACATCTTGATTTTAAGATGATTTTTGCTCTTGTTTTTGGACTTGTGGTTGCAGCTATTGATGAGTCAATACAGCTTTTTTCCTCTGGCAGGTCAGCACAGGTGTCAGATGTTTTGCTTGATTTTACAGGTGTATTAGCTTCGGTTGCTGTTTTGTCCATACTTACACTTATAGTTAAAAATATCAGAAAAGATAAGGAAGTTTAATTAAATTGAGTAATTCTACTGCGACTAACAAAATGGGAACAATGAAAATGTTTCCGCTACTTATGTCTATGTCGTTGCCGGCTATGTTTTCAATGATGATTCAGGCCCTGTACAATGTAGTAGACAGTATATTTGTATCTCAACTTGGAAATGATGCCTTAAACGCTGTTTCGCTTGCGTATCCGTTACAGATGATTCTAATATCATTTGCTGTTGGTACTGCTGTTGGTGTTAACTCGCTAATAGCACGACGACTGGGCGCAAAGTGCCATAGCGAAGCAAACGATGCTGCCGCACATGGCCTTGTTATAGCAGTCATTACCTGGCTTGTGTTTGTTGTGATTGGCGTTTTTGCATCAAAGCCTTTCATATCACTTTTTACTGATGACAAAACTATACTTACATATGGTACACAGTATTTAACTTTAGTGCTAACTGTATCCATCGGTTGTCTGGTTTCTGTTATGTGTGAGAAGATTTTGCAGGCTACAGGCAATATGATTATCCCTATGTTTACACAGATAATCGGTGCTGTGATTAATATCGCTTTAGACCCGTTGTTTATTCACGGCTATTGGTTTTTCCCACGTCTTGAGGTTTTAGGTGCCGCTATTGCTACTGTTATCGGACAACTTTGTTCAATGACTTTCATTCTTGTTTTTCTCTTCGCAAAAAAGCACGATATAAAAATCAGTTTCAGAAAATTCAGATTCAAGATGTCGGTACTGAGGAATATTTACATAGTAGGTATTCCGGCGATTATTATGCAGAGTATCGGCTCTGTTATGGTCAGCGGTATTAACGGTATTATCGCTATGTTTGCAAAAAGTGTTGCAATCAAAGAAGCGTACACTAGCGTATTTGGTGTTTATTTTAAACTTCAGAGTTTTATATTTATGCCTGTATTTGGTCTGTCACAGGGAACCTCGCCGATTATTGGATACAACTATGGTGCAAAAGATAAAAAACGTATGTACAGCGCTCTTAAAATATGCCTTTGTGTAGCGGCTTTGATTATGGTGCTTGGTTTTATACTCTTCCAGTTGTGTTCAGAATTTTTACTTTCGTTATTTGAGGCAGATACACTTACTGTACAGCTTGGTGTGCCTGCATTTAAAATTATCAGTCTTTGTTTTGTTCCGGCAGCAGTTGGTATTACTTTTTCCACTCTGTTTCAGGCAGTTGGAAAAGGTGTAAGCAGTATGCTGATGTCAATAATGCGTCAGCTTATTGTGTTGCTTCCTGTTGCATTTGTACTTGGCAGATATTCTTTGGATATCCTGTGGTATTCATTCCCTGTAGCTGAAGTGGTGGCTCTTGTGGCTGCGATTTTCTTCTTTGCAAATCTTGTGAAAAAAGATTTCAGACAACTTGACATTCCTGATGATAAAAATCTTGCTTAGTGTTAATCTTTTATATCTCAGCATATATTTTGTTGAGGTGATTTTGTGGACGACTTTAAGCAAAACGAGATTATATATGACGAAAACTGGCAGACACTCGACTCGATTCAAGAGCCGATGATTGTTAGTGACGAGACACAAAACGATAGTCCTGAAGATATAAACTCAAAACAAAAACGTAACGATGTTAAAAAGCGTAAATTTGTTGGACTAATCACTATTCAGCTTGTTGTTTGTATTATAATTGCGTTTATAATTTTTCTTTTTAAAGCAATGGATAGTACTACATATAAAAGACTATGTGACTATTATCATTCTATGATGAAAAATACGCTTGTATCAAACGAAAGTTTTGAGAGCATTGACCTGTCACCTTATTTTTCAGCATCAACAGATGAGATTGTGTCAACTGTAGATGAGATGTAAGATTTTTGGGATTAGGTTTTGCGCTTCCTTTGTAACAGTAGCGGTTTTGTCTGTTGCTTTTATACTTGACACTTCATACAAGATAGGCGCGTGTTTTCTTTGTGCTTTGATTCACGAGTGCGGGCACTTGTTTGCTATGAGGCTTTTTCACATAAAACCTAAAAGCATAACTTTGCGTTTTTTTGAATTTGTGATTGATGCAAATACTCACACGTATGACTTCTCAGATATGGTTATCACCTTATTTGGACCCATATTTAATCTTGTGTTCTCGCTGATTTTTTATCCTTTTTCACAGACACTTTCTGTTACAAATTTATTGATAGGTTTGTTTAATCTTTTGCCTTTTGATACTTTTGACGGGGGACATGCACTTATTATTTTGCTCACAAAAAAGTTCTCGTTTGAAATTAGCTGTAGAATTATCAAAGTCGTGACTTTTATATTATTGGTACCATTGTTTTTTGTTGGTATAATGGTGCTTTTTTATTCAAGATATAATTACTCATTGTTGTTGATATCCTTGTATCTTCTGACAATTCTTTTTGTAAAATAACGGAGGAATTATGATAAAATCAAAGCTTGAAAAAATATTGCTCAAAGTTCAAAAACCAGGCAAATATGTCGGTGGCGAGCTTAATGCAGTTGTCAAAAATAAAGATGAAGTTGATGTGCGATTTGCGTTTTGTTTTCCCGATACATACGAAATCGGTATGTCACATCTTGGTATGAAAATTCTCTACAGCCTTTTCAACTCAAAGCCATATATCTGGTGCGAGCGTGTGTTTGCGCCTTGGATTGATATGGAAGAACAGATGATAAAGCACGATATCCCGCTTTATGCACTTGAGAGTATGGACCCTGTATCAGAGTTTGATTTTATCGGCTTTACCTTGCAGTACGAACTGTCGTATACAAATGTGCTCAATATGCTTAAGCTTTCTAATATACAACTCAGATCATGCGACCGCAAGGAACTAAAGAATATTGTAGTAGCAGGCGGACCTTGTGCGTGTAACCCGGAGCCTATTGCTGACTTTGTGGATATTTTCTTTATCGGCGATGGTGAAGAGGTTGATTTGGAGGTTATTGACCTTTTCAGAGAGTGCAAAAAACAGGGGAAAACCAAAGACGAGTTTTTGCATCTTGCATCACAGATAAAAGGTGTTTATGTACCTGCACTGTACGATGTTACATATAACGAAGATGGCACTATTAAATCTTTTACTGGAAAGTTTGACAGTGTGCCTGCAAAAATAGAAAAACGAGTTATGATGGATATGGACAAGTCTTACTATCCTGATAACTTTGTTGTACCAAATGTCGAGATAGTACACGACAGAGCGGTAGAAGAAATATTCAGAGGCTGTATCCGTGGATGCAGATTCTGTCAGGCAGGTTTTTTGTACAGACCTGTACGCGAAAAATCAGTCGATTGCATTAACGAGCAATGCCACACGCTTTGCCGTAATACCGGCTATGACGAGATTTCTCTCTCAAGCCTTAGCTCCAGTGACTATACACAGATTGTACCATTGCTCGATAAACTGTCACAGTGGTCAACACAGGAGAACGTGAGTTTGAGTTTACCGTCGCTTCGTGTAGACGGCTTTACTGATGATATTTTATCAAAGATTAAATCTGTCAGAAAAAGCGGACTTACATTTGCACCTGAAGCAGGCACACAGCGCTTGCGTGATGTTATCAATAAGAATGTTTTGGAAGACGAACTTCTTGATACCTGTCTTGTTGCGTTTGATGGTGGATATACCACAGTAAAACTGTATTTTATGATTGGTCTGCCGACCGAAACTTTTGATGACGTAAAGGGTATCGCAGAGCTTGGACAAAAGGTAGTAAACACATACTACAAAAGCGAAAACCGACCAAAAGGCAAAAGCGTGCGTGTAACACTTTCTGCTTCTTCGTTTGTACCAAAGCCGTTCACACCATTCCAGTGGGAACCACAGGATAGTATTGATACAATCCATTCAAAGCAGGCTCATATAAAAGAAAGCCTTACAACAAAGAAAATATCTTTCAATTATCATGATGCTGACACTTCATTTATGGAGGCTGTGTTCTCACGTGGTGACAGAAAGTTAAGTAAAGTGCTTGAAAAAGCAGTAGAAAAAGGTATGCGCTTTGACGGCTGGTCCGATTGCTTCTCGCTTGGAAAATGGCTTGAGGTTTTTGAAGAGTGTCAGATTGACCCGCATTTTTATGCAAATCGTCGTCGTGATTTTACTGAGATATTGCCTTGGGACCACATTGACTATTCTGTAACAAAGGAATTCTTGATAAACGAGTGCAAAAAAGCATACGAGAATAAAACAACACCGCATTGCAGGGAAAAATGCTCTAACTGTGGTGCTACAAAGCACAAGGGGGGTGTCTGCTTTGAAAAACGTCAGAGTATGGTTTAAAAAGTTTGATCAGTGCAGGTATATTTCTCACCTTGATTTAAACAGAGTTATGATAAGAGCCATAGTCAAAAGCCGACTCCCTGTCTGGCATACAGAGGGCTTTAACGTTCATCCATATATCACTTTTGCCTTGCCTTTATCTCTTGGTTTTACTGGTGAGCGCGAGAGTATGGATATGCGTATTCTTGATGATAACCTCAAACTTGAAAAAATCAAAGACGAACTTAACAAGTGTTTGCCACACGGACTCACTGTTTTTGATGTAACTCAACCAAAGCTCAAGAGTGGTGCTATCAATAGCGCAAAATTCAAACTCCGCTTGTCGTCCGATGATATTTCTACAGAAGAATTATATACACGACTTCAGAGTTTGCTCAATGCAGATGAAATTCTGGTAGATAAAAAAACTAAAAAAGGTATCAAAAAAATTGATATCAAAGAGTATTTTAAAGACGCAAAGCATTATGACACAGAAGAAGATGTAGTAGTGCGTGTGGTGCTTCCTGCAGGCAGCACAACAAATATTAACCCAACCCTGCTTGTAAAGGCGCTCGAAGAAAAATACTGTATAGAGGTCTATTACGATATTACAAGAGTGGATGTTTTTGATGCGGAGGGCAGACCTTTTGAATAAATATGACGCTAGCAATAAGCGATTTGATATAGTTCTTCTTGATGCTGATGAAACAATCTTTGACTTCAAGCGTGCAGAGGCTCATTCGCTTAAAAAGATGCTCGAGAGCTTTGACATCGAGTTTACAGACGAAAGACTTGCTCATTATAGTGCAATCAATTTATCGTTATGGAAAGCACTTGAACAAAACACAATAACCCGCGATAGACTAAAGACCTTGCGTTTTGAAAAGTTTTTCAGCGAAATCGGCGTATCTGACGTTGACTGTGTTTTGGCAAACGATAGGTATCTTGATAATCTTTCAAACGCAACTTTTCTGATTGATGGAGCAGAGGAGTTTGTCAAAAAGCTTCATGAGTACTGCAAAATATATATTGCAACAAACGGACTTATAAAAGCACAGACAGGACGTTTTTCTCAGTCTGCTATTGCTGATTATATCGACGGTGCTTTTATATCAGAGCAGATAGGCTATACAAAGCCGGACAAAGCATACTTTGAATATATATTTGAACAACTTAATATCACTGATAAATCTCGTATGATAATCTTAGGCGATAGCCTGACATCAGATATGCAAGGCGGAAAAAACGCAGGGATTGCAACCTGTCTTTATTGCCGTAGCTCTAAGATGCCGAATTCACCGTTGTGCGATTATCAGATTAGCGACTATAACGATTTTTTTGATATATTATTCAAAGAGTAATTAGCACTTGATTTTTCTAAATAAGTTAGTTATAATACAAAAGCACGCTCTTGCGTGCATATATGTAGAGTTGTCCGAGCGGCCGAAGGAGCAGCACTGGAAATGCTGTGTACCTTTCAGGTACCGAGGGTTCAAATCCCTCACTCTACGCCAAAAAAGAAGTAACTTTTGTCTACCAAAAGTTACTTCTTTTTTTATCCAAGCCGCAGGCTTGGCATATCATCAGCCCCGTCGGGACTGTATATCATCCATCGCCTTGCGATGGTATATCATCACGGCAAAGCCGTGTATAAATCCTCCTGCAGCTTGATGAGATGCAACACTGCGTGTTGATGATATACAATTCCTGCGGAATTGATGATATACAAGGCTTCGCCTTGATTTGTTTGTGGAAAAGCAGTATAATTCTCTTGAAAGGAGTGGTTATATGCCGAAAAATTATTTGCTGACATACTCCGAGCAACTTGCAACAAAAATAGAATTGCTTTGCCAGAATATCAAGGCACCATCTAACACTCTTTTCCAAATTCGTAAAAGTTCAAGCAGTATTTATGCAAATATCCGTGAAGCAAATTATGGGCAGAGTAAAGCGGATATGCTTTCAAAATTTGAAATTGCTCTTAAGGAATGTAGCGAAACCGAAGGTTGGTTACGTTTATTGTTCAATACGAATGCGATTGATGAAGAAATCTATAAAAAGCATAGAAATCTTTGCGGTCGAATCAGACGAATGTTGATTGCAAGTTGTAAAACATTAAAGGAGAGTATAAAATGAAACGAATTATTTGTTTTTTGATTTGCTTGTTGATGCTATTTTCATTCGTAGGTTGTGATTCTGATACAACCCCTGTT